>JBBQIQ010000016.1:0-36620 GCA_038325075.1 Bacteroidales bacterium | reverse complement strand
GGAAAATTTCCTGATCAAAATCGAGCATCTCCTGTTGTACCGCCGTTTTTTGAAGTTCCTGTTCCGACTCAGCCAGTTTGATTCTGCCGCGGGCATAGCCCCAGTCAAGTATCGGAATCTGAAAACCCAATTCGAGGCGCTGTTGTTCCTGGGGATTGCGGTAAACATTCTCAAGCCTGTCGGTTGTCTGGGTCAATCCATAAACAGCGAACAGATTCGCATTGAAGCGGTTTTCAGCTTTTGCTTTGTTTACCGAACTTTCAGCTTCAATTAACCTGCGGTCAAAAGCCAGGGCATCGGCACGGTTACCGCGCGCTTCCGTAATAGCCACCTGCGCATCAATTACCGGGGCCGGTGGTGACTGCGGAGCGACCAGAACGATGGTTTCATTTTCGGAAAGCCGGAGGAATGAGCGAAGGTTAAATGTTTTCATCTCCACATCAAGATTGGCACTTTCAACTGCCGATCTTGAGTTTAAAAGACTAAGTTCAATCTGAAGTAATTCATTTTCGGCAATCGTACCAATGTTGTACCGCCCCCTTGCTATCTGGTATAGAGTATCATTATTTGATTGGTTTAACTGCTGAATCTTTAACCTTATCTGTGCATCAAGTAAGCTGAAAAACAGGTCGGTTGCAGAAATAGAAACCATCTCAACATCTTCTATGTAACGCCTTTCTGCTTCACCGTAGCGCAAAGGCTCTGTTTTACGCAGCCATTTATACGCATTGTAATTAAATATCGGCTGCCGGATCCCGATGTTTAACGGAGAGGAAAGATAAGAAGTCACCGTACTGTCGTTGAACAGGTCAATGCGTTGCAGGTTGGAATTTAAAAATACCTGTCCGCCGGTAAAGCCGATGTTTTTCGTAAGTGACAACCCGGCAGAGTAGTTTGCGAGGTTTCTGTCATAAAAGAAATCGCCTTCGGGCGTTGTAATTTTTTCAATGCTCCGGCTTAAGCTGGGCATGGTAGCATCGAGTGAAAGCATTGGCATGAGTCCGGCTTTATAGTTACGGTATTGCCAGTAACTGCTGCGAAACCGGTGCATGGCTGCCAGAGCATCGGGTGATTGACGTTTAGCAATTTCGATCACTTCAGGCAGGTTTAGGACCTGGGTTTGGGATTGCGCAGTAAGACCTGACGTAAACCCGGTAATCAAAAATACCAATGAAATAATTCTGAATATCCTTTTCATTATGAAGGATTTATCAATTATTAAAAATGTGCTTGTAACAATTCATTTTGTAGAAAGGGTAATTATTCATATCGCAACGAAGTAACCGGATCCTGCATGGCCGCTTTTTTGGCCGGCATATAACCGAAAAGGATTCCCACCGTGGCAGAAACCCCGAATGAAATAACGATTGAACTGATAGAAACTATCGTAAGGATTCCGGTAAGTTCCATGATGATCTTTGCCAGTGCCAGCCCCAAAAAAATGCCGATGATGCCACCTGAAAGGCTGATCATGGTGGCTTCGCTCAGGAACTGGAAAACTACATCGCGGCGGGTAGCACCGGTTGCCATGCGGATACCGATCTCCTTGGTACGTTCCATCACCGAAGCCAACATAATGTTCATAATCCCGATTCCTCCAACAATCAGTGAAATGGAAGCAATGGCCCCCAATACAATATTGAAAATATCTTTGGTCCGCTGTTCCTGCTTCAACAGGAGTTCAGGCACTTTTATCTCGAAATCATCAACTCCGGCATGACGGCGGGTAAGCATCCTTTTGATCACTTCGGAAGTCTGGTTGATTAAGGTGGTTTCCGTTACCTGTACCACAATTTTATCGATCTGATTAGATCCATCATCACTACTCTGGGGACCAGAGGATGAGGTCATCATCCCTCCATCGAAAACAACCGTGCTGCTTCCTCCCCGGATCATGGCTGTAGTAACCACGGAACGGTCTCTATAACGCAGAAGAATGGTTTGTATAGGTGCGTAAACCTGGTTGTTGTAGTCGCTTATACCCAGGTTCTCCGTAAGATTGGCTGAAACAGACCGGTTGTCAAGAATGCCTGTAACCTTAAGCCAAACATTCCCACATTTCACAAATTGACCGATGGGATCGGTATTCGGAAACAATCTGGCTTTTAATCCTGCACCCAGGATACAAACTGCCTTGCCAAATTTGAGTTGTTCGTCGTTGAACATTTCACCCCGTTCAAGCGTAAGGTTGAAAACATCGAAAAAATCAGGGGTTACACCGCTTACTTTTCCGTAGGCACTCACACCTTCAGCCATAATCTGCGTTTCATAAAGCACTTCAGGACTGACTTTTGAAACGGAAGGGATTATCTGTTTAATACTTTCGGCGTCCTTGAGCGATAATCCGGGTGAAAATTTATTGGTTGCCTGTTTGCCTTTGTCATCCTTTTTGGCAGCTTCTTCCATTTTCGACTCGCTTTTAGGCATGATGATGATGTTATTCACCCCCACAAGTTTCATCTGATCGAGTATTTCCTGCTGGGCCCCATTGCCTATGGCAAGCATGGCAATAACGGCTGCCACGCCGAAAATGATACCGAGTGCGGTAAGCATCGACCTGAACTTATTGGCAAAAACCGCTTCGAGGGCGATGGCCAGTATGTAAAGCTTGCGTTCCAGGGAAAATGGTTTTAAAGTTTCTCTAACCGCCATCCGGCAGAATTCTCAGGTGGTGAGAGGTAAACCTCATCATCTTTTTTCAGGCCTTTGGTAACAATAATCTGGTTTTCGTTGGTTTGTCCGGTTTTTACCTGCCGGCGGATGCTCTTGTTTACAAGGTAAACAAAACTGATGCTATCGGCCGTATGGACAGTTTCAATAGGCAGGTATAAAACCTTAGATATCACAGAAGTAACGATGACATTCTTGGTGGTCATAGCCGGACGCAGGATCGAATCGAATTCATTCACCTTGAGTTTAACCTCAAATACCTTGGCATTTGAACTCTGCATCTGTTCACCAATATTGGCTACTTCGGTAACCTGTCCTGAATACTTACGTTCCGGGAATGCATCAATCGTAACCTCAGCCTTCTGACCTACCTTTAATTTGCTGATGTCGATTTCATTTACATAGGTTTTCGAAATCATAGCCGTAAGGTTTGGCAACGTGGCAACAATATTTTCCCATGAGCTCATGGTAGCACCAATTCCCATTTTTGAACCATCCCAGTTGCGTTTGTAAATGAGCATGCCCGCTTTGGGTGCAGTAACAGTGAAGCCTTTCAATACATCCTGAATCTGCTCAAGCCTTCGCTGAGCCTGGGTAAACGAAGCCGACACTTCCTGCATATTTGCATTTGCCTTGTCAAGCTTAAGCTGATAGTTTTTTTGAGCCTGTTGAAATGCACGTTGCGCTTTCTCAAGATCTAATTTTGCTTGTCGCTGGGTTGCAGGCGGTTCATAAATTGACTGATCAACGGTAATTTGCTTCTCTTCGAGTGCATAGTTCATATTGATTAGTTCTTCCCTGGCCGACCTTAAGTCCATTGAAGTGTCAAGCCTGGTTTTTATGTATTGGGACTCAAGCTTCTCAAGTTCACTTTCAAGGTCTTTCATCCGGTTGGTAATTTCAGTCCGGTCAAGGGTGGCCACGTACTGGCCTGAATCAACAATTGTTCCTTCCGGGATAATGTCACTGATCATTACCTGCCAAATCCTCACTTCGCGGAGGCCGGCAGGTCCAATGATATTTTCCGAATTTTTTGCTTCAAGTTCACCGGTGGTGGTAACATTGATTTTGAAGTCGCCAAATTCAACTTTTGCGGTTAAGGCTGACCCACCTTTTTTATTTCCGGAAAAATAATACCAGCTTGCAGCGATAGCAAGAACTACTGCCGGAATAACGAACCAGAGTTTTCGGTTAAATCGGGGAAAAGCCATATTAGTACTTTTTATATCAGGGAAATTAAAATCTGAAATATGCAGTATAAAATCATTAACGACAAAATCAGCAGTTTATTGAGTTTGGTTAAAGATCCGGATTCGGAAATTTAAAGAATGAAATATCCTTTCCCGCATTTACTGGACTCAGGATGACAGTCAGTTTCAATTCTATAATGAATTTTACAAAGTATGAATCAATTATCACAAATCTGATCCATAGTAAGCCAATAACCTTTGGATTATTTCAGCATCTCATCAACAATCATCTTCACGCTGATCCCTTCGGCTTCGGCTTTGTAATTTCGTACGATCCTGTGCCGGAGAATGCTGGTTGCAACAGCCTGAACATCTTCAATATCCGGCGAATACTTACCGTTGATGGCGGCATGGCATTTAGCGCCGATAATCAGGTACTGCGAGGCCCTTGGACCTGCGCCCCAGGTCAGGTATTTATTGGCCCAGTCATGCGCTAATTCGGTGCCTGGCCTGGTACGGGCAGCAACCTTAACGGCGTATTCATATACATTGTCGGCAACCGGAATGCGGCGGATCAGGTTCTGGAAATAGATAATTTCTTCTCCTGAAAGCACAACACTGGCTTCCGCTGTTTTTTCGGTGGTTGTATTTTTGACGACGTCAATTTCCTGCTTAAAAGAGGGATAGTCGAGCCAGATGTTGAACATAAAACGGTCGAGCTGAGCTTCTGGCAAAGGGTAAGTTCCTTCCTGCTCAATTGGGTTCTGGGTAGCCAGAACAAAGAACGGCTCAATCAGGTGATGGCTTTCGCCGGCCACCGTAACCGCTTTTTCCTGCATGGCTTCGAGCAGGGCCGATTGTGTTTTGGGCGGGGTACGGTTGATTTCGTCGGCCAGTATAAAGTTGGCGAATACAGGGCCTTTCAGGAACCGGAAACGACGGTTCTCATCCAGAATCTCGGTACCAAGAATATCGGAAGGCATCAGGTCAGGGGTAAACTGAATCCGGCTGTAAGTGAGCCCGAGCGAACGGGATATGGTATTGACCAGCAATGTCTTGGCAAGGCCGGGCACCCCCACGAGTAAAGCGTGGCCTTTGCCAAAAATACAGATTAACACCGATTTTATAACCTCGTCCTGGCCGACGATGACTTTCCCGATTTCGGCAGTCAGTAAACGGTATTTGCCAACAAAGGCATCAATGGCTTCAACATCTGATTTATATACTGTCATTACAATTATTTTCTTTTAAAAAATTATTTAACCTCCCAGGAATGCTGAAACTTGCAGTCATTGTATGATTCGTTGATCCTGAAATAAGTTTTGGAAATTTTATCACCTATCCATTTATTAATGGTTTCACCCCGCTTTTTGTTCAAAGCCCATTCCTGCACTGTGCTATAATCTTCTTTAAGGCTGGCACGATGCGGCTGGGTCCTGGTTTTAAGCATGTATATGTTTAAAGACTGTTTACCTTCCTGGTCCATCATGGAGATTGGCCTTGATATATCTCCTGGTTGAAGTTTGTCGATGGAAAAGAAAATCTTCGGTTCAAGCTGGCTTGCCAGGAAACGGGTATTGCCCGTTGCCTCATTCAACATCATGGCCCCGTTAATTTTACCGGGATCATCGGAATACTTCAGTGCAGCCTCCTCAAATGTCATCTTTTTATCACGGATAAGTCCTGCAACGCTATCTAAAAGTTTGGAAGCTTTAATTAAGTCAACCTCTGAGATCTTGGGTATCAGCAGGATATGGCGGGTATTGATCTGTTCTCCTCTTCGTTCAATCAACTGAATAATATGGAATCCTGCTTTAGTTTTGATTATTTCAGAGATTTCACCTTTTTTAAGTCCGAAGGCAGCGGCTTCGTACTCAGGTTGAAGCGTTCCACGGGTCATCAGCCCGACTTCACCACTTTTTTTCGAGGATCCGGGATCTTCGGAATAAAGCACAGCAAGGGTATTGAAACTTTCGCCCTTCATGATGCGGTCGCGCAGAGTCCTGAGCCTTTCCCTGGTCGCTTCGAGCTCTTCCTTATTGATGGCGGGTTCCTTTACAATCTGCCCCAGTTCGTATTCTGTATCGATCATCGGGATGCTATCCTTTGGCAAACTGTTGAAAAAAGCCCGCACTTCAGAAGGTGTAACTTTCAGGTCAGTTACGAGCTTCTGCTGTACCTCATCAACCATTAATTGCTCTCTTACAGGGGTTTTAAACTCCTCCCTGAGTTGCAGCATTGATTTCTTGTAGTATTGCTCTAATTTTTCCTGCGAGCCAAACTGTTGCATGTAATACCTGAAGCGGGCATCCATGGTTTGTTCAACCTGATCGTTGGTAATCTGAACACTATCCAGTTCTGCCTGGTTTAAAAGAAGCTTCTGAAAGAGGAGTTCTTCAAGAATCTGGCATCGCGTGGCACGGGCATCGGTGATGCCACCCTGCATTCTGAATTGTATGTACTGTGTTTCTATGTCGGATTGAAGCACATAGTTAGCTCCCACCACCGCAACTACTTCATCAATTACCTGCTCCTGCGCCCAGGACTTAAATCCGAGTATGGTGAGCAGGGAAATTGAAATAAGGGCAATTGTTTTTTTCATTTTCATTTTATATTTCAGGATTAAGGAGGATCTCAAAAAATCTGGAAATCTTTATTTTCGAGCGCTTTTTGAAAAACTTCCTGTTCCATTCGGTTAATCAATTCAAGTTTTCGCCGGTTGATGATGATGTTACGGATATTTTCGTTTTCAAAACTGAGAGGCGACAAGCTCTCTTTAATTTTATAATCGTTGAACCGGATCAGGTATAAGTAGAGTGAATCACTCGTTTCGTAGTATGGTTGATTCCTGAGAAACCTAACCTGATCTTCAATATTCAGCGGGATTTCAAGTTGTAACTCGTTAAAAGGTATCCAGTTTTCATCATCAATCCGGCAAACGAGCATTGAAGACTGGCACAATTCATCAAGTTTTTCAATATCCTGCGTTCTGCCTGTCTTTAGCAGTTGGGCAGCTTTTTTGGCCGGGGCCAGGTTGGCCGATGCCTGAGGTATCTTAACGTAACTAACCCTGACAATATTTTCGCGAAGCTGAAAATTCCGGGGATTCTGATCGTAAAACTGCTGAATTTCCTGCTGGGCAACAACGGTATCCAGTTTTTGCCTGATCAACTCACTTTCGTAACCATACACTATGAGTGAATTGCGGTATGCCTCAAGCTGATCATTGAAATCCTTCTGCTCTTCACTCAGATTACTTTCAGCCTGGTTCAGGATTACCTGTCTGCGGATCCAGTTATCGATAAAACGACGGGCAATTTCAACACTATCGTTGAAAGTTGTTCCTGCCGGAACGACTCCTTGAAGATCAGACCTGTACAAATATTTGCTATAGGCCTTTGCAACCGGATCTCCTTGATTTTTTTTGCCAAAGAAACTGCAGGAAGCCAATAAAACAGCAGCCAACAATACAAGAACTATTTTCCCCGGAGCAGACACCCTTATTTGATTGATGAAAGTACTTCCTTATTAACCTCGAAAGGATACTTGTTGCGGAGTTCTTTAATCCATTCCTGCTCAAGATAATTCTGATAATCGGCAGTAATAATGCCGCGGGCCTCATTTAGTTTTTTAGGCCCAGGTTTAATCACTTCGTGAACCATGATCATGGTAGCTTTGTCTCCGGCAATGGTTTCTGTTGACATACCGGGCTTCCAGTCGATCTCATCAATCAACGGATTATCCCCTTTCAGGAATTTTCGGCGGTCGATACTCAAAATCGTAGTACTATCAGTATTAATCATTTCTAATAGTTCGTTGTCTGTAATTCCTTTTTGAATTGAGTTCCGGATCTTCGTAAGTATTTTTTGATCAGTAGAATTAAGAGAGTAAATAGTGGCATCAAGCCGCTGGTCCCACATATAATTGTTTGTACGGGAAGCATGAAATGCCTCAAGCCCTGTTGTATCTTTCACGGCCTTCGACCATATTTTCTGATCGGTCAGTTCAAAAAGCAGAATCCCGTCGTGGTATTCCTTTACCAGCATTTTGAATTCCGGGTATTTTGATTCCAACTGGCCATCTTCATAAGCAAGGCATTTTTCATTGGCGAAAGTTGCAAACATGGTGTTCACAAAAACCCTGATGTCTTCCTTGTTGCGCTTACGCTGATTACCTGCAAGGTACTGTGCAAAATCCTGTTGTGAGTAGCTTTTACGGCCAACCGTCATGATGGTTTTCTTCAGGCCGGCAGCCTGTTCAACTTTCCATCCTCCTGCAAAAATGGTATCGGTTACGACTTTGTAGAATGCATCGCGGGCTTTAAGCTTTTGGGAATACTTGTATTCTCTTTTTATGCGGTTCAGCAGCGCTTCTTCGCTTTTCTTAGCGCGGTCGTTCCGGGTAAGGCTTTGTTTCAGATCGCTGAGGTTGTCTTCGTAGGAGCCTATTTCTTTGCGTTCGAGTAACTTCACAATATGCCAACCAAAAACCGACGAGAATGGTTTTGCTACTTCATTAATCTCTTTTAGCGCCGAAACTTCCTTTATAAATTCAGGGATCATTTTATTAGCGCCAAACCATGGAAGAACCCCGCCTTTTGTAGCGGTAGATTTATCGTCGGAGAGTTGCTCGGCCAACCTTGCAAATTCTTCGCCACTCATAATCCGGTTATAGGCGTCCAGTGCTTTCTGAGCTACGGCAATACTGTCAGCAGCAGTTGCTCCGGCAGGAATGCGCATCAGGATGTGGGCAACCTGAACCCGGCCGAGGGCAGGTTTACGATCGGTTACCTTTATCAGGTGATAGCCAAAATCGCTGCGCACCGGCATTGAAACCCCTCCTATCATAGTTGTATAGGCGCCTGTTTCAAAAGGATAAACCATATCAAATACAGTGAAATAGCCCAAATCGCCTTTGTTGCCGTTGATGTTCCTGTTTTCAACCGTTCGATCGCGGGCTGAAAGATCATCTGAGTTTTCCATGGCCAGCGTTCCGAAATCTTCACCTTTCATGACCCTTTTGCGGATTGCCATGATTCGCTTGTAGGCGATTAGTGTATCGGCCGGCGATGCATTGCGGTCAACCTTTATCAGGATGTGACTGCCGCGAATGTCTTCGGTTTTGCGGTTATAGGCTTCGGTGAGCAGCGACTTATTCATTTCCTCATCAATAAGGTAAGGCTGGGCAAGCTGCTTACGATATCCCGACAGTTCATCGATAAATGAACGCATGGTATCAAGCCCAAGGCTTTCAGCTTCTTTTACCTTCAGACGGAAATTAATATACAATTCCATGTATTCCTCCAGCGATTTGCGGTCTATCACTTCACCGTTCACATTGTTTTTCTGATAGACGTTCAGGAATTCGGATTTTGAGATGTTTTCACCGGCGACTTTCAGAATCACAGGATCTGTATCCTGCGCATTCGCATTAGAAAGTACAAACAGTAAAGCCAATCCTGTAAACAGTTTAATCATACTATTTTTCATTGTTCAAACCTATTTATTAGAAACTGATTGTGATATTATTAAATTCTGATTTTCAATATTTTAATTTCCCAACCGATGCTATGATTTTAACTCCGGAGAAAGGCTTTCAATGCATTTGAGCTTTTAACGTTTTTTACCGGCTATAGTTGGGCGCTTCGCTGGTAATGGTTATATCGTGCGGATGGCTTTCAGCCACTCCGGCAGCAGTAATACGCATAAACCTTGCTTTCTGTAACTCAGCAATACTGGCCGATCCGGTATAGCCCATGCCTGCCTTTAGCCCGCCCACCATCTGATGGATAACTTCAGAAAGGGTTCCCTTGTAAGGCACACGGCCAACAATTCCTTCGGGTACTAATTTCTTGATGTCGTCTTCCGTATCTTGAAAATAGCGGTCTTTTGAGCCTTTTTGCATGGCCTCAATTGAGCCCATTCCCCGATAGGTTTTAAACTTACGGCCTTCAAAGATAATGGTTTCGCCGGGTGACTCTTCAACACCGGCAAACAGACTGCCAGCCATAATACTATCGGCACCGGCGGCCAATGCTTTAGCAATATCACCGGTGTAACGGATTCCTCCGTCGGCAATCACCGGGATTCCGCTGCCTTTCAGTTCTGTGGCAACCAGATTGACTGCAGAAAGCTGTGGAACTCCGATCC
This sequence comes from Bacteroidales bacterium, assembly GCA_038325075.1. Taxonomy (GTDB): domain Bacteria; phylum Bacteroidota; class Bacteroidia; order Bacteroidales; family Lentimicrobiaceae; genus Lentimicrobium. The sequence goes on along the minus strand of JBBQIQ010000016.1, from coordinate 26,611 downwards.
CGGCAATGATGCGGGTTGTGCAGATAGAACCCGGGCCGATTCCAACCTTGATTCCGTCAATGTTAAGTTTTTTCAGATCGCGGGCAGCTTCGGCGGTTCCAACATTACCGATAATAAGCTCCAGATCAGGAAAGTGCTTTTTCACCAGAACGGCAGCGTCCATTACGCCCTTTGAGTGCCCGTGTGCGGTATCGATGACAATGGCATCAACCCCGTTACCAATCAAAGCCGTTACCCTGTCGATCAGATCGCGGGTAACACCAACGGCAGCCGCTACGCGCAGCCGGCCGCGTTCATCCTTGCAGGCATTCGGCCTTGCTTTAATTTTGATAATATCCTTGTAGGTGATGAGTCCGACAAGCTTGAAATCCTTATTTACGACCGGTAATTTCTCGATTTTGAATTCCTGCAGAATGTCGGCAGCCTTTTCGAAATCAGTGAATTCTGTGGTAGTAATCAGGTTTTTGCTCGTCATAACTTCAGCCACAGGCCTGCGCAGGTTTCGCTCGAAACGCAGGTCGCGGTTGGTAACTATACCGACCAGTTTGCCAACCTTATCTATGACCGGAATGCCACCGATTTTAAATTCTTTCATGATCTGGAGCGCTTCGGCCACAACTGCACCTTCCAGAAGTGTAATCGGTTCGAGGATCATTCCGTTTTCGGCACGTTTCACCTTCTTAACTTCGATGGCCTGGTCTTCGATCGACATATTTTTATGCAGAACACCGATTCCACCTTCCTGAGCCATCGCAATAGCCATATTGGCATCGGTAACCGTGTCCATTGCTGCAGATACTATGGGAATATTGATCCTGATGTTGCGTGAAAACATGGTAGAAACATCCACCTCACGGGGCAAGACTTCAGAATATGCCGGCATCAGCAAAACATCATCGTAAGTGTAGCCTTCGCCAACAAATTTTTCATCAAAAGATGACATATCCGTATTTTTTGAGTTGTGCAAATTTATGAAAAATAGATTCTCCATGACCCAAAGCTTTTCATTGGAATGGGTTGAAAGCTAAATTAACAGTCATTAAAACCTGCCCGATCAAATGATTGCGGATAACCCAAATCAGGCTATACGAAACTGCAATAAATTTAACACATCCTATAACCCTGATTTTCATATATATACAAGCATTTCAACAAGAAATTTGACTTATGTTATCAATGATTCAGGGTATAGAAAGAGTCCAACCTGCAATAGTTTTGTATAGCATTTCTCAGTTGTTAAAAATTCCTAAATTTACCAACTGCTACTTAACTATAATATCAATGAAGCACTCAGTTATAAATCGTTGTTACAACTTATTGATTTTATTGCTACTGGCTGTGACTGTGAATGGTCAAACCTGGCTCGGATCCGGCGGCATAATTCCCGATGACGGAACGCCAGTGATGTTTCCCATTAACATCAGTAACCTGAACCCCGCAACCATAGACACAATACACGGATTGGCCGGTGTCGGGATTAATCTGGCACATCCGTATGACTCAGACCTTCTGATTTCCATTATAGCCCCCGATGGAACCTCTGTGGTATTATCAAGCGGCAACGGTTGGGATGGTGACAATTACACCGGAACCCATTTTGCAGATACGGCATCGCTTTCAATAACTCAGGGCATACCTCCATTTACCGGGTATTACAGGCCCCAGGAAATGCTTGGATCAATGAATAACGGGCGCTCAGGAACAGGCACCTGGTATCTCTACATCCTCGATTTGTACCCCTGGGCCGATCAGGGGCACCTGCTCAACTGGAGTATATCCTTTGGTGATAATCCAACCGGGCCGTTTATTTTCACTTCATCGAACCTGCCAATAGTGCTTATCGATACTTATGGGCAGGAAATTCCCGATGACCCGAAAATTCAGGTAGGGATGAAAATAATTGACAACCCAGCCGGCCAAAGAAACTATGTAACCGATATTCCTGCTTATGATGCTTATGCGGGAATTGAAATAAGGGGTTCGAGTTCACAGATGTTCCCCAAGAAAAGCTATGGTTTTGAAACCTGGGACGCCCAGGGCGAAGAACTGAATATTTCACTGCTTGGAATGCCGGAAGAGAGTGACTGGATTCTGAATGCCAACTACACGGATAAAACTTTCTGCAGAAATACCCTTGCCTACCAGGTTTCACGGAATTTGGGTCATTATGCAACCCGGTACGAACATGTTGAGGTTGTGATTAACGACATTTACAAAGGGATATATGTCTTTTCGGAAAAAATCAAGCGCGACACGAACAGGGTTAACATCGCCAAACTAAAACCTGACCAGAACTCGGGCGACCCTCTCTCCGGCGGTTATATTTTCAAGATTGATAAGCCAACCGGGAGTGGCGGTGGCGAAGGCTGGGAGTCAAATTTTCCACCTCCGGCAAGTCCTGATAAAACCATCTTTTTTCAGTACGAATTTCCCAAAGCTGATGAGATCACTGACCAGCAAAAGGTTTACATCAGCCAATATGTCAATACTTTCGAATCAGTGTTGGCGGGTCCCAATTTCGGCGATCCGCAACTCGGGTTCAGGCAATATGCCGATGAAGGTTCATTTCTTGACTACTTTATCGTGAATGAGATCAGTAAGAATGTGGATGGGTACCGCCTGAGCACCTTCCTGCACAAACAGCGTGAGAGCCTTGGCGGAAAACTCAGGATAGGCCCGGTGTGGGATTACGACATCGCCTGGCAAAATGCCGATTACTACAGTGGTCAGGAATATACAGGCTGGTCCTATCAATTTCCTTATCCGGACGATTACTGGCAGGTGCCCTTTTGGTGGGGCAGGTTACTCCAGGACACAACCTTTGCCAACAACCTGAAATGCCGCTGGACATTTCTACGTGATGATCTTTTGAGCGATGCATGGTTTGATCAGTATATCGACAGCGTGGCCATTGTTCTGGACGAATCGCAGCAAAGAAACTTTACGGTTTGGCCCATACTGGGTGTTTACGTATGGCCCAATCCCTGGCCTTATCCCCAAACCTATGCTGAAGAAATTTCAGTGTTGAAAAACTGGATTCATGACCGTGTGGCCTGGCTTGATTCTAACCTGCCCGGAACCTGCTATTCGGTTGGTAAAGAGCAGCTTGCCGGAGAACAACCCAGGCTGACTGTTTTCCCAAATCCTGCTCGGAATTCACTGAGTGTAAGCTATAAATCAAACAGTAAAAAAGAAGTTTTTCTGAGTATTTCCGACCCATCTGGCAGAGTAGTCCTGACGGAATCAATGAATCCGGGAATTGACGGAAAAGTTGAGTGGCGCCCCAGCATCATCGGGCTGAAACAAGGTGTTTGGTTCATCACTTTAACCGATGGATCATTCAGAAAAACCACCCGGTTTGTAAAGTTATAAATAACCGTCTGATACCAGGACCAGTTAACTTTCGGTGGGGCAAGAATTCCATCTGTGAAAACGTTTAGCATCACCACGGCGTTATTTCCCCTGAATTTTCCTCAAATCATCCAATCATGAAACGATTAATCCTGCTCCTAATGACTATTTCAGGTATCACCAATGCCCAAACCAGCCAGCCATTTCAACTTCCGCCAAAAGAGATCCTTGAACTGGCCGATATCAAACCCCGGCCGGCCATCCGCATTGATTCGCGCAACACAACCATGGTAATGCTCGACAGGCTGGCCTTCAAAACGCTGGAAGAGCTTGCCGAAGAGGAAGTAAAACTGGCCGGTATCCGCATCAATCCACAAACCAACGGCCAGGCAAGGGCTGCCTATAACTATGGCATTAAAGTACTGAATATTGAAACCGGAGCTTATCTCAATCTGACCGGCCTCCCGGAAAAACTGAAAATATCGGAATTCAGCTTTTCGCCCGATGAAACAAAAGCGGCCTTTACCAATACCACGCAGGAAGGGATGGAATTGTGGGTGCTGGATCTTCTTAACGGCAAGGCAAATTTGATTTCACCTGCCCGGCTTAATGGTGCAGTTGGCAATTCCTATATCTGGGCACCTGGATCGGACGCCGTTTATGCTATGTTTATCCCTGAAGACAGGGAAGCGTTGCCCAAAACCATCCAACTTCCCGATGGCCCGGCTGTGCAGGAAACATCTGGTAAAAAAGCGCCTGCCCGCACCTACCAGGATCTTTTGCGCAATCCGGCTGACGAAAATAAGTTTGATTATTATGCCGAAGAAGTTGTGAAACGCATAAGCCTTGATGGTACAACCCGGGATTTCCTACCAAAAGCGATTTACCGTTCGTTGTCGTTTTCGCCCGACGGCAATTACCTGATGGCCCAAACTATCACCAGGCCATATTCTTACATCGTCCCTCTTAACCGCTTCCCTGTGTCGTATGATATTTACAAGGCTGAGGGAAGTTTTGTGCTCAACTTCTACACCCGGCCATTACAGGAAGAAATCCCCAATGCCTTTGATGCCGTGGAAACCGGCAAACGCTCCATCACCTGGAGGGCTGATTTACCGGCTTCACTTACCTGGGCCGAAGCGCAGGACGGAGGCGACCCAGCAATGGAATCTGCTATCAGGGACCGGGTTTTTCAGGTGGATGCCCCGTTTACAGCGAAACCACAGATGCTGGCTGCGCTGCGCAACCGGTTTTCCGGAATGACGTGGGGCAACGAAAACCTGGCTTTTGTTTACGATTATTGGTGGAAAACCAGGAATGCAGTTACATACCGGATAAACCCTTCTCTGGAAAATGAAATGCCCGAAGTGATTTTCGACCGATCTTCCGAGGATTATTATGGCGATCCCGGCGATTTCCTGACAAAGCGCAATGCATTCAACGCTTATGTGTTACAAACCCCGGCAGACGGCTCGAAGCTCTATTTACTGGGCGAAGGTTATTCACCGGAAGGAAATAAACCTTTCGTGGATGAATTTGACCTGAAATCACTAAAAACAAAACGGTTGTGGCAGGCCGACGGTATTTCAACATACGAATCCATTGTACGGGTGATTGACCCGGTGAAAAAGAAAATGATCACTTCGGTTGAAGGCAAAACCCAAAATCCAAACTACTATCTGCGAACCGGCAAAAACCTGAAGCCCCTGACTGCATTCCCCAATCCTTACGCGTCATTTATGAAGGTATCGAAAGAGCGGGTCCGTTACAAAAGGGCCGATGGGGTTGATCTTTCGGCAACCTTATATTTACCGGCGGGTTACGATTCGGTGGGCGATGGCAGGCTGCCCATGCTGATGTGGGCTTATCCGGTTGAATACAAGGATGCCCAACAAGCCGGGCAAATTAAAGAGTCGCCACACACTTTTGTGCAGTTGTTTTACGGTTCGCCCGTTTATTGGGCAGCGCGTGGGTATGCCATCCTCGACGATGCCGACTTCCCGATTATCGGCGAAGGGGAGAAACAACCCAATGATTCTTTTATTGACCAACTGGTTGCAAATGCTGCGGCTGCCATTGACTATACGGCCAACCGGGGCATTACCGACAGAAACAGGGTTGCCATTGGCGGGCACTCTTACGGGGCTTTTATGACGGCTAACCTGATGGCCCATTGCGACCTGTTTGCAGCCGGCATTGCCCGAAGCGGAGCCTATAACCGTAGCCTCACCCCATTTGGTTTTCAGTCCGAGGAACGTACCTTCTGGGAAGCGCCGGATGTTTACAATCAGATGTCCCCTTTTATGAATGCCGATAAGATTAATGAACCCCTTTTGCTGATTCATGGCGATGCCGATAACAATCCGGGAACCTTTACCCTGCAAAGTGAGCGGCTCTTCGGAGCCATTAAAGGATTGGGCGGAACGACAAGGCTGGTGCTGCTCCCTTACGAAAGCCATGGATACAACGCCCGTGAGAATATTATGCACATGTTATGGGAAACCGACCAGTGGCTCGAAAAATATGTAAAAAACCGGACTTCAGGGGATTAATCCTGTTTTTAATTGTTATATAACGGATTAAGATTGCAGGAAACAAACCCGAAACACTTGTTTCGCAGAAGAGTAATTTAACTGGGGACCGGAATTTTTAATCCGGAAAACTAAATCATGTTGGTAAAAACCATAATTACACCTACAATAAATATTGCCATCGCTATCGCTATCCAGTTGAAATATCTGCGAATGATCTCTTTGGCTTTTGATCCGAATCTCCAGATCAGCCATGCCAGTAAAAAATACCTTGCTCCACGGGCAATAAGTGCCGCTGTGAGGAATAGAAAGAAATTAACGTTAAAAACCCCTGATGTGATGGTTGCCAGCTCGAAGGGCATAGGCGAAAAGCCAGCTATCAGAACAATCAGCACTCCCCTGGTTGCAAACATTGCCTGAATAGAATTATAAGCTTCCACACTGAAGCCGGGTATGTTGTTGAAAAAGAAATAAGCAAGCGCCGTGAAGCTACCATCATCTGACAGCCAAAGCAGGTTTCCTATAAAATAACCGGCGATCGCACCGGAAGCCGCACCAATGGTTCCGGTTAAAGCATAAAAAAAGGATCGGCTGGTATTTGCAATTGAAATGGCAATCAGCAATACAGTAAAGGGGAATGGTGAAAAAACCGACTCCATGAATGCGATTACAAATAAAACGGGAATCGCATATTTTGATTCAGCCTGCTCAAGTATCAGGTTGTAAAACTTTTTAGCAAATTTCATAGGTATTGACTGGTAGATTGCACCAGTTTACCTCTGAACAAAATAACTTATGCTATGTTCAAAATTTGGCGAATATTAACAATAAACGCTCAGGCCAATAAAATTCCGATGGTCAATAAAATTGCCATTCAATTCACGAATGCTTTGTTGAACGTAAATATAATCAGGCTAAAGTTGAAGGAGGGTTTTAACGCAATCAGAGAATATGATAAATTATCATATCAATAATAACCACGATAAGTTGTAAACAAGGCTGGTTTTACCTGACCACCATAACCGAACCTCTTTTGGAGACTTTTTTTCCGGTAAGATCATTAAATGTAATGATCCAGGCATAAATATCAGGTGAAGATTCCTTGCCTTTGGAGAGGCCATTCCAGCCTTCGGCAATATTTTTTGTCTCAAATATCAACTGTCCCCAACGGTTATATATGGTAAAGAGATAAGAGCCCGCCTCAATGTTTTTCAACCTCGGCTTAAATACAGGATTAATGCCATCGGGTCTGAAGGCATTGGGTATCACTACAACGGCCTCTGCAGGCAAAAGAACTTCGTTTGATCGGCTGGTAACATCATCGTTCCGAACAGCTTCCACATAATAGGTGGTGCGATTGGCCACAAGGTCACCAGCGAAATCGTTGAATACCAGCACTGAAGGCGCCAGGGTAACCGGAAAGCCCGGCTCAACAACGCCGTCTGCAATCCGGTATATACTGTATTCCAGTAGGTTGCTGCCCCAGTCTTCGTAAGCATTCCAGCTTAAGCGATATTCATCGCTGCCCTGATCGGCGATCTGAAGGTAAATGCTTCTGGAAAAATCAGATGCCTCAAGCTCAAAACCACAGGCATCGAGAGCCAAAACACTGTAATAATAACTGGTTTCATTTACGAGTGCTGAAGCATCAATAATCGTATCGGGTGAAATTCCATTCCAGGGCAGGTTGAATAGTTTTTCAGCCGACGAACCATCAACAGCAGACCGCCAGACTTCAATTTCAGAAATCAGATAAGGTGGATCACTGTTCACAAATAGTTCAATATGGTCGTTGTCAACGACTGAAAGGTAATCCATTTCAAACAACGAAACAGGTTCAGGATCGGGTACTAACTGGATTTGGCAACTCCTTGAAATCTTAGAATTGTCGCCGTTGTTGGTTTCAATCTGATAGGTATAAACATCGCCTGGCGTCAGCAGTTCGTCATCAATATAATTGTACTGCGTTGCAGCGGTGGCAGCAATGCTGGCAATTTCTACAGGTGCGGAACCGTTTTGAGTGCGCATCACCTTATATTCCGTGATCGCTGGCTGCAAATTGTTGTATGCATTCCAGGTCAGGCTTGCTTTGCGCTCACAAAGTGTCTGGGTTTCGCCGGAAAGTAAGATTGTGTTGTGTGGAAAACTAAAATTTATTGCACCTGAACTCTGATTTTCACATTGATCTTCGGCTTTTAACACATAAATGACAACTTCATCGCAGGGAGCATGGTAGGTAGATAACAGGATTTTATCATCGACGAACAGCGTTTGGTAACCCACGGTAAAATGATCGTTATAAAATGCGCCTTCCTTAACCCCGATCACATAGCCGCCTACATCATCCGAAGGACTGTGTGTCCAGTTGACTTCGGCCTGTCTGGCAGAGTTAATGGTAACAAAAGAAAGTTCCGGATCATCCGGGACATTGTCATCAAAAAAGTTGTCACTGGCAGTTGATGAATTTGCCACACAACCGCCCGATGAAAATTCAACCCGGTAATAAAGGTCGGTTCCGGCGATACCGATTTTGCAATAAGGAGCCGTAATAGTATCTTCGTAATAGATATTATTGGTCTGGGCTATCTGGGTGAAAGTGCCGGCCAGTTCTTTCCTGTAAATGTAAAAAACCCCGTTATTGCCCGTCTGTATCCGGTTCCAGTCGAGGCGGGCGATACCAAAGCCAGCACCGGAATTGGAAACTGTGAGTATCATACTGTTCACAGTATTCGATATCGCTGAAGTTACAAGAGGAGGGCCAAAATTGAAGGTATAAAGATAAATTTCATAACCAACTGTTTGTCCATCCGGAACAGTCAGATTGGTGTTGGTGGTAGTATTGTTAAAATCTAATGAGTTTGATATAGGATCGTTGACCTTTTTGTAAAAAAGCCTGAAACCATCGAAAGTACCGGAAGGAATAGACCATGAAACGGTGAGTGAGCCGTCGTCTTCGACGGAAACACAATTTAAAACAGGTGTCGGAAGCTGAGCCTTAACGGAAAAAGCATTGAGTAGAAACCAAATCAGAATAGCGGGAATTAGAATAACACGGTGCCTCAATACTTCCTTTTCCATTGAACAAAGGTACAAAAATCAGTTTCGTTGTTAATATAAACTCAGATTGGCGGTATTTATTTTTCGTTCAGGCCTTTCAGAATGTGAAATTCTATGCGGCATACTGTATTTTAATCCAAGAGGTCTTTTCAGAATATTTTACCCGGAGTCCAAAAAAAACAGAAAAATCAACCATTTAATTACTGTCTCTATTGAGGGCAGGTTACTGAATCCTTTCCAAAATACCAATTAATAAATGTTCATTAACCAATTGATATATAATTATATAGTCAATAATATATGAAAAACACCGAATCATTTCTTAATAACAATTGTTAATAATGATACCTTTGGACTTCTTAATGATTAATATCCGGGGATAATAATCTTTGCCCTTTTCTGTAAACAACTAAACCTTAATCAAATGAGATTCATTTACATTGCCTTGTTTTTCATAAGCCTGCTCAGTATTAAAGGCCAGGCCCAGGACGATATACTGAAGCCGGCAACAGTCGGTGAAGGTACGTTTATCGGTATCAGCAGACCATTGATAGATATTCCACCCCTAACTGAGGCTGAATATGCAATAATGGTTGAGAAGGCCGAAAAGAAACTATTGAATCCGAAACTCCGCACCCGATATTACCCTTATGCGGAAACCGCATTGCCCAAAGGCCCTGATGCTGCCTGGCAAAAACTGATGGGACAAAATAAAGCTGCCGCCAGCGAACCGTTAGTCAATTTTCAAGGTCAGAATTCGCCTTACTTTCCACCAGATGAAAACGGAACTGCCGGCCCTAACCATTATATGCAAACGGTAAATACCACCTATGCCATATATTCAAAAACAGGCACTTTACTTGCTGGCCCAACCAATATGAACCAGCTTTTCGGTAGTGTACCCGGAGCAAACTGCAACGACGGTGATCCGATTATCCTTTATGATGAAATGGCTGACCGCTGGATGGCAGCGGAGTTTTCGCTTTGTGGATCACCTGACCGGATGCTGATTGCCATCTCTGCCACCAATGATCCGACCGGAACCTGGTATCAGTATTCCTTTAATATGAATGGTATGCCCGACTACGAAAAATTCGGCATCTGGCCCGACGGTTATTACATGGGGACCAACACCTCAAATGGTACCGACATATATGTTTTTCAGCGGGAAGTGATGCTTACAGGTGGTACCAATCCCAAAATGGTTTCTTTCGATAACCAATGGAGGCCCGGCTCAGTTGACGGGTTTATGATGGTTCCTCCTGTTGACAACGATGGCACTGCTGCTCCGGCAGGTTCGCCTGGGATTTTTATTGCCCAGCAGGACGACGCTTTTGGTGGAAGCGGTGACCAGTTGTGGATTTATGAACTGGCTGTGGATTGGACGACGACTACCAATTCGACATTTACCCGTGTTCAGCAATTGGATGTCACGCCTTTCGACAGCAATTTTGGCAACAACTGGAACAACATCAAGCAACCCAACACCAGCCAGGAGCTGGATGCAGTTCCCCAGGTTATTATGAACGTGCCGCAATACCGTAATTTCGGTTCCTATCAAACCATTGTTTGCTGCCATACAGTTGATGTGGACGCCACCGACCATGCCGGTATCCGCTGGTATGAACTACGCAAAATTGGAAGCGGTGACTGGGCACTCAGGCAAACGGGAACTTATGCCCCCGATCAGCATTCTCGCTGGATGGGCAGCGTTATGCTGAACGGAAACAACGAACTTGGACTTGGTTACTCTGTATCAAGTACCACTGTATTCCCCGGCATCCGGTTTACCGGGCAGACTGAGACGGAATATAACAATGCCAGTGGGGTAATGGATGTGCCTGAAGGTTTAATATGGGAAGGAGCACAATCCCAAACCGGTGCCAACCGATGGGGCGACTATTCACTGCTGAGTATTGATCCAACCGATGATGAAACATTCTGGTACACCAACCAATATGTCAGCGGAGGCCAGAAAACAAGAATTGCCTCCTTCAGCATTGGACCTTTAGGCCCGAATCCAAACTTTATCGCTAACAATACCCTGCCCTGCCTGAACGAAACTGTAAACTTTACCGATCTTTCAACAGGCAACCCGACAGCCTGGTCGTGGTCGTTTATGCCCAACACAGTGGTTTATGCGAATGGTACAAGCAGCAATTCACAAAATCCAAGGGTTCAGTTTACCCAACACGGAAATTACTCGGTTACACTGAATGCAACCAATGCAGGCGGAACCATAGCGGAGACCAAGGTTGCTTATATTGGTGTTAATGTTGCCAATGCTGAGTTTTCAGCTACCCCTTTATCAATCGTTGTCAACAACCCGACCACCATTACCGACGCATCTACCTGCGATGTTACTTCCTGGGAATGGAATTTCGGGGCTGATGCTGCACCTCCCACAGCAACAACCCAGGGCCCGCACAGCGTTGTTTACTCCACTACCGGAGCCAAAACGGTTTCGCTGACAGTGAGCGGAGACTACACTACTACAAAAACCGACTACATCAATGTAATTCCCGATGAGTTTGTAATGAGCAGCACCAGCGTCACCACCTGCACCGGAACATTCTTCGATCCGGGTGGAGCTAACGGAAACTATGGTAATAGCCTGAATTACACCATGGTATTCAGTGCTTCATTGCCAAATCACCAGATCAGTATCAATTTTACTGCATTTGAACTGGAAGCAGACTGTAGTAAAGATTACCTGACCATCCACAACGGACGTACACCTTTTGCTCCGGTACTTGGTATCTGGTGCGGAACCGATTCACCGGGCATAGTTACATCGGACAACGCAACCGGTTCTTTAACCGTGGTATTTAAAAGCAACAGCAGTTTAAACTACCCCGGATGGGCCGCAACAGTCAGTTGTGCCAGTCCGGTATTGAATCCTGCAATGCTCACAGCCAACGCTGTCAGCGACGTTCAGATCAATGTTGCCTGGGAGAAAAACCAGGATGAAAACCCGGTTCTTCTGACTTTCTCGCCTGACGTAACTTTCGGGGTACCAGTATCAGGCCAACTGTACAATGTCGGCGATAATTTGCCCGGAGGCGGAACAGTGCTTTATTCAGGGAATGAAATCACTTTCAGCCATGCAGGGCTTACACCTCTTACAACTTATTATTACAAAGCGTTTTCTTTTGATAATGAGCTAAATTATTCTCAGGGCATCAACGCACAGGCTTCTACCATGGCAGCCCCGCCTACCCTTGCAATTATGCCGCTCAATCAGGATGTAAACAACGAAGCCGGATCAACCGCTTTTGAGGTTACCTCAAATTCAGATTGGATTGCTGTAAGCGATGCAGCCTGGTGCACCATTACATCTGCTGGTTCAGGTAATAGCAATATTGCTGCAGATTATGAAGCAAACGAAATGGCTGTGGAGCGGGTCGCCAACATCTTTGTGGCTGTTGGTGGGCTTGATCCGATTGCCGTTACCGTAACACAGGCAGGTGCTCTGCCAACGTTATTGGTCGATCCCGTAAGTCTTGAAGTTGCAAATACAGCCGGTAATGTAGCCCTGAATGTGACCTCAAATGCTGGATGGACTGCTCAGACAGAAGCCGGATGGTTAACGGTAACACCTTCTGGCACAGGGGATGGAACCATTGTTATTGACTATCAGGAAAATACCTGGGCTTCACCACGCACCGCATTGATAACAGTCTCGGCAACCGGTCTGGATCCTTTAGTAATTTCGCTTGTTCAGGCTGCTGCCGAAGCCCATTTGAATATTGAACCACAACTGATACAGGTTTCTGCCGATGCCGGTATCGCCCAATTGTTAATATCAGCAAATACAGACTGGACCACCAGTTCTGATGTAAACTGGGTAAGTATGCCAGCCGGTGCCAGTGGAAATGCAATCATTCAGATTACCTATGAAGAAAACGCCAGCATCATCGCACGAAATGCTTCAATAACCATCACTGCCGGTGACCTTATCATGGTTTCAGTACTGGAACAGGCCGGAGCAGAAGCAATGGTTTCGGTAAATCCGGGGAATGCAAATGTGACCTACATTGGCGGTAATGTGAATTTTGACATTACTTCCAATACCGAGTGGACCGCTTCGGCGGATTCAACTTGGCTTACGGTAACTCCTTCCGGTAATTTATCGGGAACATTAACTGCAAATTATCTTCAGAATCCATATTACGCTGAACGCATTTCTACTGTCTCAGTTGTTGTCGCCGGCAAGGAACCACAGAAAGTCACCGTTACCCAATCGGGCTCGGAAGTTGGTGTTGAAGAGAACGAACTTCAGGGGATACGGATTTTCCCGAATCCGTCTATCGGTTTGTTTGTTATTGAGGTTGAAAAAGGCAGGAATCCAGTCATGGAAATTCAAATATCCGACCTCACAGGACACACCATCATCAGCAGGATATGCAGCGGTGAAGACCGTTATGTTTTCGATCTCACTGAATTTACACAGGGCACCTATTCAATGCGTATAAAAACGGAGAGTAAAACCATGACAAGAAAAATTGTCCTTATCAGGTAATTGAAATCCGATATTCCCAAATAAAACAGGGGTGCAGCACGACTTCACCCCTGTTTTATTTATATGATTGATCTTTAGAATATTAAAAGTGTATTCATAGATAAAATGTAAATACTGTTTCAAATTTGGCAGTAAAATTCTTTTTATACCTTTGCACCGTTTCCGGGAGAAAATCGCGGGCAGAATGTTGCGGAAAATCAACCAACTAAAACATATTTTTATCATGAAAAAGGACAAACAGGTTTTTGACCTGATCAAACAGGAAAAAGAACGCCAGATGCACGGCATTGAGCTGATTGCTTCGGAAAACTTCGTCAGCCAGCAGGTGCTCGATGCGATGGGATCGGTACTCACCAATAAATACGCTGAGGGCTATCCGGGCAAGCGTTATTATGGTGGTTGCCAGATTGTAGATCAGACTGAGCAGTTAGCCATTGACCGTGCCAAAGCCCTTTTCAATGCTGAATGGGCCAACGTGCAGCCGCACTCAGGCGCCCAGGCCAATATGGCCGTTTTGATGACCGTGCTGAAACCCGGCGATACCTTTATGGGCCTAAACCTGGCTCATGGCGGTCACCTTTCCCATGGTTCACCAGTAAATTCCTCAGGCATTCTATATAACCCGGTGGCTTATGGTGTTGAAGAAGCAACCGGCATGATCAATTACGACAAAATGGAGGCCGTAGCCCTCGAAACCAGACCCAAACTGATTATCGCCGGCGCTTCGGCTTACTCCCGCGACTGGGACTACAAGCGTATGCGTCAGATAGCCGATAAAATCGGGGCCCTGTTGCTTGCCGACATTGCCCATCCTGCCGGTATGATCGCCCGTGGGTTACTGAACGATCCTGTTCCTTACTGCCATATTGTTACAACAACCACCCATAAAACCCTCCGCGGACCCCGTGGCGGCCTGATTTTTATGGGCAAGGATTTTGAAAACCCCTGGGGATTGAAAACCCCGAAGGGTGAAACAAAAATGATGTCGGCTCTGCTCGATTCTGCTGTATTCCCCGGCATTCAGGGTGGACCGCTGGAGCATGTAATTGCTTCAAAGGCCGTGGCATTTGGTGAAGCATTGTCCGATGAATTTATGGAATACATTATTCAGGTGAAGAAAAACGCACAGGTAATGGCCAAAGCCTTTGTTGACAAGGGTTATCATGTCATCTCCGACGGTACCGACAACCACCTGATGCTGATCGACCTGCGTTCAAAATTCCCTGAACTCACCGGCAAAGTGGCTGAAAACACCTTAGTAAAAGCCGACATCACCATCAACAAGAACATGGTCCCATTCGACAGCCGCTCGCCGTTTACCACCTCAGGTATCCGTGTCGGCACACCCGCCATTACCACCCGCGGCCTGAAAGAAGAACACATGGGCATCATTGTTGACCTGATGGACGAGGTACTGAGCAATATTGAAGACGAAACTGTCATTGATTCTGTTCGCGAAAAGGTGAATGAGATGATGAGCGGTTTCCCGCTGTTCGCGTGGTAGTTTTCATGCTTCTGAAAATGCAGAAGCCATCCCGAGGGGTGGCTTTTTTTTCGTGGTATTTGGCAGATTTGTATAACCGGTATCAGTATCCGTGTAAATTATTTTTTCGATTTTACATTACATTACGATAGGCAATGATCGACAGCGCAAAACCATATTGAGCTGCGCATCAGGTCATTTAACCGCCAATTTTCCTATGAAGCAGTTTATAGAAGCAAATCCTCACGGTTTGCGATATCAGCCTGATGCAAAACCCTTTTTGCTCTAATTTCCTTTATCTGACGTTTGATAAAGCCGGTAAATGTAACCAATGCAAGGAGAAACATTAAGAAGCCCAGTACTGCAAGAGTAGCTGATATTCCATCACTGGCATTCCCTGTTGCGGAATAACAGTTGACGGCAACCTGCATTAACAATATTGATATTATCTTTTTCATAAAATGGCAATTAAGTGTCCGGATTATTCCGTAAAAGGTATAATACAAATATAGTTGATTGTGATGTGAAATGTTGCGTTATCTGATAAATAATTTTCAGATTTTTTGAATCCAATTGCAATAGTTTTATTAGCCATTTTTGGAAGGAATATTTCCTTCAAACGTACTCATCTTTCATCATAGTCCTCTTTTCAGCTATGGAAACGCCGGATGTGCTGAGTAAATAGACCTCACAACTGATTATTGGCGATTTCAGAAGCAGTAAAATATAGCCAGAATAAAGTATGCAAATATTTGACGGTTGCTTTTAAGGTAAGAATCTGCACCAAACATTATATTATTAGATTTTTAATGTTTGCAAAGATGTAAATTTTAATTTTGAGGTCAGAAACCAGATAAACACATTATCTGTTCAACTAATTCTTTTCAATTCACCCTCAAAGCGTTCATTCTTAGCCCAAATCCACCACTTAAATTTTTCGGGAATAAGCGATTTGTGATTGTCGTCTAAGAGTTCTGATTCTTTGTTTTTGTCATCAAATATTTTCAATAAAAGCATCCAAACGAGTTGTTCGATACGTCGCCCGTCGCCGCTTACACCACGGTCTTCATGCATATCGTTTCGGATTGATTTTATAATGCCAGATAAGTTGCTCATTATTTATTACTGTTTCTTTTTCCTATTCTTGCTCTTGTCATTCTTTCACGTGGTCCGCCTTCATTTAAATAAGCTGTTTCCAGCGTTTTTATTTGTTGATTCAAAAGGTAACTTACAATACTAATAAGACAAATCATTGAGTTGGCACAAATTTCAGGTTTTTCGTGTTCGAGTGCTTTACGGTATGTTTCATAATTTGCGTTGGGTGATCTGTTCAACTCTCTGAATCGTTGTGTAAACCTAGGGTCTTAACCCCAAATTTCATACTTTAGTTCTAAGAAAACCCTCATAGTCTATTTTAGTTCTTCAAGAGAAGCTCTGGCCACGTTGGTAAGTTTAATTTCGGTTTCTTTTGAAGTTGCCGATGCCATGCTGGCTTCTGCTATATTTTGTTTGCCGCTCCTTGCTGCCTGCACCATTTGGTCAATAATTCTATCATATTTTGTAAAAAACCTTTTGATAAAATAAATAGTTCCATCATAAATTATTTCTGACTTCTGGTAAGTTATTAGATTTCTATAACCACCGTGAAGTGGTATAAAACCTTCTTTATTATGCTTGCTGCTTGCTATTCCCCATTTTTTGCTTCCAAATTCATTGATGATTTCACTGCAGCATTTCATTAATATCATCAAGGTCGAAATATTCAGGGTCAAATTCGCCTCCCAGCCATGCCAGGTAGTCTTTATATTCTTTATGATCAGGCCTGGAAAGGATTTCCAGCATTTGCATATAACCCCATATACCGCCACAGTCCTCTGGTGGGCAATTCATTTTTCCTTTAATACAAACCGGAAGTTCCTGCTCTTTATCGAATGGAAGAATTTTTTCAAGGATAATATCATGATTCCAGCTATCGCCATAATCATATTCATACATAATCTTTTCTTTTTCAAATTTCAACAAATCCGAAACTTTCATCCTCTTGTAGTCCACGTTTTCCATTTCATCCCAGAGATCATCGTCCTTCATTTTTACTGTATAATACACCCTGTCTTTGATGAACTGATGCAAATGAGAATTTGTCCATCCCATGGTTATTTGAATCACTTCATGGAAGTCTGATAATTTCATATCAGAGGGAATTAAAACCCTTCTCCATATTTTCGGTTTAGAGTCTTTCAAATCGATCTTTATCTGGTAGGTTGCTTTTGTTTTCATGGACCTTCGCTTTATTTTGAAAAAATATTTTTAACGCACCTAATTCAGGAATTATGGTAACTTTTCGTTACAAGCCTGAAATTTTCTTTCCACAAATATAAGGAGTTTTACAGAGATTCCATTCAGTTTATCAGTGGAAAATTAATTGTTACAATAATACATGAACGGACTGAAGAGGAGATGAGCTATTATTTTATTGATAAACGTTAACACTGTTTGTTAACGGAATTAATCCAGCCATTTTATAGATAGTCCGGACATTTTTTCAGTATCTGCTGATTCAGTAATTTTCAGGTGCTACTTAATTTCATTCAAGGACTTCACTTAATTGTCCTGCCGGCGCTTCCCCTGCTTTGATCTGGTTGACTGATATACCATAATTTTATCTGTAAAAAACCAGCAAATATCATAGCAGTAACAATCAGGCTAACCAGACGGTTTCTGAACTGACAGATCGGGCTCAATTCCAACAGTTAAAAGAATCTCACCAACCTATTTCAGATAATAATTTATCAAAGCATTGGTCGAACTATCATGCCGTGCTGGCTTCGGCTCATGCTGAATCTCAGCGACAATATTCTGAGCCAGCACTTTGCCCAACTCAACACCCATCTGGTCAAATGGATTAATGCCCCAGATTACCCCCTGCACAAACACATTGTGCTCGTACATGGCCACCAGTTTTCCAAGGTTTGCCGGATTTAACTTATCCAAGAAAAAAGTTGAAGACGGCCGGTTTCCTTCAAAGACTTTATGAGGAATCAATTCTTCATCAACACCTTCACTGCGAACCTCATCTGCTGTTTTTCCGAAGGCAAGCGCCTCGCCCTGGGCAATCATATTGGCCATTAAATAGTCCTGATGTAGCGGAAGGTCATGCAGCGATTCTTTAAAACCTATAAAGTCGCAGGGGATGAGCTTGGTTCCCTGGTGGATCAACTGATAAAATGAGTGCTGACCATTGGTGCCCGGTTCGCCCCAGTATATCGGACCGGTTTGGTAATCAACTTTATGACCGTCGAGGGTGATGTATTTACCAGTACTTTCCATCGTCATTTGCTGCAGGTAAGCCGGAAATCGTTTCAGGTAATTCTCATAAGGCAGCACAGCCTGGGTTTGGGCGTTGTGGAAATTGTTATACCAAACCGTCAGCAATGCCATGATTACCGGGATGTTCTTCTCGAGGGGCTCGGTGCGGAAATGTTCATCCATTTTATGGAATCCATCGAGCATTTCGTAGTAATGTTCCGGTCCGATGGCAATCATAGTCGAAAGCCCGATGGCCGATGTCATGGAATAGCGGCCACCAACCCAATCCCAGAAGCCAAACATGTTTTTGGTATCAATGCCGAATTGGGCTACCGCTTTTTCATTGGTCGAGAGCGCCACAAAGTGCCGGCCAATGGCTGATTCATCACCCAACTTTTCCAGTGCCCACGTCCTGGCGGTGTGCGCGTTGGTCATGGTCTCTTGGGTGGTGAAGGTTTTTGAAGCCACAATAAAAAGGGTTTCTTCCGGGTTCAGATCCTGAACTGCCTCTGCAAAATCACTTCCGTCGATGTTGGAGATAAACCTGAAAGTCAGGTTTCGCTGGCTGAAATACTTCAAGGCTTCATAAGCCATCACCGGACCAAGGTCGGATCCTCCAATACCAATATTTACGACATTGCGGATGGGCTTGCCCGTAAAGCCAGGCCACTCCCCTGAGCGGATCTTACCGGCAAAGTCAGCCATTTTTTCCAGAACTTCATGTACCTGATCAACTACATTCGCACCATCAAACATAATGGTTGAACCTTTGGGCGCCCTTAATGCAGTATGCAAAACGGCTCGGTTCTCCGTTATGTTGATCTTTTCGCCCGAAAACATTGCTTTTCTTTTGGTTTCAAGACCACGCTCTCTGGCAAGTTTAAAAAGCAGTCCAAGTGTTTTGCCGGTGATCCGGTGTTTTGAATAATCAAAATAAATCCCTTCGGCATTCAGGTTCAAGCTATTCCCCCTGAGCGGATCCTGCCTGAACAATTCCTTAATGGTTATTTTCCGAACATCCTGAAAATGTTTATCAAGCGCTTTCCACGCTTCCTGACTTGTCAATCCACTTTTCATTTTGTACTTTAAATTTGGGTTCTTTTTATTTTAATACTATCAATCAGGTGCTCCCACGATTTATTGAAAGCTTCGGCACCTTCCACCTGAAGCTGGTTTCCGAGCAGGTGGAGATCAATAGAAGCATCGCTGAATTTTCGCAGAACCATGTCTGTTTCCTGATCTGAACCTGTCATTGCCGGGCCGGTTTCGCCATGATTGGCATAAGCAAGCAGGGTGTTTTCAGGTATTGTATTGATGGTGTAGGGTGCTATCAGATTTCTTACATACAGGATATCCGAAGCATTGGGGTCTTTGGTTCCTGTGCTTGCCCAAAGAAGCCTTTGCGGGAAAGCACCAAAATTCATGATCCGCTGCACCCTATGTGAACTCAGAAACCTGAGATATGAAGCGTACGTTTTTTGCATCATGGCAATGCCAAGGCGATTTTGAAGCTCCTGAACTACTTTTCCGGATACTGCTTTATCCCACCGGCTGACAAAAACCGAAGCCACCGACCTTACATCCGGATTCAAGCCCTGGCTGATCCTGTTTTCGATCCCTTTCAGGTATGCTTCTGATGCAGCTTCATATTGTTCAGGCGAAAACAACAGGGTTACATTCACCGGTATCCCTTCGGCAATTGCCTTTTCAATGGCAGGAAGCCCTTCAGGGGTGCCGGGGATTTTTATAAAAGCATTGGGACGATTCACTTTCAGGTAAATCTGTTTTGCAGCCTTCATTGTATTTTCGGTGTCGTAAGCAAGCAGCGGCGAAACTTCAATGGAAACAAATCCGTCAAGGCCATTGCTTTTATGAAATACCGGCATGAAGAGGTCTGCCGCCCGCTGAATGTCTTCTACTGCCAGTTCGAAAAACAGATCTTCGTCTGAAATATCAGGGTTGTTTATTGCCCTGATGGCCTCATCGTAATCGTGAGAGCTGGTTATGGCGTTGTCGAAAATGCTTGGGTTGGAAGTTAATCCGGTTACCGATAGTCCATCAATGTACTGTTTGATGGTGCCGTCATCCAGCATTTTACGGGTGATGTTGTCAAGCCACAGGCTTACACCCTGATCGTGGAACTGTTTTGTTCGAACATTCATTCCCTGAGAAATATAATAATTAATGAACAGATTTCAATGACAAAGATAAATTAAAGAAGATTACTCAGATGCCCTGATCGCAGCCTGATTCAACAAAAAAAGACAACTCCGCTTTGCAATGAGGCCTGCCTGCCGGGCATTCAGGAAGGCGAAGTCAAAATATGAACAATACCATACTTTTGAAACAGCCTCCAATATTTGAATATCAATCATGAATTAACCATGTATTATGCCATCTGGAATCTGTTACGTTTTATCTCTTTTACCGATCAGCAGAATGGAAGCCTTTCCATCCACCCATGAAGCGCCTGCATCCCTTTGGTCGCGAAAGCAGTTTATGGTTGCAATAATCAGGTCGTAGGAAGAGAAATTCTCATCGGCCTTTTGAAGCATAATATTCTGAATAGCCGGCACTTCTACTCCTTTAACAGGAACCGCCAGCGGAGTGAGACAGGCTGAATCGATGCGACAATCAGGATTAAAGCCTTTGGCAAATGTATGCAGGTAACTCTCTTCATCAGACTCTGTGATAATCAGTATTTTGGAGATTTTATCAAACCCCCTGTCAATAAATAAGCCTACATCACATTTGGTCTTTTCGAAGAAATACCGTGCCCTGCCACCTGTCTGATCCTGACTGAGCAATGGCCTGGAACTGCCAACGATCAGTAAATCAAATTTTCCACGGTTAGCAGATTTGGTGATTTCCTGTGAGACATTTTCAGATGTGCGGTAAATGGCTTTTACTTCAATGCCTTTTTCGGCTGCCACTTCCATCACTTTCGAGAACGCCTCTTCTTCAAACTGCTTAGCGTTTTTTATCGATATTTCGGTGTTGGGTGTCAGGTGCATAGCGGTTATTTTCAGGCCTTTTTTGCGGTTTCCGAACAGATTGTTTACCATAGAGGTCAGCCTGCCGCCAGCTTCAGGGGGGCCAAAGGCAATCAACACCTTCAGCGTACCAAAAGCCAATTGTTCTGCTTCCGGTTTCCTGAAAAAGTAATTGATCATACTCATAGCCGGGCCGGTCATAAAAGTGGTAACCAGGGCCATCAAAACCAAAATGGTAAAGATTTCAGGTGATAATACGCCAATGTCGTATCCGATGTTCAAAGCAATAAGTTCGATCAAACCGCGGGTATTCATCAGGGCACCGATGAGCAGGCTATCTTTCCATGACTGGCCTGTGAACCTGGCAGCTAAGGCACTCCCGGCAAATTTACCGGCAACTGCAACACCAACCACTAAAAGACCGGTAAGCCACAAGCCTGGCTCATTCAGCAATCCTATTTCAGTGCGAAGGCCTGTATAGACAAAAAACAACGGCAGGAGTAAAACCAGGCTCACGTCCTCGATCTTTTCAGCCATAATCTGCTTAAACCGGATATTATCAGGGATAATGACCCCTGCCATAAATGCACCAAACAAGGCATGTATCCCGATAACCTCGGTAATGTAGGATGAAAGCAACATGGTACTAAGAACCATAGCAACTACCAATTTACTAATCGTTTCCCTGACTGTATATTTTAATGCTATTCTATTTAACAAAGGCCTGATTATAAATAACATAACTGCCACATAAAGAAATGAGAGCAAAATAGTGACCAATGCTCCTCCAACTGCAGAGGCATTGGCAATGGCAACAACCAAAGCCAATATGCCCCAGGCTGTCAGATCATTTAAGGCAGCACAGGTGATTGCAGTCATTCCCATGGGGGTACGGGAAATTCCCCGCTCCTGAACAATGCGCGCAAGCACGGGAAATGCGGTAATGCTCATGGCAATACCCATAAATAAAGCGAATGGAATAAACCCGGCACCAGGTGGCGCAAAGGAATTATATAAAAAATAGGCCAACCCGGATCCCATTACAAATGGTACAACTATACTTGTATTGCTGATAAAAACCGCTGCACCTGCATGTTTTTTTAAGACCCCGATATCGAGTTCCATGCCAATGATAAACATAAAGAGTATAAGGCCTATCTGGCTTAAAAACTGCAGGTTGCCCAACGATTCAAGCGGAAAAATAAAGGCTGTGGCTTCCGGGAAATACAATCCCAGTAGCGATGGCCCCAGCATAATTCCGGCAAGGATCTCACCGATTACCGTTGGCTGGTTAATCAGCGACATAATCCAGCCGAGGATTCTTGAAGCAAGAATAATGATAAGAATCTGAAGAATCAGGATAGAAAGCGGATGATGAAGGTTAATGACATTGCTGAATTCAAACGCGCTGGATAAACCGGAATCTGACAAAACCGAACCTGCACCTTCTTTACCTGCCTCTAGTGCTTTCCCTGCATCCAGAATAAACCACAAAACCAGGCCAACCATCGCGATGATTGCGAGATTTACAAATGAACCTCTGAATTTTGGGCTATTCCTGCCAGTTAACATCTATATTTTTTATTGACGGTAAAATTACGAATGTGATATAAACTGTGTATTAAATCGTTTACTGTTTTCTTGAATCTGTCGGGAAAAATGCAATCCTATTTATTTTTTTGTTAGGGACACGACATGTCGTATCCCTACCCGATAAAAATACAACCTATTCAACATCAGAAGTTTCAGTTTCCAGGCTCTTCAGAATTGAACCCACCTCCTTTTCTGTTGCTGTGAGTTTACTCCTGCAAAATTTGATCAGCTCGGCAGCCCGCTTCACTTTTTCCGATAATTCATCCACTCCGATGGAGGCATTTTCGATCTCGGACACAATGGTTTCAAGTTCTTCAATCGCTTCGGTGTAGGTTATGGCTTTGCTCATTTTGGTTTCTTTTCAGCGAAAACACTGATAATTTTTTCATGAAAGGTTTCAGTTTCAATGATTGCACCTGACTCAGGGGCAAAATCAAAGGTAAGGGATTTTCCCTTATATCTTGTGATGGTAAAGCCGCGCTTCAGCACATTTACCGGATCGAGCAATTGCACTTTTTGTCCTAAATTTTCAAGTAAATCCGAATGCTTCTTCAATAGATGAGTTCTGTGAAATCCCAGCATTTTAACCTGATTCTTCAGCAATGCCTGCCGGCCGGCCAGCAATTGTCCGGGATGCACTGCAAGGGCTGTTTCATAACGACTGAGTGCGATGCGGTGGTTAAAAACGGCCACGTTAACCGACTCTCTGATGTCAAGCGCCATCTGTTCTAAAACCTCATGCTCATTTTTAACAAATGACTTGCTTGTTTGTTGAAAGGCCAGGGTTAATTCACTGAAGCGGGATGTTTCCGTTTCAATCATTTTCTTTGCTCCCAGAATCATACCCGCTGCCGATGCCTGTATCCGCTCATCGAAACTTCGGAAGCCTGCAATCATAAAATGGGCAACATCGGTTGGGGTAATTTTGTTGATGCAGGCCACCATTTCAACCACAGTTTCGTTGGTTGAATGCCCGATGCCGGAGATAACCGGCAAAGGGTAAATGGCAACCTCGCGCGCCAGATCATAGTGATCATAACAAGCCAGGCCTACTTCATCGCCGCCGCCCCTTATAATCAGCACCGCATCAAATTGACCGCTGATCTGCCTTATCTGAATCAATTGCTTCCTGATTGATTCTACCGCTGCGTCGCCTTGCAGCAATGCCGGGAAAAGCCGGGTAATAAACCGGTATCCGTAAGGGTTGTTGCTCAGGGTAACCAGAAGGTCGTTGTAGCCTTTGCTGGTTTCGGCCGAAATAATGGCTACCCTCTTCAGCAAGAGTGGTATCGGCACCTGTTTGTTTTGCTGAAAAATCCCTTCTTTCTTCAACTGTTCAATTGTTGCCAGTTTTGCCCTGGCCATCTCACCCAGGGTATATAAAGGCTCAATATCAATGATGTTCAGCGAGAGTCCGTGCTCAGAACTAAACTTAACATAGGCCTGGAACATAATGGCAATGCCTTCGCGCAGGGGTTCGCGGGTAACCTCTTCAAATTTCTGAGTAATCCTGAACAGGTCGTCGCGCCAGATGATGCTGCGCAACTGTGCTTTCACCCTGCCATCCTGCTTCTCAACCAGATCGGGAAAGCAGTGCCCTGATGCAGGGTAAAAGTTAAGCTTCGAAATCTCAGCCCTGATCCAGTAAGGAGAAGCATAGTACTTGCCGAACATGCGCGCGATGCTTTCGGTGATCTCCGAAAGGGAGAATACCTGCCTTTGTGGGATGTTTGAAGGATCGGTCTGCATATTGCCCGGAAAAGAATAATTTAGTTGTAAAATTTCAGATCAAAATTACGGAAATAAATGATTCCGGACCTCCCCCGGCCCCTCCAATGGAGGGGTGCCTTCTCCGATGGGTTGTTGCGCGATGCTATCGGTGATCTCCGAAAGGGAGAATACCTGCCTTTGAGGGGTGTTTGAAGGATCGGTCTGCATGTTACCCGGTGCGATGAATGGGATTAATGAATTTCCAGATCAAAATTACGGAAATAAAAATTGGGCGAAGCTATCTCAGTTCATTGACTTAAATATATCCTGATTTATCATACCTTACTTCAAATAGATTTGTTTAGCTTCCACAGCTAAGCCCCTCCTCTGGAGGAGTTGGGGAGGTCTCAGTTACCAATCCCTTTTCTCTTTTCTTTACAAATTCCGGGTCTAAATCTAGCTTCCGGACCAACCCGAAAAACGCTCGGATTTAAAGTCATCGAATAAATATGTGAAAGTTAAGAGGCATTTTGAAGTGCTTTAAGTATTCCCTAAGTTGAACGATTTGAGTGTAACAAAAAGTCGCTCAATTTAGGCAGATCCCACCTGCTATTGCCTTTTAATGATCGTCAATACAAAGCCCGACAATATTATGGAATACATCGTGCAGGACTGTCAGTTCAGTCTTTATTACTTCATCAGTACAACCTGCCTTAATTTTCTTATCCAACGCTGAACTTTTCTTTACCAATTGTTTCAGGTTTTTCTTTATTCCTTTAACGTTTGAATAGTCGGAAGGAATAGTTGAAATTTTCCAGGCAATTGCTTTTTCAAACATTATACCACTGCGTTCACGAATAGGTTGGAAATTTCCTTCCTCAAGTGGGTGAAAGGTCTGGCTCATTACTTTGTGGAATTCCGCCATTTCCTTCCACTCTGCCTGGTTTTGTGCAGAAGCATTGCCTGACATAAAAAGTATCAGTGCAAATGCAAAAACTGATTTTAAATTGTTTGTCATTTCCGTAATGTTAGGTTAGTTATTTCGTTGGTAAGTGACGCAAAATTCTTCCGGTTTTTATCGCCTGATGCTGCTGTGGCCCGTCAGAAAGTCTAGTAAATTTTTTGAACTATCATATTAATAAATTGTTAATTCAACGGTCGAAATGCATTGCAGGAATTTTAAATGCAGTAATTTTGAAATAATTAAGCAGAATCAGGCAGATAAACCAATTTATGAAGACATTGTTTCTAATGCGGCATGCTAAATCATCATGGAAACATGCCGAACTGAATGACCTCGATCGCCCTTTGCTTGAGAAAGGTCTTAAACGAACCCGTCTGATTATAGAATATTTTCTCAACAATAATGTAAAAATTGAGCTGATTATATGCAGCCATGCGCTGAGATCGATAGATACTGCAAGGATAATTGCCCATGCTTTTAATGTGGAGGATAATAATTTCCGCATCGAAAAGGGCGTTTATACCGCAGATGCCGATTCTTTAACGGATCAGTTGTATGATTTGCCGGCAACGGTTTCAAATGTGATGATTGTGGGCCATAATCCGGCGATCACAAACCTGGCCAATACGTTTTTGAGTGAGAAAATTGATTATCTTCCCACCTCAGGAGTTGTCGCTGTTGATTTCGATACAAACGAGTGGGATGAACTGCTTTCAGCCGGTTTTACAACAAGATTTGCAGCATTTCCCAAAATGTTATAGAATTTAATCCCGGCTGACCGGATATAGAATTAATATGGCTAAAGTTACAGAAAAATTTGTTAACAGGGAACTGAGTTGGCTTGAATTCAACGGACGTGTGCTACAGGAAGCCGCCGATGAAACTACCCCGCTGATTGAACGGGTGAAATTTCTGGGTATCTTTTCTAATAACCTCGATGAGTTTTTCAGGGTTAGAGTTGCTACCCTTAACCGGCTGCTTGACTTTGATAAGAAAAGCGGTGACAACCTGAATGTTAACCCCCGTCGCACACTCAAAGAAATCAATAGAATAGACACTGAGCAACAAAAAGAATTTGCAAGGATTTTCAGAAAACTTGTA
>JBBQIQ010000015.1:0-39453 GCA_038325075.1 Bacteroidales bacterium | reverse complement strand
AACAAGGAAGACCTTCGTGAAAATTTCTACAACGAGGATGATAAGGATACCGAAACGAAGAAGTCATAATCCGGATTCAATTTCCAGCCAGGTTTCGTAACAGTGAAAAAAATCCTTTACATCGATATGGACAACGTGTTGGTCGATTTCCCCTCGGGCATCGCTCAATTAGATAAAGAAACCCTTGAGCAGTATTCAGGCAATTATGATGAAGTTCCGGGCATCTTCAGCCTGATGAAGCCATTGGATGGTGCAGTGGAAGCTTTTAACCTGCTGGCTGAGAAGTATGACACCTATATTCTCTCCACCGCTCCCTGGAAAAATCATTCGGCCTGGACAGACAAACTGCTGTGGGTAAAAAAGCACCTGGGCGATAAAGCGCACAAACGATTGATCATCAGCCATCATAAAAACCTGAACAAAGGCGACTTTCTGATTGATGACCGCCTGAAAAACGGGGCAGGGGAATTTGAAGGGGAGCTGATATTGTTTGGGTCGGAGCAATTCCCGGATTGGACGTATGTAAAGAAGTATCTTTTATAGCCAAAACTTCGTTATTGTTATACAAATACCTGAAAATCAAAATGTTGCATTTTGGGAATGCCGGATTGCAAACACCTGTAAATCATCCGGATAGCAATCTGACCCGTTTTTTGCGGCGGGGTTTTTCCTGCCGACAGGTAGAATAGTGTTGTTGTGACAGAATCTTTTATTTATCCTGATATCAATGATAGAGAATGGTTTAGCGGAATATGTATCATTTTGGTGGTGATGCGGGCTAATACGCACTGAATATTAGGTTGCATTAATTCTCACAGGATGTGTAAATATTTCAGGAAATTCTTGTAGGTTTGTTCAAACAACAAAAACCAATGCCATGACCCTTACTATTTTTCTTGTCCTGATAGTCGTTATCGTCTTCTGGCTGATCGGCATTTACAACAACATGGTAAAATTGCGCAATCGCCGCGAAAATGCCTTTGCTGACATTGATGTTCAACTAAAGCAGCGCCATGACCTGATACCGCAACTGGTAGAAACAGTAAAAGGCTATGCCACCCATGAGCGGGAACTGCTGATGAGAATAACGGAAGCAAGGAGTGCTGCCATGCAGGCGACCACCATAAACGATAAAATTGTCACCGAGCAAAACCTGAGCTCTGCCTTGCAGGGCCTTAAAATTGCAGTCGAGAACTACCCTGACCTGAAGGCAAATCAGAATTTCATGCAGTTGCAGGAAGAGTTGAGCGACATTGAAAACAAGCTGGCAGCAGCCCGCAGATTCTTCAATACAGCCACAACAGAGTTCAACAATGCCGTGGAAACTTTCCCGGCTAACCTGATGGCCGGTAGTTTCGGATTCACCCGGGCTACCCTGTTCGATCTTGGTGCCGAAACCCGCCAGGACCTTGACCAACCGCCAACCATCAAGTTTTAAAGCAGCATGAAGGTTGTCGGTATTCAAAGCCAGATCAGGAAAAATAACCTTATGTCGGTGGTCTTGCTGATCGCTTTTCCTGTATTGCTTCTGGCAATGGTTTACGCCATTCTGCTGTTTGGGTTATCACAGAACCCGGAAGAGGCAAATTCGGGATTTATTGTTTCAGCGCCTTTTATCCTGATGGGTACTGCACTCTGGTTTATGATAGCCTGGTTGTTTCATGCCTCCATTATCCGTATGGCAACGGGATCAAAACCACTTGAGCGGAAAGAAAACAAACGGGTATATAACCTGTTGGAGAATCTGTGTATTTCACAGGGCATGCAGATGCCCGGTATTTACGTGATTGAGGATGATTCGCTCAATGCCTTCGCGGGTGGATTAAATTCAAAGCACTTCTCAATTTCCCTTTCAAGGGGAATTATCAACAGGCTTGAAGACGACGAGCTGGAAGGAGTATTGGCCCATGAACTCACACATATCCGAAACAGGGATGTCCGGGTGTTAATCATCTCTATCATTTTTGTCGGGATCTTCTCCTTTATTGCCGAAATGACATTCCGCAGTCTTCGTTTAGCCTCTGGTGGCAAAAGCCGCAACGGTAAAGGTACAGGTGCCGTAATTCTGGTGGCAGTGGTTGTATCGGCTGTTTGTTACCTGATTTCCATATTGCTGAGGTTTGGCATTTCGCGATCAAGGGAATACCTTGCCGATGCCGGGGCCGCTGAGCTAACCCGCAATCCGCAGGCACTGGCCAGTGCACTGGAAAAGATATCGCGCGATCCGGCCATTGAAGCAATTCAAAGCCGTGATGTGGCGCAGCTTTTTATCGACAATCCAAAGCCATCAGCACATGACTTCTCGTGGGATAACCTATTCGCGACACATCCTCCGATAGAGAAGCGGATTGAAATTCTTCGTAATTTTTCTTTCCCCGGATAGATTTAACCTACATTGATTTCGCCTTTCCGATATGGAAAGGATTATGATGGAATGAATTCAGTTTTTTATTCATTTTGTAAATCAGGCAGCCTGGATTTCAGACTTATTCTCATAAATATCAGGGTAATGGCCTGGATGTCAATAAATTTATAATGATTCTAAATAATCGGCTAAAGCATTGAATATTATTATAATAGCCCTTTATTTAGACGGTTTTATACATAAGAAACTTTATATGTAATTGAAAACCAGTACATTAAATATATCAGTAAATATGATTGAAATAGATACATAGAGATTAAAACTACTTAATTTTGCGCCTCGTCTGCAACAATATACATAGTTGGTTGCAATAAATATACAAGCGTTCAATAAGTACTTCCCATATGGCAACATCACGAAGGCAATTTATAAAAATCTCTGCTCTGGGGGCCGGCAGTCTGGCATTGGCAGGCTCTGCTTTTGAACTGGCAAAAGGTTCTTCAATACTGGATAAAATATCCGGGGAAAAAGCAACTGGTCCATCCCGTACACCTACCTATTGTGAAATCTGCTTCTGGCAGTGTGCCGGGTGGGTGTACAAGGATGGGGAAGGCAATATTCAGAAAATCGTGGGTAACGATGAAGACCAGCACTGTAATGGCCGCTTCTGCCCACGTGGAACCGGAGGTATCGGACAGTACAACGATGAAGACCGGCTAAAAACCCCACTTATCCGCACCAGCGAAGGGGGAAAAGATTCATTCAGAGAAGCAAGCTGGGATGAAGCACTTGACTTTATCGCTGTTAAAATGAGGAAAATTGCCAAAGAGCATGGATCTGAATGCGTGGCCTTGTTTACCCATGGTTCAGGTGGTGCTCATTTCGGACATATGTTAAAAGCTTTCGGTTCGGCGTCCATCGCAGCTCCCTCATTTGCGCAATGCCGGGGCCCGCGTGAAGTAGGTTTTCTTACCACTTTCGGCGATATCATCTATTCCCCCGAACGCATTGATATCCGTGATACCCGTTGCATGGTGCTGATTGGGTCTCACCTGGGCGAGAATATGCACAACGGCCAGGTTCAGGAAATGTCGGACGCTATTGATAAGGGCGCTACCATTATTACTGTTGATCCACGTTTTTCGACAGCAGCAAGCAAATCAAAATACTGGCTGCCGATTAAGCCGGCTACCGATCTGGCCTTGTTGTTAGCCTGGATAAATGTTCTGATTGAGAACGAATGGTATGACAAGGATTATGTACAACGCTATACACAAGGATTTGACCAGCTTAAAGAACATGTAAAAACTTTTACCCCTGAGTGGGCCTACGGAATTACCACCATCGATCCCAACATCATCCGGGAAACTGCCCGTGAAATGCACAACGCCTCACCTTCGGTCATTGTTAACCCGGGTCGGCATGTTACCTGGTACGGAGATGATACCCAACGCCTGCGGGCAGTAGCCATACTCACTGCCCTGCTTGGCTCATGGGGGCGTCGTGGAGGATACTATAAACCTGAAAAATTACATCTTCCTAATTATCCGGTACCACCTTTCCCGGAGCCGAAACGTAATCCGACTGAAGCGTATGATGGCCGCTATGCATTAGCTAATGAAGTAGTTGCCAATGGTTTGTGTGATGCAACGATCCCTACCGTTGAGAAATCATGCAATTTTAAAGCATGGATAGTGAACGGTACAAATCTTCTTGCTGCCTTTCCCAATCAGGCTAACACACTTGAGGCTATTCAGGCCCTGCAACTCCTGGTGGTAATAGACACCATGCCCATCGAGCTTACCGGTTATGCCGATGTAGTGTTGCCTGAGTGCACTTATCTGGAAAGGTATGATATGCTCCGCAATTCAGGACACCGCAAACCGAACCTGGCACTCAGGATGCCGGCAGTTGAGCCAAAATACAATACAAAGCCTGCAGCCTGGATGGCAAAAGAACTTGCCGGCAAACTTGGTTTGGGCGACTGGTTTCCCTGGAAAGATACCGAAGAGCTGCTCGACTGGCAATTGAAAGAAATGGGCTCGTCGCTGGAAGAAATGAAACGTATCGGGGTTAAAAATTTCCCGCGCGAGAACGATGACCTGTTTTTTGCTCCGGATGAAGAGGTGGTATTTAACACGACTTCAGGTAAAGTTGAGCTTTATTCTTTAGATATGGAAGCCGAAGGCTTTGATCCAATGCCTGTTTACACCGCCCATGAAGAACCGCCCGAAGGTTTTTACAGGCTGAACTATGGCCGCGCCCCGATGCATACCTTTAGCCGTACAGCCAACAACCCCAACCTGACCGATTTAATGGATGAGAATGTTTTATGGGTTAATCCGAAGGTGGCAAAGTTGTGGGGGCTCGGGCATGGTCAGTATGTAAAACTGAAAAATCAGGACGGGGTAGTCTCAACTTTTTCCATTAAGGTTCGTGTTACCGAGCGAATCAGATGGGATTCAGTCTATATGGTACATGGATTTGGACATAACAATAAAAAGCTGAGCCGTGCACACGGCCGGGGCATTAACGATACCGAAATGATCACCCGCGTGCACATTGACCCTGTTATGGGTGGAACCGGAATGCGCGGAAATTTCGTAACATTTATTACTGACTTTGAAACTACCGGAAAGGAGGCTAAAGCATGAGATACGCTATGGCCGTTGATACCAAAAAGTGCGTAGGCTGCAGCGATTGCGTGGTAGCCTGCCAGACGGAAAACAATGTTCCCATAGGCTTTTGCCGCGATTGGGTAGTTGAAGTAACCGATGGCACTTATCCGAAACTCGAGATCGAAATCAGGTCCGAGCGCTGCAACCATTGCGAAAATTCACCCTGTGTCCGCTGCTGTCCCACCGGTGCCAGTCATTATGCCGAAGGCGGTGTCGTACTGGTGACACCGCACAAATGCATCGGTTGCGGTGCCTGCATTGCCTCCTGTCCTTATGATGCCCGTTACCCGCATCCCGACGGGTATGTTGATAAGTGCACTTTCTGTCTGCACAACCGGGTTGAAAAGGGCCTTGACCCTGCCTGTGTTTCGGTATGTCCGACCAAATGTATGTATTTCGGAGACCTTGATGACCCCAACAGTCCTGTATCAAAGGTGCTGAAAACTCGAAAGTTTAAAACACTGATTCCGGAAGCCGGGACAAAACCTCAATTATATTTTTTGATTTAATTCCCGGATCAATATGAGAGAAGAACTTATTGTTAGTGGACGCATGAATCACCTGATAGATCCACAGTTACATATCTGGCACTGGCACATCCCTTTGTATCTTTTTCTTGGTGGGCTTGCCGCAGGAATCCTGTTTTTTGCTGCACTTTATACTATTCTTGGAAAAGAAAAGGAGTATCCGACTGCTGTAAAACTTGCACCATTCCTTACCCCGTTGCTTCTTACTTTTGGTTTGCTTGCCCTGCTCCTCGACCTGAATCATAAATTGTATTTCTGGCAACTCTACACGACCATACGACTTGAGTCTCCCATGTCATGGGGCGCATGGACACTTATGGTTGTCACGCCACTCTCAATTATCTGGTGTGCCCTGAATATTAAAGTGTTGTTCCCTTCCTGGGACTGGAAATATAAATGGATTTATGAAGTAGATACTTTTTTCAGAAAATATCTGATGACCATTGCCTGGGTTATGCTTATTTCGTCTTTGATTCTGGGCGTATATACCGGAATTCTTTTTTCAGCCTTCAATGCACGGCCGCTTTGGAACACATCCATCCTCGGACCGCTTTTCCTCACATCCGGATTGTCAACCGGGGCTGCCGCGATAATTCTTATGAGTAAAGATAAGCATGAGCGACATAATTTTGCAAGAATCGACCTGATGCTAATCGGAATAGAACTTTTCCTGATTGTACACATGTTTATGGGATTTTTAGCCAGTACTCAGGTGCACATTGATGCAGCTTCCTTATTTTTAGGCGGACCCTATACCACGCCCTTCTGGCTTTTTGTAGTCACACTTGGACTTGCCTTTCCCGCTTTGCTTGAGATGCTCGAAATCAAAGGATTTAAAATGCCTGTATTCATTGCGCCGGTCCTGGTAATTTTTGGCGGGCTGATGTTCAGGTTTATCATTGCTTATGCAGGCCAGGCCAGCCGTTGGCTTTATTAATCGTTTTTTGAAACACTTTAACAATCAATAATATGTCGGATATCAAAAAATCGAAGTACATGAACCCTTACCTGGCTGGAGTTTTGCTTGGTCTGGTTGTTATAGCGGCCAATTTTATCTCAGGGCGCAGTGTAGGGGCCAGTGGTGCTATTAAAAGCGCCATTGTAGCCAGTGTTGAAACCGTTGCGCCCGCACATGCCAAAACAGCAACATTCTATAAGGAATTTAGCGGGGGGCATTCCGGAAATCCGCTGAACAACTGGCTCGTTTATCAGATGCTTGGCGTGCTGGTTGGAGGATTTTTGTCGGGTGTTCTTTCAAAACGCCTGACATGGAAAGTTGAGCACAGTCCTAAAATTACTTCACGCACCCGTTTATTGTTTGCGCTTGGCGGAGGTGTCCTGTTCGGGATAGGCTCGCAATTCGGACGTGGTTGTACCAGCGGTTCGGCCCTTAGCGGAATGGCGGTACTATCACTTGGCGGGTTCATTTCAATGATGGCCATTTTTGGTACTGCTTTCGCACTGGCTTACTTTTTCCGTAAACTTTGGATTTAAGTTATTGAATATAAACAATTTTTAAAGAGATTTCAAAATGGGACCATTAGTTATTAACGAAATTATTTCAGAGAATACCAACCTCTTGCTGGCTTTTTTTATCGGCATCGGTTTCGGTTTTGTTCTTGAGCAGGGCGGCTTTTCCTCAAGTCGCAAACTGGCCGGCGTTTTCTATGGATATGATGCTGTCGTGCTGAAAGTATTCTTCACAGGCGCTATTACTGCCATGCTTGGATTATTGTTCTTAAGCCTTTTCGGATGGATTGACCTGAGCCTGGTTTATGTGAATGAGACCTTTCTCTGGTCGGCAATTATTGGTGGTGTAGTAATGGGAGCTGGCTTTATTATGGGTGGTTATTGCCCGGGGACCAGTTTTTGTGGCGCCGCCATCGGGAAAATTGATGCCATGATATTCATCGTTGGATTGTTTATCGGAGTCTTCATTTTTGCTGAAGGATATCCCATTTGGGAAGATCTCTACAAAGCAACCTTTATGGGGACTCCGAGGATTTCAGAGTTCTTTGGAATTTCAGAAGGTATTTTTGCGTTGCTGGTTATCATCGCCGCAGTATTGATGTTTTGGGGAGCCGAATGGGCTGAAAAGAAATTTCCCCGCGAAGAGTATTAATCAGCTTTCATTGTTAATTTAATAAATCGTTTGTTATGAAAAATATAACCCTCACACCCCGGATGCTGCTTACATTTGTTTTGTTGATATTTGGCTTTATCATAGCTGCAGTTCCCAAAAATACAACAAAGCCCTACAAACTTTCTGCCGGTCAGATTCTGGATGAAATTAAAAGTGGTACGCAGTACCTTGAACCCGAGCAGATTGCCCAGATGCTGGTTGAGAAAGACCCCTATTTGCAACTTGTTGATATCCGACCCCAAAATGAGTTTGAAAAATTCACCCTGCCGGGAGCAGTGAATATTCCCATTGACAACCTGCTCTCACCAGATTATACGGATGTTTTCGATCAGGATGTAAAACTGAATGTTTTCTACGGAAACGGAACAACCCAGGCCAACGAAGCCTGGATGCTGCTCAGGCAGCTTGGCTATAAAAATATTTATGTGCTTCGCGGAGGCCTGAATTATTGGGCTGAGGCCATTTTGAACCCGACAGCGCCACCAAGCACCAGCCCCAACGATGATCTGGCCCGTTATGATTTCAGGCGCGGTGCCGGGCAGGCATTGGGCGGAGGCGAACTATCGTCAACCCAGTCGCAGTCTTCAGGCGGAGCAAAAGCCAAAGTTCCCGGACCAAAACCGGCCGCCAAAAAGAAAAAAGTTGCAGGAGGCTGCTCTTAACGAACAGACATTAAATTATGAATTTGATCAATTCTGAACTCCCCAATCAATTACTGAAAGGGGAGTTTTAGTCTTAATGTAGGGTCTGCTTAAAAACTTAATAAAAACATTAAGCGTTTTACGTTACGATGCGCTGCACCTGTCTGCTTGATGCAGTCAGTCAGGCCTGTTTGTCATAGACAAACAGACAAACCTTAAAATCCTCTGAGTCTGCGATTTGCTATCAATGTTTGACTTCGTCGAGCCCTGCAGAGTTCGCCACTCCTGTCTGCCTGGAAACCAGGCAATCAGGCAGGCTGTGGCTATTCCATGCCAAAAAGGGGTGAAATTCTCAATCCTGATGCAAGGTTTTTGATGTTATTGCCATATTTCTATGCCCTTAGAACTCTTTTCAACCTTGTAATTGTTTTATTTCCAAGAGTATAGATATATTTCAGCAAACCCTATGTTATGATTTCATCATAAACATAATTAACAACTGCTTACCAGGATTGCTTTGTTGCTGTTAATATGCAGGGAGATTTTTAAACCGTTACAAAGGATTATGATACTAACATAAATCTGGGAAACAATTAGTTACTAAAGGCTCATTCAGTGCAGGAAGAATTCTGGATTAGTGAATAGTTTG
This sequence comes from Bacteroidales bacterium, assembly GCA_038325075.1. Lineage (GTDB taxonomy): Bacteria > Bacteroidota > Bacteroidia > Bacteroidales > Lentimicrobiaceae > Lentimicrobium. Next base: position 30,450 of record JBBQIQ010000015.1, on the reverse strand, counting down.
TATAAGGATGGGAAATGAGTAGCCATCACTTTGTACATGTTTTTTGAAACTTAGGTAATGAAGCAAATAAAAAGCCATTTCTATTCTGAAATGGCTTTTTATCATTCATTCACGAACACACACTCACATTACTTACCGGTCACATAATCATAGCCCATAATCTGAGTTTCATTGAATACGGTCATACCACCTGTGGCAACCATATTGTCATAGATCATACCATTTGTTCCAAACATGAGTGACTTTGCATCATAGCCCAACAACCGCAGGTATGCTACTAAATGTGCACTTGTCTGACCTGTATAACAATAAACCACTATCGTTTTATTGGTTGGGAGGGTTTTCAGGTCTGCAGCCAATTTGAGGGTTTCTTTCGGAGTATATTGAATAGCTCCGGGAATGTGTCCGGGCGCTGCATATTGGGCAGCCGGCCAGTAATTTATTATGTAATAATTACTCAGATTCCCAAACACTGTTGCATTGGTAATTTTGGCAGGGTCGAATCCTTCAGTCAGCATTGCAGCCATACGGGCCTCCAGTATATCTAGCCCGGTTGTTTTGCCTGTACTCAAAACCGGAAGACTTCCCATAGCGCCTTTATCAGTTGCCGTCGAAGTAAACTGAGATGCATACGTATTGCTTAAGTTAGTGGTCCATTTATTGAATGTTGCATTCCATGAACTCATTCCAAATTTCATCGAATACACTTTATCATAACCCATTATCCGGAGCATACTGGCAGCATAAGCTGCAGTCTGGCCAGTATAACAAGCTATTGCGACTTTGGTGTAGGCTGATAAATTAACGCTTTCTATATGGGTAAGAATGTCGGCTAAAGCAACGTTGTGTGCGTTGGCAATATGTCCTGCTGCAAAATCGGTTGCTGACCGGATGTCCATAATGTAAACCTGTCCTGTTTCATTCAGGGTTTTTACCTCAGAGGCTGCAATAATAGCAGGCAGATCAGAATTTACATAATCTTTTCCAAGCGGAGAATTGGCTGATTCCAGGTATTCCGTCAGAACGAGCGATTCGTCAATTTTTTCTTCTTCGTCCTTTTTACATGAGGTAAAAATCAGGGATCCGACAAGGACACTGTACAATAAGAATCTTGTTGTTTTCATTTTTGAGAGTTTAATAGTTAGTATTAATTTAAAAAGTAATTCTGAGATTATTTTTCAAACCAGGAATTTGGCAATTTTCCGTCAACCTGGATGCTTGCAGAGGCATTTTTCTCCCATTGCAGCAAATTATCTTCAAAAAGGTAAAGTTCTCTGTTGACAAGGGTACCTCCTTCATTACGGATATGACAGTTTGAGGAGCATGAGGTACCTTGAGCTACCTGGGTTCTGTGTGTCCAGCGAAGGATGTTGTGTGGTGTAGTGAAATTGTAGGTTGGGAAAGCATTGAAATTTGCATATTGGGCAACATCATATTTTTCCCAGTTGTCAGGAGCCGCAAGTGTGCGCCTGACCAGGGTGAAATCGAATCCGGGTTTTATATTTTTAATTGGATTGACAGCGATCTTAAAACCAAGGTATGAAGGAATTCTGGCCCCCTCTCCATGTACATGGCAGCTTCCGCAGTTGTTGTAATCCTGTGAATGGCAAACCTGACAGTTGAAATCGTTGTAGTGCATTGAATGGAATGTGTTTGAAGATGCAATCCCTGAATGACAGTCCTCGCATTTAGGAAGTTTTGAATAGGCATACCGCTGATCTACCGGATGTCCATCGCCATGCAGTTCGGCTCCACTGTGGCAATCCAAACATTTAAATCCCTTTTGTGAAAAGTGGGCATCCGGTTGGGTTCCGGCAGCAACTCCCAGGTAAGCATGTCCACCACGTGAACTATGACAGACAACGCAACCAGTCACCATATCGGGAGTCTTGTTAAACATGTGTCCCTGGGCTAACCCGCCACCACCGGCCAATGGACGGACAATATGGCAATTGCCGCAAGTCCCATGGCAGGTAGCGCAATTGTCATTGTATCCTTTAATTTGATGCTGAGGCAACTTGTCAAAATCCTGAGGTCCGCTAAGACCACTCCGAATAGTCACTTTCCTTTTCTGACCGGTGCCATTGTGAATGCTGGTCTTGAAATTATTTACGATTTCCTGGTGGCATGTACCACACTTTTCATCGGCATACATCGAAGGATGACGGATAAAATCACCCGAATGGGCTATCTTTTTATCATCAGTATTATTGTTCCCGTTGTGACATCCAACGCAACCAATCTTATAATGTCCTGATTTTTTGTATTCCGTGTATCCTTCACCACCCATATACACCCGGTCGTAAGGTTCGTAATGAGGGGCTTCACCTCCGCATCCTCCTCCTATAATTGCAGTGTCGGGGGAATAAACAGCCTGAAGATGAGCATAATTGGTATGACATCCTTCGCAGGAAGCGGTACTTAAATCTTCATGCTGAGGATTATCTTTTGTACAACCGGCAATGTAAAAAGCAAGGTATAATGAAAGAATCAACAACACTCCGCTCGTACCTGTTTTTCTTGAATTCATAACGATTTAGTTAGATTAGTAAATACATAAATGTATTGAGAACCACATATAAAATCCCCGACAAAGATTGTTGTTTTATGTCCATTGTTAAGCATTTAACAACTGGCATTGGTCTGCTAACTTTATGCTATGTGATGGTTATAAAACTGATTTGTGACAGGTTTTTAAATGATTAATTTGTATTTTTGTCGAGGAAGGAAAATTTGTCAGATGGAAAAAAAGGTCATTCAGGGTACAAGTTGTACGATAGGTTCCCATAACTGTAAATGCTTTGAGAAACTCACAACGGAAGAAATGGAGTTGATTGAAGCGAGTTCAGTTCTTATTAAGTATAACAAACGTGAGATAATATGTAAACAGGGCAGTTTTGTATCGCATGTAATGTATGTTGAACGTGGCCTCGCGAAAGTGTTCATCAATGATGGTATCAACTCTTTGGTTCTTAAAATAATACCTTCCGGAAATCTTTTAGGCCTTTCAACCTTGTCAGAAGACCAGAACACATATCAGTATACGGCTATGGCCTATGTTGAATCTGAAATCAAACTGATTGACATTAATGTTTTCCGTCAATTGATAGGTAAGAATGCTGAATTTGCTAAAGAAGTCATTAATATTTTGAGTGCCAACAGCACTCAGATTTATGGTCGTTTTTTTTGTCTGACGCACAAGCAGGCTTATGGGCGAATGGCTGACATACTACTGTGTCTTTCAAACAGGGTTTTTAAAAAACCTGAATTTGATTTGCCGCTTTCAAGAAAGGATCTTGCAGAATTAACAGGGATAAGCCCTGAAACAGTGATCAGGATGCTGAAAAAATTCTGTGATGACGGACTTATCAGTATTGACGGTAAGAGTATTAAAGTGCTGGATTTAGAGCGATTGATCCGGATAAGTGAATTTGGGTGATCTTTTACAGGATTTAAGTTTTGGCAAACAATTTATCTTCCTTAAAACCTGCATTTCCGGCCGATTAACAACCACCCTTAACTTTCGATATCTTAACCGCGACAGGTTCAGTCGAATTTTTAAGTGCTTCAACCAAAGTGGCCATTTCAGTAGCCGCTTTTTTTCGGAAGTTGTATGTATTGATTTCGTCTTTTCCTGCATCGGGGGCAGGAGCGATGAGATTGGTGTACATTTTCCTGAAAACAGTTCCCGATTCGGTAAGGATATAATTATCTGCCTTTCCCATATAAACCGCTGTTAAATAGGCCTTCTCAGCAAGGCGGATATCGTCGGCATAAAAATAATTGGCTTTGTGTTTCTGATCCAGAATTTTTTTCCATTGTCTCTCACCCATTTTTTCAACAGGAATATTTATGGCAAAAGGAAGGTGGTAGGCATAAAAAGCAACCGTATCCCGTACATCAATAATATTGATCTTGTAATAATTATGTACAATTTCATCGGCCAGTTTATCGGCAGGTACCTGTACTGAACTAAAATCATTGTGTTTTAACGCTTTATTAATCTTTGAGTCTCTGCGGCTTTCACTATCAGGCGTAAATGCAACAAGGGCCAGAACCAGGAAGGCAAGTGAAATTGCCGAAGTATAGGCAATGATTTTTTTCTTTTCGAAGCGTGTTTCGATATTGTTCACGCGGTTTTCGATTCGCCTGCTAAAATAAAATGCGATGAATGCAAAAGTTGAAAGAATAAAAGCAAACACAATCTTCGACATGCCCAGTTTCTCATTTATCAGAACTGGCCCCCACGCTTCAGCAACATATATTTTTTCGAACAGCGGGTATCCTTCAACGAAAACAAGAACGCCTAATGCCGATCCAAATACAAAAGCCAGTCCATCCAATTTGCCTATTGCCGCGGCACAAACACTGGTACCCGGGCAGAACCCGCCAATGATAAATCCAAGACCCATAATGGCCCCTCCAATCAAAGCTGAAAGAAGAAATGTAGGATTGATGTAAATCAGGCTCAGATCGAGAATGCCAATATGATCGAACCATAAAACGCCGATCATGGCTGTAACACCGCCGGTGAAAAACACTTTCAAAACCGTAAAATCATACCCGTAGAATAATCCAACTAATTTCTTAGTGGATGAAAAACCCGCCTGTTCGAGTATAAACCCGAATCCGATTCCTGCAATCAGCGCAATGATCAGATTAAATTCATTGCCTATGATAAATGGTACTAATGGTCCCATAACGATTATTTTAACCAGAGTTTTCTAAAAAAGTAAGCAAACGTATATCCTGATCCGAAGATCGCGAGCATGGTAATGATTCCGCCGAATGACATCACAGCCATTCCGCTTAAAGCAGCTCCACTGGTGCATCCGCGACCAAGTTGTGAACCAAGCCCGAAGAGCAATCCACCGAAAACAGCAGCGATAATGCGGGTACGATTGGTAATGGAAGGGCCTCTTTCAAGTTTAATGCCGGCACGGTTCGAAATCACGCCCGAGACAAATGCCCCGATGACTAAGCCGATCACTTCAAACACAAGCCAGTCATTCAAAGGACCAACAGGATGTTCTTCGCTGTAAGTCTTAATATAAGGTGTGTTTGCAGAGTGTTCAGGTGCGAGTTTAACAACGGCACTCAGCATCAGGCTTTTCACTGCGCCGCTGGCTCCAAGGCCACGGCCGGTAACATAAATAGTTCCCAAAAGTATCAGTCCGAGTAAAAATCCGGCCAGATAAGGGTTCATAAATTTGTGTGGTGTCATACTATATCTTTTTGATTATTATCCTTTTCCGGTGAACTGTGATGTTCTTCTTCATCAATCTCTTCGTAACCTGTCATCATGGCTTTGATATTTGAAGTTGGGGTTGTCCCGGTGGTCGTCATATAAACATGCACGACCAGGAAAATCATCAGCAGGATTGCGCCAAGCACATGCCAGAATGCAATGGAAGCCAGTGGATATTCCTCAATCACGATCAGGTCGTTTTGATCAATTGTTTTATACAGCATGTACAAAATACCCGAAATGATAGTAATAGGTACAAGTATAACTTTAAAGCCGAAGTAAGTAATTCGTTGCAGCGGATTCAGCTTGCTCAGTTGGGTTTTTTCCGTCGGATGCGGTTTTCCTTTAAACATGCCATATAAATAGTACATTATTTGCGCTTTCAACTGTTTGGTTGTGGGAACATATTGCTTCCATTCGCCGGTTGTGAAATGCCAGAAAATGGCGAAGATGATCAAACCTATCAGAAGCCAGGATGCTGTACGATGAAATTCGGCTGCTTTTTCGAAACCAAATATATGGTATGAGCCATGCACCTCAAATCCTGTTAAAGCCAGGAATATGATCAACGAAGCCTGCGACCAGTGCCAGAAACGCTCAAACGCTTTGTAAACATATACTCTTTTCATTTTTGTTAATTTTATTGGCAACCCTGTTTTATTGGATGGTTTCTGCTATTCTGTTGGTTTATCCTCATCATAGCTAATGATCTGCTTTTCGTATCTGTCTTTCCTGATGGATACCGTAATGCGGACGACGGCATGACCAATCACTCCAAGCAAAGTGAATATAAATGCCCAGTAGCCGACTGTATCAAGAGCTATATGCCTGTCGCGGCCCGGCAGGTAAAACCCTGTAAGTTTTTCGAGCCGGCCGTTAACCCTGGTATGGCATTCGGCACAGGTTACCGTTTGTTCCTTTGGAGAAACCATGTGATTGACAGGCCAGAACATTTCGGTTTCAACAAAACCAAACTTTCCGCTAAAAGGGAGGCCGACCTTTGCCATTCCTGCTTTTGATGCTTCATCCCAGTTAAAATCTTTCCAGAATGCACTATCACCTTCATTTTCACTGTAAAGCTTTGGTTGTATGAGGCGATTGTAAACTTTATCGTAAATCTGGTCGCCGACATGAATCTTGACCGGAATAATCTTGCTGGCCTTATCTTTATAAGAACCGTTCAACTTGTTCATCTGAACCGGGATCGATTTGATGGTATCGCCCAGCAGATAGATTTCGGCAGTGCCATTAAACCATATATAATCAGGTTTTACATTCCTGGCCCATTTGAATGAACCTTTTATGGATAAATATCTGTCGTTGCCTAAAGAATCCTCTTCAGAGAAGGGTTTGCCTTCTTTGAGTTTTCCGGCATCTGACCATTTCCACGACATTTTGGTTGAATTTACTTTGGCATATACAGGGATGTGACAGGCCTGGCACGACACCTTCGAACTATGCCTGTTGATCACATCGCTGAGATGGGGTGTGCCGGTGTGGCATTGCTCGCAGGTAACACGGTTGTTGTTATCGGGTGAAACCGAATAAAGCTTACCAAGGATCTGATGATTTTCGGCAGTGTGGCAGGCAACACATTCCATATTCATACCGTTGGCCCCCATGTGCACATCTACCTCACGGCTGCATGAAAGCTGCGCTTTTTCGAGGTCGCCGTGTTTTACATTGTTTCCTCCGCCACTAAAGAAATGGCACGAGCCGCAATTGCTTTTCATTGGCAGGCCCACATGCTGTGCCACTTCTTCGAGGTTCACTGACCGGTCGGGATAACCCGCCATTGAAGCGCCTTTCAGATATTCTTCGCTGTTATCATGGCAAACCATGCAATCGACATTCCGGGCATTTTCGAAATCAAAATGATTGTTAGTCATACCAAACCCGATGTGGCATTTGGCACAAGTTTGCTCATTTGAGCTGGTGCCAAGGCAAAAGTTATTCATCACGTTTTTCTTCCCTGACGAAGAAATTCCCCGTCCTTCAACATAGGCAGCCCGCTCCCAGTTCCAGTGTGAGGAGGCCATGATTTCTTTGTGCGTTTCGGTGTGACAGGTAAGGCATGCTTCGGTAACTTCCTGCGGCGTTTTAAACACCCTGTTCAATGCCTGAAGCTTGAAATGCTGAACGGAAGGACTTTCTTGTATAGCGTATTCCCGCTTGAGTTCTTCAAGTTTAAAATTGAAGTTATCCTCCTGGTGGAAAACATTAACCAAAATGAGTGCAGCAATTACTGCAATCAGTACTAGAAACAGGTTTCTGTACATAGTATTTTGCGGGTTTTCAGAAGGTTTATTTTGAGCCATGATTCAATTCGTTTAATTCGGATGTAGATTTAGTGATGCTTAAACTGTAGATAGATAAAAGTTGTCAGCTTTCTTTTCAGGATCATTCACTTGCATTAGATTCATCAGAGATAAAAGGGAAATCAGGTTTGTGAATGACATGTGTGCCCTGCAAAAGTTTGGGTTCCCACGATCAATTAATTCTTCATCAAATAAACTTTGAAGTATCCGTTTTCGTCGTCAATGCCAATATACGCATGACCTTGTTTTGCGCACCATTTGGGAATGTCGCGTTTGGTTCTTTCATCGGCTGAAAGTATTTCCATAATTTCTCCGGATTTCATGGCATCAAATGTTTTTTTTATTTCCGGCAGAGATTCCGGGCAGTGTGTTCCGCGGGCATCGACTGACCTGGCTACAATTATTTTTTGTTTTTCGGTTGTCACAATTTCGATTCTTATGGTTAAAGTATCTTTTTTTTTTTGTATTCCTGTTTGGCAGATACTGTCGGGCTGATTTATTCACACCATGTAAATGAGTTGTTGAACTTGGCGCCAAATTTAATTGCATTAACTAAGCACATCATAGAACAACATGTGCAGAAACGCGTTTAAAAATGTGAGATAGCTCACATTTTGTATCTTTGCCGCATGAACAATGACTGTATAAATTGTGCATTTAAATCAAAGTCGGCGAGGGCTCTCACCGACGGCCAGCTTGAGCATTTATCCTGTAACAATGCAACGGTGAAGTTTATAAAGGGAAGTCAGGTACTCACTCAGGGGGCACTCTCAACCAATGTAGTTTATCTTCGGAGCGGGCTGGCTAAAATTCATCTGGCCGGGCCTTATCATGAGCAGATTGTGCGTATTGTAACTGCCCCGCGCTATCTGGGATTGCCCACAACCATAGGCGATAAGATTAACCAGTATTCAGTTACGGCCATTACCGGAGCGGAAGTTTGCTTTATTGACATGAGCACTTTCAGGCAATTGCTGAAAGAGTCTGATATTTTTTCCTACGAAATTATACTGGATTTGTGCAAGGATGAACTGGAGTCGATACGTCGCTGCGCCACGCGCACCCAGAAGCAAACCCGCGGCAACATTGCAGATATGCTGCTTGAGTTTTCTAATCATCTTTATAAATCAGATACTTTTCTCTTGCCGGTTTCACAGGCAGATATCGGTAATCTGGTAGATACCAGCCGCGAAAGTGTAAGCCGCATACTCTCTGAGTTTCATAAGGATGGCATTATTAAGGTTAGCGGCAAAAAAGTTGAGATTCTCAATAAAAAATCGCTTCAGTTGATCAGTCAGAATGGATGAGAATATAGTTCGCAGGGGGAGGGGGCTATTAGTTCAATTTCCGGTTAGACCGTGATTCCCTCCAAGGGTCTGATTGGCTTGCTTGTTTTAAGAATTGCAGAATACCGTTTAAAATATGGAGTCTGCACCCCCCTCTCCGGGCACTCAAATGAAAGATTTAATGCTTTCCAGTGATCAATGATGGGTTGCATATGATCCGTCAGATCTGTAAAATGGTATCCTTCAAACCTGCTGTGCGATGATAACAGGGCTGTGGGCAAAGGGCACACTTTTGTTCCCATGGCAGAGAGGATAGGGATTACAACCGAAAGGGAAGTTCTTCCAAATCCTGAAAGATCATGAATGGCAGCTATTTGTTTGACAGGTCTTTGTGTTAGCATACAAACAGAAATGGTTTAATAAAATTCCTCAATGCGATTAAAAAGTTGCTTTCATTCATGCGTAATTGCCTGAATGAACCTTCATTTTCAGGGCTCAAAAAAAGTTCAACAGCTCCTGAATTTTAGATGTTCCTCAGCGTTGGTGAAATCAGCGTAACAGTCAAGCCTGAATGTTACGCTGTCTCATTCAAACCAGTTTTTCCACAATCTTCTCGAAGACTGAAATAACTGAATTATCAACCTGGTTGAAAATGCTTAAGCCTTTCTCTGCTGCTTCTCCAACTTCCGTCACCAAAGGGATCTGTCCGATCAGTCTGGTGTTGAATTCAGTGGCAATTCTTGCTCCGCCTCCCTGGCCAAAGATGAAATATTTTTCATCGGGATGTTGTTTTGGCGTAAACCACGACATATTTTCAATGACTCCAAGAAGCGGAACATTGATATCGTGATTTGCAAACATGGAAGCGGCCTTGCGTGCATCGTTCAGGGCAATTTCCTGCGGCGTGGTTACAATAAGGGCTCCATAGAGGTTCATTTTCTGAACCGTGGTTAACTGGATATCTCCGGTACCCGGGGGGAAATCAACAATCATATAATCAATGTCGCCCCATTGGGTATTTTCAAAAAGCTGGGTAACGGCATTGGCTACCATGGGTCCCCGCCAGATTAACCCTTGATTTTTGGCAAGGAAGAATCCAATAGACATGATTTTCACCCCATATTTCTCAATGGGAATCATTGTTTCCGTTTCACCCGATTTTAATACTTCAGGTTTGGCATCTTCAATACCAAAAAGCCGTGGAATGGAAGGCCCATAGATGTCGGCATCAACCAATGCAACCTTAAAGCCCTGACGAGCCATGGCAATTGCCAGATTAGCCGATACTGTTGATTTTCCGACTCCGCCCTTGCCAGATGCGACAACAATGATTTTTTGAACGCCTTTCAATTCAATTTTTTCAAAAAGACTCATAAATTCATGCTCCTTTCATATTGTGAAACATCTTAATAGAAATCATCTCAGCCGCTTTAATCAAAGGATAGGCGGCCGGTGAGGCTGTAAGGCAGGGGTGTGTTCCAACCTGCATGGTAAGGAACGAATTGACTGACATACGGTTTTGTATGGCTAAACCCAATACATTGGTAAGTTCCCCTGCTTCCATGCCTCCGATAACTTCCCCTCCGATAATAACCCCCGAGTTTCGGGCAGCAATCAGTTTTACAATTTGCTTATGGGCATCGGGCAAATTGCCCGGATGGCGGTTTATACCTTCAAACATCCCGGTTATTGTTGAAATGCCTTCCTGTTCGGCCCTTTGTTCGGTTAACCCTGCGGTGCCAAAGCCTGAGTTGCCAATTGCTGTAGAGTAAATGGCAATGGTTCCGCTAAAAGTCTTGACCACCTGAAGATCGAATAAATTCATACCGGCAATCCGTGCTTCGGCACAAGCTGTTGAGGCAAGCATGGTCGGAACCCTTCTGCGGGTAACAAAATCACGCTTTTGGGCGCAATCACCAACTGAAAAAATATCTGTAATATGGGTGCGCATGTATTCGTCAACGGCGATAAAATTATCCTCATCCACATATATCCCTGACTTTTTCGCCAATTCGCTGCTGGGCTTATAGCCAATGGACAATACGACTGCATCCATATCCAACTTACGGCCGTCTTCCAGTTCAATGGCTTCAACTTTGCCGGTTCCGATTACTTTACTGATTCCTACGCCTACAATAACATTCACTCCACGGGAAACAAGTATGTCATGAATTTTTTCTGCTATTTCAGCATCGAAAGCAAGGCTGAGAATGTGTGGCATTTTTTCGATCAGGGTAACATTATAACCATGTTTGGTAAGTTCATCGGAGAATTCCACACCTATAAACCCTGCGCCGATAACAGCAATGTTTTTTGCCTGTCCCAGTTTGTTTTTCATATCATCGAGATATTCTCTGTCTTTGGGGACAACAAATACATTCTCCAGCTCTGCACCATGCAACCACCGTGGTTTCATGGGTGTTGAACCTGTTGCGATAACCAGCTTCTGATAGCCGATCCGCTCACCACTTGCAAACAAAACCTCCTTGTTGCCGGTGTCAATATCCGTAGCTTCATCAACCAGTGATTCAATGCCGCTTTTTTGTAGTGCAGCATCAACAGGCATCAGGTTTTTATCAATGTTCTCCAGTGTTCCGAAGATATAGGGGATACCACAGGGCACCATCATATCTTTTTGTTTTTTTACCAGGATAAATTCCTTGTCAGGCCAGTGGGCTTTCCCGGTAACTGCTGCAACCATACCGGCGGCACTGCCTCCGATAATTAATACATCTGTCTTTTTCATTGCTGTATTTCTTAAATTGTTTCCAATGCTTGTTTTAAATCACTGATGATGTCTCCAACATCTTCGATACCGACAGAGAACCTTACCAGGTCATCGGTAATTCCTGCAGCTAGTTTATTTTCTTTACTTACCCCGGCATGTGTCATGGATGCCGGATGTTGGATCAGCGTTTCAACGCCACCCAGTGAAACCGCCAATATTGCCAGATGCAGGTGGTCCATCAGTTTCTTCCCTGCTACATAGCCGCCTTTAAGCCCAAAACTCATCATAGATCCAAAGCCTTTCATCTGGGTTTTTGCAAGTTCATACTGCGGGTGTGATGTTAATCCGGGATAATTGATCCAGGCTACATCGGGATGCGATTGCAGGAATTCAGCAATTTTCATAGCACTCTCCTGTGCGCGGTCGATGCGTATGGCCAAAGTTTTAACGCCCCTGATAACCATAAATGCCTGCGTGGGATCCATATTGCAGCCCATGAAAACCATTGAATGACGTATCTTTTTATATAATTCAGGGCCTTTGGTCACGATTACACCGCCAACAATATCAGCATGTCCATTTATAAACTTGGTGACTGAATGAAGTACAACATCAGCGCCCAGATCAAGCGGCTTTTGCAGGTACGGGGAACAAAACGTATTGTCAACCACGAGGATCAGGTTGTGTTCTTTGGCTATTTTCGCGCAGGCGACAATATCCGTAATCTCCATCGTAGGGTTGGCCGGTGTCTCAATATACAATACTTTGGTATTGGGCTTTATCGCGGCAAGGATATTTTCAAGCATGGAAGTATTCACAAAAGTAGCTTCCACATTAAAGCGGGAAAAATCCTGTTCCAGGACTCCTCTTGCAGGTCCATATACAGCACTGGAACTTATAATATGGCTTCCAGCACCAAGTAAGGCCATGTAAACACTGCTGATGGCGCCCATTCCTGAACTGGTGGCGATACCGCCATATCCGTTTTCAAGCGCTGCAATGTTTTGCTCAAGCGCTTTAATGGTTGGATTGCCGATACGGGTATAGATATACCCATCACTTTTTCCTGAAAAGCAATCAGCGCCATGTTGCGCACTCTTAAACCTGAAAGTCGAAGATTGATAGATGGGCACTGTTGCGCTTCCGAATTCATCCTCAAAAGCACCTGCATGGATTAGCTTGGTGTTGAAACCTTTGTCATTCGTGTTCATTTTTGTAGTATTTGGTTAAAATTCAATTCCCTTACGGGCTTTAATTCCTTTGTTGAAATAATGTTTAATTTCTGTCATTTCAGTTACCAGATCGGCAACCACGTATAGTTCCGGAGGAGCGTAGCGCCCTGTCATCACAATTTCCATTTCTGCCGGTTTCGTATCAAGTATAGTAATAACCTCTTCAATTTCAAATAGATGGTAGTGAAGCGCAATGCATAACTCATCGAGTATTACCATGTTAAACTTGTTCTGAGCGAAAATTATAAACACTTCAGCTAAACCTCTTCGGGCTGCTTCTATATCTTTTTGTTTAGGCTCATTTTCGATAAAGCAATCCAGGCCGTATTGTTTCAGCTCAATTTCAGGTAATCGTTTAATTGTATCCAGCTCACCGTAATGCATTCCTTTTACAAATTGGGCAATAAAAACGCTTTTACCTGCTCCCACAGCTCTCAGGGCCAGGCCAAGCGCGGCAGTTGTTTTACCTTTTCCGTTTCCTGTGTACAGGTGAATGTAACCGCTCATCGTGTTTTACTATTACACGTTATTGTTTTGTTTGATGCTGAATTTCCGCAGATAATATTCCTGTTTATTGAAACTGACGATCTTAATCAAGCCATTGTCAACCAGTTGATTCAAACTTTTTACGGGTGCGTTTGATTTAGCCAGTAATTGCAATACGGCATCCTTGCGCATGGGGTGAACGGCTGTTATACTCAGCATATCTTCAGCAAAATTGCCCGAGGAGGCGAAGGCGTTCCCTTCATACCCAGTAAGCAGTTCTGCAGACACCTTGAGGCGGCTGAATATTTCATAGGCCAGTGTCACGGCAGTTTCATTGGCCGGGAATGTGCCTTCAAATGCCGGCGGACGCGTTGGAATGGCGATATAGGCAATTTCAGGTCCTATGTCGTGCAATAATAGTGCGAGCGCCTCCAGTTCTTTCTCCGAGTCGTTGACATCCTTCAACAACATGGACTCGGTGACCAATGTCCCTTTGAAGTTTTGTGAAAAGTCCCGGATTCCCTGAAGTATTGAAACGAGGTTCAGGTCTTTGTGTGGCTTGTTTACTTTTCGCCATGAAGCCTGGTTTACCGTATCAACTTTTACTGAAACATAATCGGCATGCATCAGATCAGCCTGAACATCCTTCCGGTCTATAAGCGAACTATTTGTGATTACAGCCACCGGGAAACCAAAGGATTTAAGTTTTACAATAAGCTCTCCCAGGTGAATATCCAGACTTGGTTCACCGTCGGGAACAATGGTAATATAATCCGGCAAATCGCTTTTAGCCAGGTAGTTCAGTTTATGCTCCAGTTGACTGGAGATGACATCGGGAAGGTAAAATTCCCGGCGTTCAACCTGCATTTTATCGGCTTTGCCAACCTGGCAGTATGCACAGGAATAGGAACAAACCTTGTGGGGGATGTTATTGATGCCGATGCTTTTACCAAGACGGCGCGAGGGGACAGGTCCAAAAATGATGTTTTCCATGAGGTTGATTATGCAATTATGATTGCTTCTTCCGGGCATGCCTTTATGCAAGCCATACAATTCCTGCAATGATCGGTTTTTATAAACGCTTTTCCATTTTCCATAACAATGGCTCCTGAAGGACAAATGTCTATGCAAATACCACAGGCGGTGCACTTTTCCGGAACAACCTTCGGAAATTGAGTCTTTGATTTGGCCGTTTCCGGTTCAGTATCTTTCACAGGTTCCTGATTTATGCCGGATGATTTTCCGGGCGTTTCTCTGCGATGCATAGAAACATTGCAATCCGGACAAAACACAGTTTTACAGGGGGTGCCGGCTTCATGCCTGGTGGAATACCCGCATTGCGGGCATACGCAAAAACCTCCGTCACCTTTTCCCTGCTGCCCGCGTCCGGCGCCATGGGAGCTCCCATAACCCTTGTGTTGATTTCCCATGACCTTACTTTTCTTTAAGTTCTCCGCTCCTGTAGTGCTCATAAGCCTGCCTGAGTGTCATATCATGGGCATTCACCAGTATTTTCATTTTTATATGCTGAAGCGCGGTTGAGGCATTTCCTCCCGGGCCATTTCCAGTGATCAATACATCGGGTTTCAGTTCAAATATCCGCTGCGATGTTGCTGTCCCTGCCCCATGTGCCTCGTTTTTTACCGAACTGTTGTCAACAGCGCTTAATGCCTGACTCTCTTCATCATACAAGACAATGTATTCTGTTCTGCCGAATCGTGGGTCAATCATTGAATCCCAGGTTGTTCCGGTTGATGTAAATGCAATTTTCATTTTACATGTTTTAAATTGTTTTCTTTTTTATGCAAATTCTGAATTGACGCAATGTATTTAAAATGAATCCTCTCTAAGAGAAAAAATCCAATTCTGATCCGCAAAAAAAGCCAGCGGACAGGCTTATTCCTCTTTACTTTATGCTTTTCACTTTAAGCTTTAAACTTTTTACTTTTTATTTTTTACTTTTTACTTTTAACCTGTTACCAACTGTTTTATTTTCTCCCAGCTTTCAGTCAGAAGGTCTTTCAATAATCCATGATCGAACTCGACGATGGTTTGACCCTGGGTCATAGCTTTGGTAAAGTTTTCATCATAGGGCAAATCTGCCAGATGCACAATGCCCTCCTCTTTTAAAAACTGTTCAATTTCAGTGCATTTTACAAGATTTATATCGGCTTTATTGATGATGCAACCAGCCTTAATGTTGAATTTTTTAACCAGTTCATAAACGCGTTTTAAATCGTGGAGTCCCGAAACTGAAGGTTCCGTGACCAATACGACAAAATTGGCTCCTGAAAGCGATGATACCACCGGGCATCCTATGCCGGGCGATCCATCGACCAGTATAAAATCTTTTCGTTCCTCAAGGGCAATTTCTTTGGCTTCATTCTTGACTTTTGCCACTAACCTGCCCGAATTATCGGCACCAATGCCCAGGCGGGCATGAACCATAAGGCTACCGGTTTTTATGTTCGAGATAAAACACTTTCCGGCCAGTCGTTCATTGTTCACAATGGCCCTGGCAGGGCAGATACGGGCGCAATATCCGCAACCTTCGCAACTCAGCGGATCAACGATGTATTGCATGTTTGTTACGGTGATTGCATCGAACCGGCAAACCTCGACGCATTTCCCGCACCTGATGCAATTGCTTTGATCGATGTAAGCGATCTCCCCACTGTAAAAATCTTCAGAGAAATTAAAATCGGGCTGCATAAGAAGGTGCATATCAGCGGCATCCACATCGCAGTCGGCAACCACAACATCAGGCCCACCCAATACTGAAAAAGCGGCTGTTACCGAAGTTTTTCCGGTTCCGCCCTTGCCTGAGATAACGACTATTTCCTTCATTTAATACTTCCTTCCGCTGTTTCCAGGCAATAGTCCAGAATTGATTGTAATGCCGATTTTACTTCAGGAATATGCTGGTAGATCAACTTCCCGGATGAATACATTTGAGCTATTTTACGGCTGTTGGGTATCTTTGCCAGGATGGGAATATCTTCAGTCTGGCAATAGTCAATCACCGCATCGTTGCCAATTCCGTGACGGTTAATGACAACGCCAAACGGTTTTTTCAACACGCGGACTGTTTCTACGGCCAGGCTTAAGTCATGCAGCCCGAAAGGAGTCGGCTCGGTTACCAGAATCACAAAATCTGTATCTTTCACAGCTTCCATCACCGGGCACGATGTACCGGGCGGTGAATCGAAGATGGTAATGTGCACTTGCCCATAATTCTTTGCAGCGTACTTCTTTGTTTTGGAGATGGTAGCAACGGCCTGCTCCTCGCCAATATCGAGCCTGCTTTCAACAAAATGAAGATTGCCGGTCTGAAAATCCTTTAAGGTTCCTGTTTTCTTCGGAACCATGGGCAGGGCATCAACAGGGCACAATTCGGAACAGGCAAAACAACTGTGGCACAACTCAGGAAAGACGATGATGGATGGCCCCAACTGAATAACCGCGTGATAGTTGCACAACTTCTGACATATACCACACAGCGTGCACTTTAACTCGTCCCATTGGGGAATCATCTTGAAATTGGGTTCTGAATGGATAAGTTCACCGGTAAAGAACAGGCCTGAATTGGGTTCTTCCACATCCAGGTCAACTAAAACAACAGCTTCCTGCTCAGCGATGTAAGCGACAAGATTGGTCGAAAGGGTAGTTTTTCCTGTTCCGCCTTTTCCACTTGCAATGGCTATTTTTAAAGTTTTACGATTAATCATAATTCAGTCTTGTCTTTTCATCGGCCAGCGCTGGCTGAATGGCTTCCTGCAGGAAATCTGTATTCCAGGTATTCAGGTTCTGATGGGTCAGATAGTACTTTTGTGGAATCGGATGCGTTCCGAAAACGACTTTCATTCCATATTTTTCAGGAATGAAATTTTTAAAATGCTCCATATAGGGGCATGGCGGATAACCAACCAGGAATCCGGTTGCAAAATGAATATGGGTCACTCCGTTTTTCTTCATCTCTTCAGGAGCGTATTCAATGTTTCCGCCGGGGCATCCGCCACAGGTTGTATAGGCCGCGAGTTCAACCTCCTGATTTTTATAGACATCAAAAGCCCCTTCCCGGTTTTTAAGCGCACGGAAACATTTACCACCGGCACAGGTATGATATCTGTCGCAAATAATAATTCCAACTTTAGTTTTTTCCATGGTCAGGTTTATTTGAAAAATAAACTCACATAAATGAATAAAATTCCGAGTACTATCAGCACAACCTGGCTCATTGAAGCCTTTAAGGATGTTTTTCGGTGCATTTCAGGAATCAGGCCGGCAAGGGAGATGTACAGAAAACCTGAAGCCGTAACTCCGGTTTAGCAAATCCAAATTCAAACGGACCTGGATTAAGATTATCCATATTTAAATCCGGACTAAGCCTTTACCATTTGTATTTTCCTGAACGGTGATTCGTTCGGGGCAATATCATTCCAACTGCATCGACTAATAGTCCAGTGTAATAATGCGTCCTTTTGTGAAATTGAAGAATTTATCTTTTTGGGCCAACTGCACCCCTTCCATAAGATCTTCAGGTTTAAATCCGGCAATTTCCAGGCATGTAGGACAAGCATAAACACCAACGTTATTTGCTATAAGCTCTTTAATGTATGTCTGAGCCGATAGGAAATCAGAAAAATTAACATCTTTGGCTCCTTTCACAAGAAGTTCAACGGCGTGAATATCCATGTAAACAAGCACATCTTTTTCTTTAGACATCATGGCTGCCATTTTTAAAGGCATCAGAACGCGGTGAGCGTCGTTGTAACTTTCTGTAATATGGATAAACAGGCCGTCCCTAACGGTATCAGATGCCGATACGGTGTTGGTTTCTGCTGCAGGAATGTCAGCCGTTTTGGGCGACTGGTTGCACGACAGCATCAATAATCCGCAAATTGCAAATAAGCTTACCTTTTTCATACTGTTTTTTCTTAGAGGTTAATTAATTTCTTTCTTTTTTGGGATTCTTTAATTTTATGAAGTTGAGAAGTATGATTAAAAACCACAAAACTTCCTTTTTTAACGTTGAGCAATTCAGCCATCACTTCACATTTCACCATCAACAGAAAAAAGATTCGCGGATCTTTTTCGTAGAGAAGTCCTTCCAGGTTTCCCTGTCCTTTTGAAATTATAAGATCAGCCGAATGGTAAACGGATAAAAATTCCGCACTGCTCTGTGCAAGCACCGTGGATGGGGCATCAAATCCGTTCGAAATCACTCTTGCAACTGAATCAATGCCAATGGCTTCAGCATCCACAACAGTCGCATCGTTTAATGCGATTCCACCCCTGACTGCGAAGGTTACACCGGGATGCCCGATTGTTTCGAGAAAGAGCTTGTCGAAAACAATTTCTCCTGCATTATCGCCAAGGTAAAGTATCTTTTTGGCATGCTTGATTGCCTGGAACAACAGATTTGTATGATCAATTGCAAAATCAGCGGAGTTCACATGCTCAATGGTCTGGTGGATGTCAAAACTGTTGTTGGCGCCATAATCCATGATGTTTCCTGCGATGGAAAGTCGTAACGCCAGTTCAAAAGGATGGATGGAAACTGTTACTTTTGGCTTCCATTCAGCATACAGTTCCAAAGCTACCCGATTGCTTTCAGCTTTTTCCTCAGCGAAAGGATCTGCCACACCGGAGATTAAATTGAATCTGAGGCTCAGTTTCCGCTGTATCTCCGGCGTTGTTGCAAAGTCATGAACTCTGATGAGTTCCGTTAAATACATCAGAAAATCATCTTGTTCCTTTGTTGGTGTATTGAACTTTTTGAATAATCTCCGGTAAGTTCTTAATAAGCAATCACTGCATCTTGGTTCAATCACTGTGCGTTTTTTTAGTGCTTGCATTCATGTTCATGATGATGGTCACCTTCACCATGATGGTCACAGTAGTTGGCACTCAGGTTTAGCTTGTCTGCCAGGAAATTATTGACCAGATTGGCGGGTGTATCTAACGGTGCTCCGACAAAAACGTTAACACCCGCTTCATTAAAGAGATTCACGGCCATTAGCCCCATGCCGCCGGCAATTACATCGGTCGCGCCATTGGCTGCTACCCATTTTGGATAAGTGCCGGGTTGATGTTCAGGTGGATCCATCATTGTGATTTTAATAATGTTGTTATTGTCAACATCTACATAGGCAAATGCCTGGCAATGTCCAAAATGCTCTGATAATAAATCACCTGCCATTGGAATTGCTATTCTCTTTTTCATCTGATGTAGTTTATATTAGTTAAAGTGAAACCCGCATGAGTTGAATCTTCAATCCTCATGAACCTGTTATTCAAAACCTGCGGGTTCCGGTTGATTATTTTTTCAATATGGCTTTTTCAACGGCCTCCTTGGTGATTGGTTTGGTGCAGAAGAACCAATCGTAGCATTTAACGTTTTTATCTTCCATACGTTCTTTGGCTACACCGCATGAACCTGCTGTCGGGACAATGACATCATCGCCCGGACGCCAGTCGGCAGGCGTTGCGATGGAAAAAGCATCGGCAGTCTGCATGGCTATCAGTGCACGGTAGAGTTCGTCAAAATTCCTTCCGAGGCTGAGTGGATAGTAAATTATGGCACGGATAATCCCTTTGGGATCAACGAAAAACACTGCTCTTACAGCCTTGGTATTGCTTTCGCCCGGCATCATCATGCCATATTTTTTGGCTACATCCATGGTAATGTCCTCGATCAGCGGGAATTTTACTTCAACGTTCTTCATCCCGTTGTATTCGATTTTTTCCTTGATGGTTCTGAGCCAGGCAATATGACTGTATAAACCATCAACCGACAAGCCAACCAGTTTGCAATTGGCTGCGTTGAATTTGGGTTCCATGCTTGCAAACGTCATAAACTCAGATGTGCAAACAGGCGTAAAATCGGCCGGATGACTGAATAAAATGACCCAACTTCCGGTGTAATCGGCTGGGAAGTTAATTTCTCCCTGTGTTGTAACAGCCTTAAATACCGGTGCTTTCTCGCCTATGCGTGGCATTGCAATGATTTCCTGATTTTGATTTTCCATTGTGTTTGATTTTTAGTGATTAAAACCTGATTTTCTTAAATTCATCTTTCATTCTCCGGATATCATTTATCCAGTCTTCAATATCATTTTCATGTTCCAACTTTTCGTTCAGGATGGTGACTGCCATCTGGTGAGTGCTGTGTTCCTTCCCACTGGTGAAGTCGGCAATTTCCTGATACCGCTGAATGGCGCATTTTTCGCCTTTCAGATTTTGCTCAAGGATTACTTCGATGTAAGGGTCATAGGGTTCATCATAGCTGCAGCGGGCTAATTTTGTCCAATCCATTGGATTTGCGACAGGAGTTCCGCCCAGTTGAATAATCCTGTTTACAACCAGAACCGCGTGACTCAGTTACTGGTTGGCATGCAGCAGCAATTCGGGTTCAACTTCGCTGCGCATAGGCCCTTCCATCATCCGGGCGCCTATCCAGTATTGATAATAAGCAAGCCATTCTTCAGAAAGTGATGTGGTGAGCATCTTTAAAAGTTCGTTAATAACTAAGGATGTTACTTAAATTGCTTGTTTTTCCATGACAATCCTTCCTGTTTTTGATTTGATTGTGTTGCTTTTATATAGATGAATGCCGGTGGAATCATAATCCGCCTCTGAAACGGCTTTGTTGTCCCATTCCACGGCCACGACCGCCCATACCACGACCCCAACCCATGGCTCTTCCGGCTGGATTTTCAACATTGGGTTTGTTCGGGTCTTCGCTTTCAGCATTGGTTAGATTTTTAAGAATTGCACCATTATTTCTACAACTCCCCATTCTGCGCCCTGTCATCGGACCTTCTTCATTGGGTCCCTGCATGTTTAAACCTGGCATTATAACCTCCTTTTTTAATTGTTAATATTATTTTGAACCGCTTTGTAGCCGGGTTCCTTTACCTGCACCTCCTCCGGAATTTCGTTTTTTACCCATTCCTTTACCGAGGTGTTGTAATTTTTCTTCATCGGATGCATCGCTGCATTTTCCCAATTTACGACCTGTTTTGGGACCTTGTCCCTCAGGACCTTTTCCATCAAGTTTTGGCATCTTTTTGTTTTTTAATGGTTTAACATTTTAATAATGTCGCGGATTTGCTTTCCGGGTTCTTTCAGAATGATCATTTGGATTTTTAAACTGTCGAGCAGGGGCTTAATTTTCAACCCAAATTCAAACGATACAATTTTGGATGCAGATTTTGAAGCAACCAGTTGAACAGAAGCAGGACCGGCATTTTCTTCCATATCTTTATTGGGGTTGGGAATAAATTCCATAGCCCCGTTTTCAGTATCAAAGATGACAAAGTAAGCACAACGTCCAAAGTTTTTGTCTAGGGTTGATTCCAGTGTGTTTCCGTTAGATGCAATTGCAATTTTCATAGTATTTTGGTTTTTGGGCCTTTTGTGCCTGGGGTTCCTTTTCTTTTCATAAAAATTTTGCATTCAGGGCAAATCATTTGATTACAAGGATTTCCTGGCTGATGCTCTTGCTCAAATCCGCAAGAGGGACAAATACAGAGATCTTCAAAATTCTTTGAGTGATAAGTGCCTGCTATATTTGTGGCGTTGAAACTTTCAATGTGCCCACTGCCGCATAGAGGACAAGCTTTTATTTCCTCATTTCTTTGCGGATTGTTAAAGTTGCATTTGCAATTGTTACAATGGTACCAGTCGCTGTCGAAATAGACTTTTCCGCCATTTATTGCAATCTGACGTCCTTCAACAAAAGCCCGGGCGATTTTTTGAAGCGCCGAAGCGTATATCCTCGTAAAAGTTGGCCTCGAAACGCCCATCATCACAGAAGACTGGTGATGATTAAGCATGTCATAATCGCTAAGGCGTATGGCTTCATATTCTTCAAACAAGAGATTTACCGGTTCCAGATCCTGTTTTTTGGATTCTGGGCCATAAGGTTTAAATCCCTTTATTACCGGAGGGTTTAAAACTTTTCTGATGGTTTTGATTCTGGGAGACATAATCTTAAATGATCAATAGTTCGCTACAAAAGTACTGAACTAATGTTCAAATAGCAAATTTATTTTTATCTTTGCAGAAATAATTGGTAAAATGGACAAAAGAATAGAATCCTCAGAGACGAGGCAAAGCAGGGTTATTTTACCTGGTTTATTAAATGATCATGGCATTCTGTTTGGGGGGACGGCCATGCAATGGATGGATGAAGTGGCATACATAACGGCAACCCGGTATTCAAAGATGAGAATGGTTACAGTTTCTGCAGGGGATGTTAATTTTATACTTCCGGTTTATTCGGGAATGATCGCCGAAGTCATCGGTACGATTAAAAAAGTCGGAAGTGTCAGGCTTAAAGTACAGATTGAAATATATGTAGAGGATATGCATAGCAATAACCGACAAAAAGCCATGGATGCATTGTTCACTTTTGCAGCAGTTGATGATAACCACAAACCGGTCTCACTCCATTGTGCTTAACATAAAAGAGTCGCAAAAACCTTCAACCGGAAGGTCTTTTCAACTGCTGAACCAGAAGTTAACTTTCAAGGAAAGAAAAGGTTATGACCGTCTTCAGATCAAATCAAATCAATATTTTCACACAGAACAGATTTAATAAAAAGCAGCCTGCCATCTTTATTGGCAGGCTGCTATAGAAATATTTTGTTTAACAAATATTACCTCAGGAAAGAATCAGCTTCTCCCACCGGCTATCCCGATCTATTGCCTTATCAGTTTTCTGGCGGTAAGTTTATGACCATCCACCAGAAGGGTAAACAGATACATTCCCGGCCTAAGTTGCGAAGTATTTACTTCCAGATCGCCTTCACGACCGCTTACCGGAATCCTTTGAAGCTGCTTACCGCTCAGGTCGGTAACCATCAGACTTGCGTTGCCGGAATTAAAAGGCAGGCTGTAACTGATTAAAGTTTTATCACCAGCGGGATTGGGCTTTGGTTCAGAGAAGAAATATCCGGAATTCGGTTGCGGGTTCTGAAGACCGGTGGTAACATCAATAATGGTTATTGCCAGATCATCAAAGAAATAGCCGTCGGCCCTGGTGCCGTTATCGCTTCGCAGGGTGAACCGCAGCTTGATGTTTTGCCCGGCATATTGACTGAGGTTGATTTCCTCGCGAACCCATGAGTTTACGATGCCATCGTAAACCGGCTGTCCGGGCGTCTGATTGCTACTGCCCGGGTGGGTATATTTACCGGCGATTGGGATCCAGGTGCTGCCATTGTTCGTTGAAATCTTCAACTGTACATAATCGTAACCGGGCTCTATCCGCCATCGTGCATGGAAGTTAAGCACTGCAACCGATGCATTGGCTAACGAAACACTCTGGGTGAGCGTGGTTGAATTGTTGGCGTTGTTAGCATAATTTCCGGTTGGTGAATCTGCCATTGAATGCGGTGCCGAATAAGGAAACATGCTGTACAAACCCCAGCCACCAGTCCATTTCTCTAAGTCTGGGATATCATCCGAAAAGACAACAACCGGAATACCGTAGTATTTAACAATGGTATCGCGGGTTGTATAGTAACCATTGTCGAACGCCAGCACATAACGGATTTCGTCGCCATTAGCAACCTGATTGCTGAGTTCAAAAGGAATCGAATCTGTTTTTTGCTGCAGTACTGAAAGATTCTCAAAAACAACCGGATCGCCGACCGATACAAAATTGTCACCCAGGGGTTCAATCGAAATTGTATAAGTGCCATTGGTTTGACCAAGCCTTGTGAGCCCAATGGTTGCATGATATTGTTTTTCAGGGATAATCAACGGAGTAAGGTCTTCAACTTCAGCATAACTGCCCGATAGTCTGGCAGCCAGAATGCTCTGAAGCATATTTTCCTGGCAAAGGGGTATTATTCGCGACACCGATGGCCAGAAACCATCTCCATTTCCTCCGATTTCAGGCGTGTATGACAATATTTTGTTTTTCGTGGTTTGTTCGCCATACATCCAGTCGTCAGAGCCGCCATTTGAGGGGTAAATGGTTGTGCTGCCTGGTCCGTAGGTGTATTGATTGTCGGCAGTCATTCTCCTGGAGTATTCTGCAAAAACATTATCGTCGGGACAAATATCCTCTGTATAACCCCATGGATAAAGCAGCAGGTTACTGTAGGAGTGGTAATTGAGGGCAATTTTAAAGTCATGGCTTTCGCAAAACTCTTTCATGATCTGTGTTTCCGGTTCTGAAAAGGGGGCAATTCCCCTATAGGTTTCATCACTGGGATAAGGTGAAGAACCTTCATCGTCATAACCCCAGAAGAAACCATAATTCCTGTTAATATCAATACCGAAGGATCCATCCCCGTTGTTGCGCCTGTTTTTACGCCACATGCCACTGCCATTGGGGTTCGTGTTTATGTTGTGTTGATAGCCATCTACATTAAAAATCGGCACAAAATACATTTCTGTATTATCAACCAACTGGCGTATCTCTTCGTTGGTAGCATAGTTTTCCAAAAGATAATACATGTAATATAGCAGGTGTTGCATGCCGATGGGTTCGCGGGCGTGGTGCATTCCGGTGTAAAGTACCTGCGGTTCATTTTCGGTTTCATTCGGGTTATCAGAAAGTTTTACATAATAGATCGGTTCTCCGTTAATGGTAGTTGTCGAAGAAACAGGCGCTTTAATAGTGATCAGGTCGGGAAACAAAGCCGCCATGTTATCGAGGTGAGTATAACATTGCTGAATCGTGCTAAAGCCACCGCATGACCCCAGGCTAAAATTGACAGGAACCGGGTAATCGGACGGTGCGCGCATGGCCTGCTGTTTAATTGTTTCAGGATCATAACCTGTGTTGCGCCGGGTATAGTAAGCTTCCAGATCTTCAATTTCTACTGTAAAACCCAGGCCAAGCTGCTGAACTTTCCTGAATTCGGGTTGGCTGAGCGCTGCGGTATAAGTGCCTTCTTTCTGGTTGTAGAATCCGGCATCGGTTGCAATACCGGCCCGTGCAATACGGGCGATATCACCGGGTGCAAGGCGGATCTTAACCTGCAGGTATTTTTCCTGCTGGGCCATAACAGCGGTGAATGCGAACAGAAGCAAAATGGTAAAAATACGTTTCATAGGTGGGGTGAGTTTGAGAATTTCTTAGGGATATGCAAACGTACTTAATTTTGTGGGGATAAGGGTATTGGTAGTAATTTTTTTTTAGCTACCCTATCAGCAATCCGGTTTATACGCATGAAACATCAAAAAGGCATCAAAAAGTTCGTGCATAATCACTGATGATCCGGAGAACTGATGTCGGGATTGCCTTTATTTTTACAGGACAACAATGACACAAAGCCTGATATCAGTACCTTCCATAGGAATCCGACTGAATGCTAAAGGTAAGCCCAAGTGATACATTGGTCTTTTTTGCGAAACGGTTGGTTATGAAATCCGATTCACTGTTTTCCGGGGTAGCACCCCAGAATGAACCTGAAAAACTGTGTCCTGCCTGAGCATAAATACCCAGCGTTTCACTGACATCAAATTAAATTACCCGATTTCTACATATTTTCCGGCATCACAAACTCCCTGAAATTCTCTCTTGTTATTCCTTTATTGATTGAATCATAAGCTTCGGTAAATGTTTTCGGGAATAAAATCGTCCGTTTAGGGTTCCATTTGAATTCATAGCCGTAAACTTTACCATCCTTGCTTTCAACATAGTCAATTTCCTGCTGCTGTTTGGTGCGCCAGAAGTATTGCATGGCTGCTGAGTTCTGATAAAAAAGCTGTTTGCGCCTTTCACTTACCAGGAAATTTTCCCACAAAGCTCCGGTATCCTGCCGGTTTTGCAGAGGCTGAAACTGACCAATTACTGCGTTGCGCACGCCATTGTCGTAAAAATAGATTTTGCGGTTGGTTTTTATCTCATTGCGCAGGTTGCGGCTAAAGGAAGGAAGCCTGAAAACAATAAACGCTTTCTCAAGCACATCGATATAGGTACTTGCCGTTTTCGGGTCTAATCCGGTAATCTGTGCAAGCTCGGTATAGGAAACCTCGCTGCCGACCTGCCATGCAAGCGCCTGAACCAACCGTTGTATTGTTTCGGGTTTCTTAATGTTCCCGTAAATCAGAATGTCTTTGTAAAGATAACTGTCGGTCAGTTCCTGAAGGATTGTTTGCTGATCGGTTAAATTCATCAGTACTTCAGGGTATAGTCCGAACACCAACCGATTTGCGAGATCTTGTTCAGCTTTTAGGTATCCCGAATAATCCTGCCACTCCTGCCAGTTAATGGGCCACAACGAGAAGGTCCATTTTCTACCTGTAAGAGATTCCTGGGTCCGGTTCATCAATTCAAAGGACAAGGACCCGCTTAAAATCAATTGTACTTCCTTAAAATTATCTACTATAAGTTTGGATGTTAACCCGATGTCTGGGATTCTTTGTGCTTCATCAATAAAAAGGATTTTATTTTTTCCGATAATTTGGCGGAGCTGTTCGGTATTGGGCCGGCCAAACAACTGTTCAGTTACCGGATCATCACCATTTACAATGAGTGCTTTATCCTTATAAGGCTCGATTAATTTCAAAACAAGGGTCGTTTTGCCTGCCTGCCTTGGCCCTGTTACAATAATGGCCTTCTTTGAAAAAAACCTTTTTGATATTTCCGGTCCTATAATCCTGTTAACCATAGCTTTTAGTATGAAGTAATTTTACAAATATACACTAAATTCCCGTAAAAGCATAACTATACAGGAATCAATTCCCGAATAGTTATAACTATACTGGAATGAGTTCCTGAAAAGCAGGGTGAGGAAGGATTGATAACGTTCCCTGTAAGAAATAGCATCTTGGTGAACGTAATCCCCAAATTTACTTTTATTGAAGTGGGTAACATATCATCTTAAGGAATCGCATTTTATTTTCGCTAACCATAATCCTTCGGAGCGAAAAGGGTTTATTACACAGGGTTTTTATCGTTATCTTTGTTCTGATGATAAAGAGCGTTTATATGATAACAACTGAATTAAAACAGGAATTAATCCGTAAACTTGATAACCTGGAAGAAAGCCAGATGGAAGAGTTATACGGTCTGGTTGTGAATTGGCTGAATGGTAAAAAAGAAGTGGAAGAATGGGCTTTACTAACCGAGCCTCAAAAAAAGGGAATTATTGATGCCATTGAAGAAATAGATGCCGGACATGGACAGGCTCATGCAGATGTTGTAAACGAAATGCGTAAAAAATATCCTGATCCGCGTTAAAATGCCTGAGGCACCAGGCAAACGATATCGACTAATTTTCACTCGAAAACAGATGATAATTATTAATAGAATTCGTTAACTTTGTATAAAAAAAATGAAGGAAATTATTTTTATAGTTGAAGAGTCACCCGAAGGCGGTTTTGAAGCAAGAGCCTTAGGGCATTCTATTTTTACGGAAGCGGAAACGGCAGAAGAATTAAAGGAAAACATTAAGGAAGCCGTTCGTTGCCATTTTGAAGAAGACATCCCAAAAATCATAAGGCTCCATTATGTAAAAGAGGAAGTTTTCCCGGCATGAAAAAGATACCCCGAAACCTTTCCGGAAGGGACCTGATAATGTACCTGAAAAAGTTAGGTTATGAACAATCCCGGCAAGTGGGCAACCATATAAGGTTAACCACAGAGAATAAAGGTGTTCACCATATTACTATTTCAGCCCATGACCCCATAAAAATAGGTACACTCTCAAACATTTTGAAAGATATTGCACGACATTTTGAAATCTCCAGAGAAGAATTAATCAACCGATTATTCTAAGAATCAGTCGTGAAATTAGCCGTATTGTCCAATTAAAAATCTATTCAAGAATGAAATTCATCGCTTCACTTTCCCGCACGTGCGGGACTCTGAATGACATGCAATTGCATGTAATTATGGGGGAGTTTGGGGGTGAAGGAAGCGGAGCTTTCTTCACCCCCAAACTCCCCCACCCCTGAAACGTAACAAGCTGTCATTCTGAGCGAAGCGAAGAATCTCTTGATTTTTTCCCTGACATAATTGAATTTTTTTTACCTTTCCGTGGTATAAAGCCAATCAAATCAACCATTCTCCCATGCAGGAAACCACCGTTTACAAGCCCAAGAACCACATCCGCATTGTTACAGCAGCCTCGCTGTTCGATGGGCATGACGCCGCCATCAATGTAATGCGCCGTATTTTACAATCCTCAGGCGCCGAAGTTATTCACCTGGGCCACGACCGCTCCGTTCAGGAAGTGGTGCAGTGTGCCATTCAGGAAGATGTGCAGGCCATTGCCCTGACATCCTATCAGGGTGGACATATAGAGTATTTTAAATACATGTACGACCTTTTGAAGGAAGCCGGTTGCGGACATATCAAAATTTTCGGTGGTGGCGGCGGTGTAATTTTGCCTCATGAAATTGAAGAATTGCAGCATTATGGTGTTACACGGATCTATTCTCCTGACGATGGGCGGCACATGGGGCTTCAGGGAATGATCAATGACTTACTGCGGCAGGCTGATTTTCCGGTTGGTAAGATTGATGGACTGAAGCCGGAAGATATCCGCAGTGGTAACAATACGGCGATTGCTTCGATGATCACAGCCGCGGAAAACAACCCTGAAAGCATTCAATCACTGGTCAAATCATTGGGGAAGGAATGCTCTGAAAGTGCAAGCCCGGTGCTGGGCATCACAGGTACCGGGGGCGCCGGAAAATCCTCGCTGGTTGATGAATTGGTGAGGCGGTTTCTGCAGTCGAATCCCGATAAAAAGATGGCTATTCTTTCTGTTGACCCGACCCGGCGCAAAAGCGGAGGTGCCCTTCTTGGCGACCGTATCCGGATGAATGCCATCAATACACCAAGGGTTTTTATGCGCAGCATGGCTACCCGGCAAGCTAACCTGGCGTTGTCGAAATACATCAGCGATGCGGTGTGTATCGTGAAGAATGCCGGCTTCGACCTGGTGATCCTCGAGAGTTCGGGCATTGGCCAAAGCGATACCGAAATTGTGGATTATGCAGATATTTCACTTTACGTGATGACGCCCGAATATGGTGCTGCATCACAACTCGAGAAAATTGATATGCTTGATTTTGCCGATGTGATTGCCATTAATAAATCCGACAAAAGAGGCGCTGCCGATGCCATGAGGGATGTAAAAAAGCAATATGCCCGCAACCACAAGCTTTGGGATGCCGATTCTGACGACCTGCCCGTTTTCAGCACCATGGCCTCTCAATTTAACGATGCCGGTGTCAACAAACTTTATGATCATCTGATGGGGCTGATGAACAGCAAATCCGGCACTGATTTTAAATCAAATCTGCTTTTTGACAGTGAAGAACAGATTGGAACCCAGATTATACCTCCGGCCAGGGTAAGGTATCTTTCTGAGATTACGGAAACTGTCAGGACTTACAACAGGCGTACGGAAGCATTGGCTGAATCAGCCACAGAACTACAATCTTTGGAACAGGCCGGCGCTTTATTGAACAAAGAGACCGGAGCAATTCCTGAAGTTCTGACCAATAAAATTGCAGCATTGCAGAAAACACTGGGACACGAAAACCTGAACCTGCTTAAAAACTGGGAAGCCAAAAAGAAAACCTACAGCGACCCGGAGTACATTTATACCGTTCGTGGCAAAGAGATCAGGATTGAAACGCATACTGAATCCCTTTCCCATTCGCGAATACCGAAGATCAGCATGCCCCGTTATTACGGATGGGGTGATATCCTGAGATGGTCGTTGCGCGAGAATGTTCCGGGTGAATTCCCGTTTGCAGCCGGTGTTTATCCATTCAAACGCGAGAATGAAGATCCCACCCGAATGTTTGCCGGTGAAGGTGGACCTGAGCGCACCAACAAACGCTTTCATTACGTATCAGCCGGAATGCCTGCCCGCAGGCTCTCTACGGCCTTTGACTCTGTAACACTTTATGGTGCTGACCCTGATGTGCGTCCGGATATTTACGGAAAAATAGGTAACGCCGGGGTTTCCATTGCCTGCCTCGACGATGCCAAGAAGCTCTATTCCGGATTTAACCTGATTGATGCCGCCACATCTGTCAGTATGACCATCAATGGCCCGGCTCCCACGCTGGTCGGTTTCTTTATGAATACGGCCATCGATCAGCAATGTGAACTCTATATCAGAAAGCATGGGCTGGAGGCTGAGGTAGAAAAGAAGATTGCGAA
>JBBQIQ010000014.1:0-41158 GCA_038325075.1 Bacteroidales bacterium | reverse complement strand
TGATCATTTACGGGTTGATTTTACTTGCTGGGTGGGCCTGTACACAGCAAAAAGAAATTTCAAAATCCAAAGGTTCAACTCCGGCAGTTATAAAAGACAGCACCGAATATGAAATCACCATCATCGACTCCGATTTCGACCGCTGGTATATGATGCGCTTTTCACCGGCCATGGATCGCAGCAACGATTATTACCGCTCAATGAACGGATTGGGTGTCATTAACTGGAACGACTACTATACCCACAATAAGTACAACCAGGTGATCGGCTCTTACATTAACTACACTTCATCTGTTGATTACGGTATTGAAGTAAACCGGCGGTTATACTGGTATTTCAGGTATGTTGAGGAGAATTTCAGGATACGGTTGCTGAGGTAGTGCGTTCAAGGGTTCAAATGCGCTTTGCGCGTTCAATGGTTCAATGCACTTCGTGCGTTCAATGGGTTCAAATGCGCTTTGCGCGTTCAATGGGTTCAATGCACTTCGTGCGTTCAAAAGTTCAATGCACTTCGTGCGTTCAAGGGTTCAATGTACTTCGTGCGTTCAAGAGTTCAATGCACTTCGTGCGTTCATGGGTTCAATGCACTTCGTGCGTTCAATGGGTTCAAATGCGCTTCGCGCGTTCAAGGGTTCAATGCACTTCGTGCGTTCAAAAGTTCAATGCACTTCTTGCGTTCAAGGGTTCAATGTACCGTTCAAGGGTTCAATGCACTTCGTGCGTTCAAAGAATCATTCCTCAAATGCGGCTTCCACGGCCAGGATAACCTCTTCTTCATCCGGTCGGCACCAAATCATTTTCTTATCTTTATGAAACCATGTTAACTGCCGCCGGGCATAACGCCGGGTATTGGTTTTGATTTTTTCGATGGCATCAGGGAGCGCGCAATTTCCGTCAAAATAGCCGAACAACTCACGATAGCCTACGGTATTCAATGCATTCAGATGCCGGAGGTGGTAAAAATCCCTTGCTTCCTGTTCAAGTCCTTCTGAAACCATCTGGTCAACACGGTTATTGATGTTGTGGTGCAGTTCTTCGCGGGGGAGATCCAGTCCGATTTTAATAATCCGGAAATCACGTTGGGCTGGTTTATGTTTGCGGAAAACCGAATAAGGCTTTCCAGTGGCCAAACAAACTTCCAATGCCCGGATAATCCGGTTTGGATTGGCCAGATCGACAATCTGATAATATTCCGGATCAAGTTTTTGCAGCATTCCCCGCAAAGAAGCCAAACCTTCACTTTCAAGTTTAAACTGTAGTGATTCTCTCAATAAAAGGTCAGCATCGGGCAAAACATCAATTCCTTCGCAAACAGCTTTGATGTATAATCCGGAACCACCGGTCATAACCACAACTTTTCCTTTAGCAAACAGATCAGTCAATAGCGAAAGAACTTCCTGCTCGTAACGTGCAACATTATAATCTTCAGCAAGCGAAAGGTTTCCGATAAAATGATGCTGTACTGTGGCTAACTGCTGAATAGATGGCGTTGCAGTTCCTATTCTGAGTTCTCGGTAGAATTGCCTTGAATCGGCGGAAATAATTTCGCATCCAAAATGCAGGGCTACTTCAATGGCAACCGATGTTTTTCCAACGGCGGTTGGGCCGGCAATAACCAAAAGTGTGGGGTAGTCCGGAAGTAAGGCTTTTTGGCCTACCATTCTGCGCTTTGCTCAAGGGTAGGATCGATGGGGATATCATCCTCATCATCGTTATTCATAATATCGTCAAATTCAGTTATTAATGCAATTTCAGCCTCTTCAATATCAATAGTTTCCAGTATCGGAAGTATGGGTGCATTGAGTGTGAGTTTGCCGGTGCTTTTCACACATAAAGGATATTGGTCTTTAATGCCGGCTTCAAGAATCCGGGTGAGCTCAATAAAAAATACCTTTGGGTTCAGAAAATCATATTCATAAAGCAGTTGTTGGTGAGGGTCGTCAATGCTATCTTTAACCCGGATTTTATCCATTTCCGTAATGGGTATGCGGGCGGGCTTAGGCCCACGGCGTTCTTCATAATCTGCTTCCTCCCGGGCCTCATTGTGCATTTTAATGAGCGTGATTTCCCTTTTTTTCCGCCAGTTACGGTCACAAACAAAAAATGATGCCAGTTCATTGCCGGGTAAATCAATCGATTGCTTGATGATATTATGAAAGTCGGCAAATGTTTGTGATGATAAAATATCAAAGTCGCGGAGAAAGTCCTCCTGATCTTCATACAAAAGCCTGAAACGATATACGTGCATGTTTGCTTTGATTTAATTGATTTAGCGCAATAAAATTAATGATTTCAGATAATAAAAACAAATTTTAAAGATGTTCATTTACAGGATGTAACCCCATGCTTTTGCCTTCGGCTATCATAAAATGATAGGCTTCGTCATAATTATTGCCCAATTTACCATCAAGAATAGCCTCCCGGATAGCTGTTTTGATCAATCCGACTTCCTTTCCGGGATTTAATCCGAAAACCGCCATAATCACTTCTCCTGTAACAGGCGGTTGCCAGTTTCTTACTTTGTCTTTCTCTTCAATTTCCTTTAGTTTCTGACGTACAAGGGTAAAATTTTCAAGATACCGTTTTACCTTTTCAGGATTTTTTGATGTAATGTCTGCTTCGCAGAGAGTCATCAGATCATCAATATCATCACCGGCCTCGAACAACAACCGGCGGATGGCCGAATCGGTGACTTCTTCTTCTGAAAGTACAATGGGGCGCAAATGCAGAAAAACTATTTTCTGCACGTACTTCATCTTCTCATTCAGTGGCAGCCTCAGTTGCCTGAATATCTGGGGAACCATGCGCGAGCCTTTCACCTCATGACCATGAAATGTCCATCCCGCTTCAGCCTGATAGCGCCTGGTAGCCGGTTTGCCTATATCGTGCAAAATAGCCGCCCACCGCAACCATAAATCCTTGGTATTGGGTGCAATACGATCGAGCACTTCAAGCGTATGGTAAAAGTTATCTTTGTGACCTTTCCCATCCCTGGTTTCCGCACCTTTCAACGCCAGAAACTGGGGAAAGATCAGCTCAAGCAGCCCGGCCTCATCCAGCAGTTTAAAGCCAACCGAAGGTTTATCAGACAATATGATCTTATTAAGTTCTTCACTGATACGCTCTCCGGAAACAATGCTGATTCTTTCGCGGTTACGGTGAATGGCCTGAAATGTTTCTGCAAAGATGCTGAACCCAAGTTGAGACGAAAACCGGATGGCACGCATCATCCGCAAAGGATCATCTGAAAAGGTAATATCAGGATCAAGCGGGGTTCGGATAATTGCCCGCTCAATATCGCCGACACCATCAAACGGATCGACAAGCGAGCCATAATCTGCATCATTCAGGCTGATAGCCAGCGCATTGATGGTAAAATCGCGGCGTTTTTGGTCGTCTTCAAGGGTACCACCTTCAACATCTGGTTTTCTCGATTCCGGATGATAGGATTCGCGGCGCGCACCAACGAATTCAAGTTGAAAATCCTTATGATGGACCATGGCGGTGCCGAAATTTTTAAAAATACTCACCTTATGGTGGCCCCTGAGTTTTGAGGCAAAACGGCCGGCTACTTCCACCCCATCACCAACCACCACAAAATCAATATCTTTTGATGTCCTATTTAGAAAAATATCGCGTACAAAGCCACCAACCACATACACCGGCAGGTTTAATTCTGCGGCTGCGGAAGCTATTTTCCTGAAGAGCGGTTGCTTCAGATGTGCATTAAGATTCATAAGAAAGGTGACTTTAATGCTGCAAAAATACAAAACTAATCGTGAAACTATTGTCAATTATGGATCACGGAAGTCCGGAACTGCCTGTTGACAGCCTCTACAGTTATGATAATGAAGCTGAAAAATATTTTTCAAAATCATTTGGGAATGAAGTTTTGTTCCATATTTTTGATGCTCTGATCAGAAACAATTCAACAAACAAAATTAGTAGAAATGGCAAAAAGAACCATCGTAACATTGCCCGGCGACGGCATAGGAAAAGTTGTACTGGAAGAAACCATCCGCGTGCTGGAAGCAGCAGGGTTTGAAGCAGATTATGTTCACGGCGATATCGGCTGGGAATTCTGGT
This sequence comes from Bacteroidales bacterium, assembly GCA_038325075.1. Taxonomy (GTDB): domain Bacteria; phylum Bacteroidota; class Bacteroidia; order Bacteroidales; family Lentimicrobiaceae; genus Lentimicrobium. The sequence continues at coordinate 37,072 of JBBQIQ010000014.1, read as the reverse complement.
GCAAAGAAGGCAATCCCCTGCCCGACCGCACCATTGATTTACTTAAAAAGCATAAAATCGCTCTTTTCGGAGCCATTACCTCAAAACCGAAAGACAAAACAGCAGCAGAACTGGCTCCTGAATTGCAGGGTAAAGGTTTTACCTATTACAGCCCCATTGTGTCCATGCGACAGATGTTCGACCTGGATATCTGCATGCGCCCCTGCCAAACCCTGCCAGGAAATCCGTTAAATTTCATCAGGAGGGGGAAAAACGATACGATTGAGGAACCGGTAATTGATGTAATGATTTTCCGTCAGAACACCGAGGGATTATACGGCGGAGTTGAATGGACCAACCCCGGCGATCAGGTATATGATGCCCTGATGACCCACCCGAAATTCAAATCAAATTTTGCATGGTGCCCGCGCCCGGAGCTTGCAGTCTCAACACGTATTTTTACAAAAAAATACACTACACGCATAGTGAAAGCGGCTTTTGAATACGCCAAAAAACGCGGATTTGACAAAGTTACTGTTTGCGAAAAACCGAATGTAATCCGCGAAACTTCGGGTATGATGCTCCGGATTGCCCAGGACATGAGTAAAAATGAATATCCAAACATCCGCGTAGAAGACGTTAACATTGATGCCATGACCATGTGGCTCACTAAGAATCCGGAAAACTACAATGTAATCGTTGCCGGTAATATGTTTGGTGACATCGTTTCCGATGCTTTTGCAGGATTGATCGGCGGACTTGGATTTGCAACAAGCGCTCAGTTCAACCCTGAGTTGGGTATCGGCGTTTTCGAGCCCACACACGGTTCAGCACCGAAATATGCAGGCTACGAAACCAGCATCGTAAACCCGATCGCGATGATCTTATCAGCCGTGATGATGCTCGAGCACCTTGATGAATGGGATATGGCCAACCGCATCCGCAAAGCAGTCAGCGAAGTTGTTGCTGAAGGCAAAGTGCGTGCTTATGATATGATGAAACTCAAAGGCACACCTGACGTTATCAATCAGGGTGCAGCTTCCACGCAACAGATGGCTGAGGCTATTATTGCCAAACTGAAATAAATCATTTGATTACAGGATTAACTGCTCCCCTTTGTTTAACCGCAAGCAAAGGGGAGCCTATTAAATACACTTAAAAAAATAACAGCAATGACACCAGAAATCAAACCCGAATTCATAAAACAGGCAAAAGAACTTTGGCCGGAGATTGAATGGATCAACGACCCGATGCTTCGTGAAACCACTACCAACACCTGGGCACTGGCCCTTCAAAAAAGTGTGCTTACGCCTGAAGACCTGAACACCATTCCGTTTACCCTGCTTGCCGGACCCGATCTTAAAGTAACTTTTATGGGCCACAAACGGGCGGTAGTGCACATTGCCAAAGATTGTGGCAACCAGATGAATTTGTTTTTTAAAACCGATCTTCCGGTTGACATGGACGTATTAATTGCCGGAGCCATCCTGGCCGATGTGGGTAAACTGCTCGAATATGAGATGAAAGACGGTAAATCGGTTCAGGGAAATTATGGGAAATACCTGCGCCACCCTTTTTCAGGCGTTTCACTTGCTGAAGTGTGCGGCGTACCGGCTGCCGTTTGCCATATTATCGCCACACACGCAGGTGAAGGGAATATGGTAAAACGAACAACAGAAGCCTACGTAGTACATCATGCTGATTTCATGACCTTTGAGCCTTTCCGTGAAAGACTGAAAATCTAATTTTCAAAACATCCAGAAACAGAAATTATGACAGTAATTGAAAAAATCCTCGCCAGTCATTCAAACCAGGCTACAGTAAAACCGGGCGATATCATCGATGTTTTTATCGATTCGCGCGTAGCCCGCGATTTTGGCGGTGCCAATGTAGTTAAGAACCTCATAGACAATGGGCTGACCATTGCCGATGCCAGCCACACCGTTTTTACTTTCGATTGTAATCCCGGAGGTTCAGACCAGAAATATGCTGCCAATCAGCACTATTGCAGGCTTTACGCCAGGCAGAACAACATCAAGGTTTACGATGTGGATTCGGGAATCGGCACTCACCTGGCCATTGATAAAGGGCTGGCTTACCCGGGCTCCACCTTCGTTTCGACCGATTCACATGCCAACATTATGGGAGCCATAGGGGCTTTCGGTCAGGGCATGGGCGATCAGGACATTGCCGCCGCATGGGCAAAAGGGGCGGTATGGTTTAAAGTTCCTGAGTCGGTAAAAGTGAACCTGAACGGGAAACGCCCGGCCAACGTTACAGCGAAAGATATTGTGCTTAATCTTCTCTCTGTTTTTGGCGCCAATAAGCTGCTTGGCTACAGTGTTGAAGTTTATGGCGAAGCAGTTGAAGACCTGAGCCTTGATGAGCGAATCACAATTTCATCCATGGCAACAGAAATGGGCGCCATCATTGTGCTTTTCACCCCAAATGAAAAAGTACTCATTGAACTTGAAAAGATAACAGGCAATAGGTATCAGGCAGTAAAAGCCAATGAAAATGCTGCTTATGTCAGTACTTTCGACATCGACATCAGCAAGTTCGTTCCGATGGTTGCCAATCCCGGCCATCCACACGACAATACTTCGGTTGAATCAGTCTTGAAAACCAAGATCGACTCCGCTTTTATCGGTAGTTGCACCAATGGCCGGATTGATGACCTCAGGGTTACTGCGGCAATCCTTAAAGATCGAAAAGTGGCACCGGGCGTGGTTCTTAAAGTTGTTCCTTCAACTGATCAAATCTGGCAACAAGCGCTGGACGAAGGATTGATCAAAATATTCAAGGATGCAGGCGCTATGGTTTCTAACGCCGGTTGCGCGGGCTGCGCTGCCGGTCAGGTTGGGCAAAACGGCCCCGATGAAGTAACCATCAGTACAGGTAACCGTAACTTTTCGGGCAAACAGGGCAAAGGGTTTGTTTATTTAGCCAGTCCTGCAACTGTAGCAGCCTCCGCGGTTGCCGGTTACATTACCACACCCGATGCCATTCCTGCAGAACCGGCTTTATTTGCCGCGAAAGAAGGTGTAGCAGTTGCTGAAGCCAGAATAAAAACAGCACCAGCCGAAGCAAAAACAACGGTTGAGGGCCGTGTTTGGGTTATCCGTCAGGACGATATCGATACCGATATGATCTTCCACAACCGATATCTGGCCATCACTGATATCAAAGAAATGGGACAATATACCTTTGACAACCTGAAAGGTTATGAGGATTTTGCAAAGAAAGCCAAACCAGGGGATATCGTGGTGACCACCAAGAACTTCGGGGCAGGCAGTTCGCGGCAGCAAGCAGTTGATTGTTTCAAAGCGCTTGGCGTTCAGTGCATAATAGCCGAATCTTACGGAGCAATTTATGAACGCAATGCCATCAATGCTGCTTTGCCTATCCTTACATACAAAGAGGGTATGCTTGAGGAAATTGCCCTGCAAACCGGCGATGTGATCCGGGTTGATTTTACGACCGGGGCTTTGACAAATATTACCAATGATAAATCAACGACCATTAATAAATTCTACGACGCGCAGTTGCAGGTTTATAAGAATGGTGGGCTTCTTTAATTTCAGTTGATAAATTGTCAACAAAGCCGGTCCTTCGGGATCGGCTTTGTTTTATATTAAATTACAGTTTGGTATAGAATTTATGAAATAAAAATATCGTTTCAGGTAATCCAAAAACGAACAGAGACTATAATTAAAGCTCTAGACGCAAGCATTGCGTCTCTACTACGAATCCTGATTTTGTAACCATGTAATTCTGAAATTCCGGGCTTCGATATGTTGTGTTTAAATTTGTCTTATGAAAAGAGACGCGAGGCATCGCGTCTCTACTGAAAAATTCTATAATACAACTACTCAGCCAGCAAACCCTGAAATTCCGGGCTTCGATATGTTGTGTTTAAATTCGTCTTATGAAAAGAGACGCGAGGCCTCGCGTCTCTACTGAAAAATTCTACAATACAACTACTCAGCCACCAATTCTGGGCTTCGATACATTTTGCGAATTATACGTTCGTCATTAAACACAATTATATCGCAAAACACTCAGCCACCAACTATATATCTCTGTAACTTTGAAACCCTGAAATCTTGTAACCAATTATAACCTGAGACGCGAAGCATCGCGTCTATACATTCCTAAAAATGATATTCACCAACCTCTTTTTCGACCTTGATGGTACACTGATAGATTCGAGACCCGGGATTTTCAACTCTGTTTTCTATACACTTGAAAAACTTCAAATCCCCGAAATTGATTGGCCGTCAGACCTGAACCCCTTTATCGGCCCGCCCCTGCGGAATTCTTTCAAATCGCTTTTTGGATTTGATGATGCCATGGCAGAACTGGCAACACTTACCTACCGGGAGTATTATGGCAGGCAGGGATTGTATGAATTTGAAGTTTACGAAGGTATTCCGGAAGCCTTGCATCAACTATCAGACAACGGTTTTAAACTCAGCCTTGTTACTTCGAAAGCTGAAATTTACGCGGTTAAAATTGCCGAAAAAGCAGGTTTCACGGCTTTGTTGGAGACTGTTTCCGGGTGCGAAATCAGCGGCCAGAGAAGTGAAAAAGCCGAACTGATAATCTATACTCTCGAAAAGCTGGGACTTGAGCCTTCATCGAAAATCCTGATGATTGGTGACCGCAATTACGATATTATTGGCGCCCGCTTAACCGGAATTTCTTCTGCTGCCGTGCTGTATGGTTACGGAAGTTCCGCAGAATTAGCGGTGGAAAATCCCGATATTATATTTGCATCACCACAGGAAATGGTTACCAAACTGATATAAAACCAGTTCAGGGTTTTGTACCAGTTACTTCTTTGACTTTTTTTGATAAAATACTAAGCTTATATTCTCTCATGGTCAAAATACTTTAAGACGGTTAAAAACCATCCGGAATAATTTTTCGCTTACGATTTAATTCAACAATCAGCATTCACTATCTCACCAAACCTTTAGTAAAAATGAAAAAAACCTTTACAATTTTACTTGCTGTGTTAACAATGGCTGCCATGGCCAATCCGGTTAGTAAAAAAGTAGCCGGACAAGTGGCATTGAACCACTATGCAAATTATGCTCCTGCTTCAATTCACGATTTTTCCTTAAACGGTTCTTTTGAAACCGTTTATGAAGGTCTGATTACCTTTTACACCTTCACATTTACTTCAGGCGGATTCGTGATGGTGGCTGCAGATGATGCTTCGATTCCCATCCTCGGGTTTTCCTATGAGGGAAAGACATCTGCCAATGATATAAATCCGGAAGCCAAATCCTGGCTTGAAAATTACAACAGGCAATTGTCCGAAATTGCCGGTGCCGGGTTGAGCAATGCAGAAACCAGAACCCAATGGGATAAAATCCTGACCAACAATATGGAGCGTGAGCTTCTGGATGTAAATCCGTTGCTCACAACCACCTGGGACCAGGGTTGCTACTACAACACGCTGTGCCCTGTTGAGAACGGGGCCGGATTTGGCTCCTGCAACCATGCCTGGACAGGTTGTGTTGCCACAACCATGTCGCAGATTATGAAATATCACGCGTTTCCGGCTACGGGCATTGGTTATCATTCTTATGTTCATGAAACTTATGGCTTGCAATCGGCCGACTTCGGCAGTACAACCTACAATTATGCAGCAATGCCTGATAATGTTACTTCCAACAATACTGCAGTTGCAACTCTGATGTATCATGCCGGGGTTTCTGTGAATATGCAATATGCTGCCGGCGGATCAGGCGCTTACAGCGAAGATGTTCCATTTGCATTGGTCAACTTCTTCAATTATGCTCCCACCACTGAATTGAAAAGCAAAACCAATTACCCGGTTATGGCCGATTGGTGGGCATTGATGCGCACCGATCTCGATGCCGGACGTCCTGTGTATTATGCAGGTTCAAGCACTGCCAGTGGTGGTCATGCCTGGGTTTGCGACGGATACAGATTGAGTGATAACAAATTCCATTTCAACTGGGGTTGGTCAGGTTCGTACAACGGATATTATGCCATTGGATCGTTAAACCCGGGAGGCAATAATTTTAACGACGACAACCGGATAATCATTGGCATAACCCCGGGCAATAACCTGGCTACCTGGTTGATTCAGAATACAGGCTTTACGGCAGCTTCCCGCGGAATCAGTTACGTTCATGCAGCCTCCCCGTCCGTGACCTGGGCTACTGCTTATGATGGTTCCAGTGGCGGCGCAACAATTAATGAATTTACACGCACCATCAATGGTGGCGAAACCTGGACATCCGGACAGGTGATTGGAGGAACTACTTACGGCCTTGGCAATATTTGTGCTTTGGATGCCAATATCGCTTATGTTGCCGTTTATAACGGCGTAGGCAACCAGAGCAACACCTGTGGTGTTTACAAAACAGCAAATGGCGGACAAACATGGACACAACTTCCGGGTGCGTTGCAGGGTTCAACATCGTTTGCTAACAATGTCTATTTCTGGAATGAGATGGAAGGTATGTGCCATGGCGATGTTAAAGACGGTTACTTTGAAATATACACAACAGTTAATGGAGGAGCAACATGGCAAAGGGTTCCACAGGCCAACATTACCGGTGGAACTCCGGTAAGTGGCGAAGGCGGGTGGACCTCGGTTATTGAAACTACCGGAGAGAATACCATCATGTTCGGAACCAATAAAAGCAAGGTTTATATTTCTGATGACCGCGGATTTAACTGGATGGTTACCAGTACCGGTATTACACCGGCAACCAATGGAGGAATCAATCTGATCGCTTTTACTGATCCCGATAATGGTATTGTTGCTCAAACGCAGGGAACCTTTGCTGCTAAAAAGACCAGCAATGGCGGTACAAGCTGGGAAACACTCACTTTTACAGGACCTTTTCTAAAAAGTGACCTAATGGCTGTTCCGGGCTCTCCCAGCACTTATGTATCTACCGGCGCTGCTACAGGTGAAACCGGAGTATCCTATAGTTTTGATGGCGGCCTTACCTGGACCTATTTTGGAGGAACTTCAAGCAAACAATTCCTTGCCGGTGATTTTTTTGACAATACCAGCGGCTATGTCGGTGGATTTAACGAAAATCAGTATAACGGGGGCATGTATAGGATGATTGGCCAATTGGGTTCAACTATAGTTGGCGCACAGATAGAAATAACGCCTGTAGAATTCAATCTGACATTAAATGCCGGCGAGATCGCTACCAACCCTTTAACCATCGGCAACTATGGAAATGCAATCCTTGACTGGACAATAACAATTGATCCGGTTACAGCCACATGGCTGAGTGTTTATCCGACGTCCGGCTCAACCCCGGTTGGCGAAACATCGCAGCCCATTGTAAGTTTCAATGCTTCTACCCTGGAATCAGGTGAATACGATGCCTTTATTGTTGTCTCAAACAACAGCATCAACAATCCATCGGTTGACATTCCGGTTCACCTGACTGTGGAAGGTGAAGTCCTGGCTGCCCCGCTGGAACTGATAGCTGAACCGATCGAAAACACGGTTAACCTTCACTGGACCGCACCAGGCGGAAGCAGCGGAACAGAAGAACTGATTTATGACGACAATGGTAATTTTACCGGTGCATACAACTACGATGGCTATGCGATGTCAACCCACATGTCACCAGCAGGGCCATGCCAGATTTTGAAACTGAAATATTATACCACGCTCGATGGTGGTGACGGCAGTTTCAATGCCGGGATTTACGGTTGGGATGATGTATCCGGAATGCCTTCAAATGAACTGCTATTTGAAGCAGGTGAATTTGCAATTGATAACAACTGGTTTGAAGTTGATATTTCAGGGGACAACCTGATGGTTAACGGAGACTTTGTTGTCGGTTTTGGATCCATCAATGAAACCACTTTCCTTGCCTACGATGAGAATTTTGACAATGGCCGCTCATGGGATTACGATCACGCCGGTAGCTGGGCTTCCTGGAATGAAGCATATCTGATCAGGGCAATCGTTCAGTATGCCGATGGATCGGTGCATGAATTGGCAGCTTCTCAGGCAATTGAATCACAAACGATATATCTGAAAAAATCTGAGAGAAAAAATCTGGCTTTAGCCGGAACAGCAGCCCATTCACAAAGTTCACGTGCGTTGATTGGCTATAATGTTTACAGGAACGGGGCGGTCATTGCCGAATCAGTGCCTGTAACTGAATACTCCGATCCGGACCTCGGTAACGGAACATACGGCTATTTTGTAACGGCGGTTTATACCAACGGTGTATCAGGCCCTTCAAATACTGTTGAAGTACAGATAACAGGCGTGGGCGTTGAAAATCCGGGTCAGGAAAACCGGCTGCTTGTTTATCCCAATCCGGCAAACGATGTCCTGAATGTTAGTGCCACTGAAGAAATTAACAGTCTCAGGCTGTTTAATGTCAGCGGAAAGGTAGTTTATGAATCTGTAAATCAGGGCCTTCTGACAAGGATAAGTATCCGGAACCTGCAAAATGGTTTTTATCTGCTTCAGATTACAACAGACAGCGGAGTAACCACACAAAAAATAAATATCAGGTAAAACTGATGGCTTTTGAAAAATACTCCGGACAAACCGAAGTATTTTTTTTTGAGGAATAGGGGTAAAACCGTTTTCGATTGTCTATATATTGAATGAAGTCATTTGATGGAAAACCATCAAATATTCAAACGGATAACCCCTCCTCAATCCCTGATTAAAAAAAGCTGTTTTCCATCCAGGAACAGCTTTTTTCTTTTTTACAGCAATAGTATGTGCAGTTCAAATTTTGCTGAGGCCTGATGTTTCAAAACCTTTAGGGACATGACATGTCGTGTCCCTGCTGGTTTTGAAACAACCTACATTTTCTCAGGAACTTCAATTCCAAGCAAATCCATCCCGTTTTTTACAACAATAGAAGTAAGTTGCGATAGGGCTAGCCTGAGAGAGCGAATTTCGGGGTTTTCCTCTTTCAGGATGGTCAGTTCATGATAAAACTGATTATACTGCCGGGCAACCTCAAAAAGGTAATTGGCAATAAAAGAAGGGCTTAATTCCGTTGCTGCCTGCCCGACCATCTGTGGAAACTGGTAAAGCATAATCAGCAGGTCCGCTTCCTGCGGATGCAAAGAGTCTGCATTTGTGAATCGGGCCTCCTCCCCTGCTTTACGCATGATTGACCTGATCCTGGCATGGGTGTATTGGATGAATGGGCCGGTATTCCCATTGAAATCAATGCTTTCGCGTGGGTTAAAAGTCATGTTCTTTCGTGGGTCAACCTTCAGGATAAAATACTTCAGAGCGCCCAGACCAACCATTTTGTAAAGAGCTTCAGCCTCGCTGCTGTTAAAATCCTCAATCTTCCCTAACTCTTCTGTCATAGCCCGGGCGGTGGCAATCATTTCGTCCATCAGGTCATCGGCATCCACCACAGTGCCTTCGCGCGATTTCATTTTACCTTCGGGCAGTTCTACCATGCCATAGGATAAATGATAAATGCTCTCAGCCCAAGGGCGGCCCATCTTTTTCAGGATAAGCTTCAGCACATCGAAATGGTAGTTTTGCTCATTGCCCACTACATAAATAAGCTTTTCGGGATCGTAATCATCGGCCCTGAGTTGTGCTGTGCCCAGGTCCTGGGTCATGTAAACCGAGGTTCCATCGCTGCGCAGGAGCAGTTTTTCATCAAGGCCTTCTTCCGTCAGGTCAATCCATACGGAACCATCCTCTCTACGAAACAGTACACCATCTTTTAGCCCTTCTTCAACTATTTTTTTTCCGAGTAGGTACGTCTGAGATTCATAATAGATTTTATCAAAATCAACGCCCAGGCGCTTATAGGTATGTTCGAAACCTTTGTAAACCCAACCGTTCATGGTATTCCAAAGCTTCAGGGTCTCTTCGTCCCGGGCTTCCCATTTTAACAACATTTCCCGGGCCTGCATCATCAACCCTGATTTGGCGGCAGCTTCATCCTCATTCAAGCCATTGGACATCAGTTCAGACAATTCTTCCTTGTATTTACGATCAAACAGCACATAAAAGTCGCCAACCAGTTTATCGCCCTTTTTTGCTGATGATTCCGGTGTTTCACCATTGCCAAAAAGTTTCCAGGCCAGCATTGATTTGCAGATGTGGATACCGCGATCATTGACCAGGTTAACTTTCACCACATTTTTGCCACTGGCTTTCAGCAACTTTGAAACCGAATAACCCAGCAGGTTGTTGCGGATGTGCCCGAGGTGAAGCGGTTTGTTGGTGTTCGGCGATGAATATTCAACCACAACAGGGTTGCCGGAAGACGTTTCTATTATTCCATAAGACGACTTATTCTGGTTTGCAGACAGGAACTGCATCCAGTATTCCGGTTTTATCCTGATGTTCAGATAACCTTTAACCACGCCAAAGCTCTCCGCATCAGGCATGTTTAAAAGTATCCTATTGCCAAGCATGGTTGCGGTTTCTTCAGGCGATTTGCGCGAAATTTTCAGCAGCGGAAAAACCACCAACGAAAAATCCCCCTGGTCCCGGTAGGCCGGAATGGTTCGTTGCACGGCCAGCGCTGAAGATTCGATCTGAGTATTAAAAAGTTGATTTACTGCTTTTACAGCATTTGCCGTAAGGATATTTTCAATCATTGTTTCACATTAAATAAGGCTGGCAAAATTAACTGATTTTTTATCAATAGCCTTGCAGATATTGTAATCTTCTGATTGCTGATATAGCAGGATTTGCCTCCCTCTCACAATTAGACTTTCGAACTCTGAACACGGTTAAAAAGATAGAAAACGGTTGAGCCCCGATTGAGGTCAGGTTTGTTACTAAAGTTTTTTAGAATGAATAAGGGTTGATGTGTTTAATTCAGACTCAGTATGGAAGAGGAAGAATGAAGACTCCTTTCTGTTACCTGCCGGCAAATTCAGTTATTTAATTCTGCAGTCTGCAGGAGTTTTTGTTCATTGAGGATAGTTTCCTGACAACTTCCATCTATTGTTGGCCTGTGTCTTATTTTCTGTCGCATGCAGTTATTACCCGGGCGCTTATCAGTAACCCATTCTTCCAGCGTCGTAATGTTGACCGTAATGTTTGCCTGCGTCTTATTTTCTGACGTAGGCAATTTTTATCTGCCAGGCTGTTCGCTTATAAAATCCATTATGCCGTAGAAATACTAATGCCTGGCTTGTATGCATTTGTATAACCTGCTGTCACTTCGTGTGATATTAAGTAAACAAAATTGTTCTATTATGTGACTATGTATTGTTTTATATTGAAACATTTACTATCTTCGTTCCGTATAATCAGCAAACACTCATTGGTATGAATTTCAGATTGTCTAAAAAACAAATTGGACAACGTATTGCCGGGCTTCGGAAAATGAAGGAGTTGTCGCAGAAGGAACTGGCAATAAAAGTTAAAATATCCAGACCTTCCCTGGCTCAGATTGAGATGGGGAACAGGGGAGTTGATATCCTTGAACTGCAGAAACTCTCTTTGGTTTTAGGATTTTCGATAGATGATTTTATGTCGGAAGATTTTTCCTCAAGTGGTTATATTGAGGCAGTATCCGAAAAGAAGTCAGACAGAAATCAGGAGCGGATATCAGTTCCAACATTTAATCTGGATAAGTTTAAGAATGTGCTGCTCTACATTCTGGAAAGATGCGCGGGGAAACCCAACGTAGGTGAAACGGTTCTTTATAAGCTACTCTATTTTTCCGATTTCAATTATTATGAATTGCACGAGGAGCATTTAACCGGTGCAACATACAGAAAGCTGCCCTATGGGCCTGTTGCCCGCGAACTGGATAGCATCATTCATCAGATGATTGAAAATGGTCAGTTGCAAAGAGTAAAATCAACCTATCATAACTATCCGCAAACACGCTACTTACCTTTGGTAAAAGCTGATTTGACCGTTCTTAAAGCAAGTGAAAAGGAAATCATTGACCGGGTAATTGAGCAATTAAGCGATTGGTCGGCCGCTGCAGTAAGTAATTATTCGCACCATGATATGCCCTGGCTGGCTTCGAAGGAAGGGGAAGAAATCAATTATGAACTGGCTTTTTACAGAGAGGCGCCCTATTCTGTAAGAAACTATGCGGAAGAAATTGAAGGACTATGACCTTTGACGAACTTGCTGAATTTAAAAAGGATGTGAAAACCCTTTTGAAAAAGTACAGAACGCTGAACGATGATCTCGGGGTAGTAAAACGCGTACTGGTAGTAAATCCAGATGAAAGACCTCCGTTTAGTTATCGTATTGAAAACCTGGGATTGAAAACCTGCATTATTAAAGTTAAAAAAATTGCCTGCAAAGCATTAAAGGGCAGGGGAGTGAACAGTGGTTTGCGATTGATTTATGCCTGGTTTCAGGAAGAACAAAAAATCGTCTTTATTGAATTGTATCACAAAAACGATAAAGAAAGCGAAAACAGAAAAAGGATCATGGACAATTTTAGTTAGAATGATCGTTCCAGCGGGTTATCAATTTTAAGCAATTCCACAATATGAGTCCGGCCCAAATTGTGCTAAACCTCCGCAGAAATTGGGAACATTATATATAACTGTTTCATTCAGATGAGGTAACTCAAGCTAAAGCCCTTACCCGGTGTGCGCGACAAGTCGATTGACAACTCAGGCAGCAGCGCTTTTCCATATTCAGCTTTGGTATTTCCATCCTGTGCAAATTCAACCATTTATTGTCCGATTTTCCAGTAGGTATTCACCAGATGCTGGTTAACTGCAATACTGGCATTGTTCCTTCGCTGAGTAAAGGTTTCTGAAATTTTTCCAATAAGTTGGCTGTAGTTATTATTTTCAGCTATATGCATAAGGCACCTCCTGTATTTTAATCCATAAGAATTAGTTTAGCTGCGCCAGACTCCGGTATGTGCTTCAGTTACTTCCAATTCAACTACTAATTTAGCGATTATTATTCAATTCAATAGTTCGGTAAATATTTATCTTACGACTGTCTGCCTGAGTAAACAGGCAAAGACGAAAAGATCCCACCGATATGGCGGGGCAGGCCCGATCCTTGCTTCCAATACCCCTTTATCCGGGAAAATCTCTCCTGCTGGTGCGCCGTTTCATGACCCTTGCTTTCTGGAACCTTACCGTTTACATCAGGTTCTTTTCATATCTTTGAAAATGAATAATTACCGCTATGTACTACCTCAGAATTACCATTGACGGGATCACTCCACCAATCTGGCGGTTAATAAAAATCCCGGAAACCTTTTCACTCAACAAACTCCACCATATCATCCAAATCGCTTTTGGCTGGGAGAACAAATACATCTATTGTTTCAGACACGATGAAGTTCCCACGACCAATCCGGTATTGTGGGGCGGTGGTGTGACGATTTATGATAAAAGGGTCAAGATTAAAGATGTACTTCAGCAAGTGGGAGATACACTGCCTTATGAGTACGATATAGCGGATGGCTGGAAGCACACCATTGTTCTGGAGAATATCAAATCCGGGCTTTCAAAATGGGCTCAATGTCCCGATGGGGCAAGGGCTGCCCCACCCGAGGATTTTGGCGGCGTTCGCAGATATCAGGAAATAATCTATCACCTGTGTCATCCGGAAATAGATGGATATTTAGAATTACTCGATTTGCTTGGGGATAACTATGATTCAGAACAATTTGATCAGGAACTGGCAAATAAGCGCTTGCGGGAGTTAGGGCAGTATATCAATGCGTATGAGGAAAAACATGGGTTATGGTAAGAATAGAGTTATGAAAATGACCCGAAAATTATTTTCATAGGATTACCAATTTTCAGCTTCTTTTTCCAATTGTTCCTGAGCCTTGAATTTGCCTGCCTGGTAATCTTTGTTTGATTGTTTTGCTCTTGTTAATAGCTGTCTTTGTGTAAAAGGTTTTAAATCCCTTTTAACTTCTTGTGCATTCTGGCTCTCAAAAATTGTAGATTCTATTTTACTAAAAGCCTTTTCGTCCTACAGACCAATCAGGTATTTTATAGCATTCAATTTCCTGGTTTGCAAATCCATTATTTCTATTTTTTACAAAGATACGATACAATCATTTCATTACATCGATGGTCGTCTCTGTTTTTTCTTTAACCTTGCAGGTAACTTGTTACTAAGATCAACTCTTCCTGTTTGCAAATCCTTACACCCGTTTTCAACCAATTATTCATTTTCGCTCAAAAAATTCCTGCAAACAGGGCAAAACCGTTGGTAATTATTCCGGCAATCACAATCCGTCAGATATTGTTTTAACCTGAAGAATGCGGAGCCTCAGCACTCCGACAAAACTCGTATATGCTATTCCAGGTCAAGTGTTATTTTTATATTTTCTTTTATAATATCTATCAAATCAGAAGGAACAGCACCAATTTTTCTAACCAGTCTTTTATTGTCAATTGCTCTGATTTGATCTATCATAATATCACAGTTCTCAAGTAAATCAGCCATTCCTTTTTTGAGATAGACTCTTAAGATATCAGCTTCTTTTTCTACTTTAGTTGTGATAGGACAGACAATAGTTGAGGGATGCGGAAGTTTATTAAGGAGATTTGTCTGAATTATCAGAACCGGTCTTGTTTTACCTGGTTCAGTTCCTGTTTGTGGATTTAAGTTAGCAATCCAGACCTCAAATTGTTTAACCGGCATAATCTATCCTTTCGAATTCGTTAAGAACAGTTAAAGACTCCTTTTCTACCAGGGCTGATTCATCCTTAAGTTTTTTCTCCAGAATGATTCTACTTTGATGTCGGTTATAATAATCTAAGGCTTCGTTTATGTAACGATTCCTGGTTTTCTTAATTCGTGAAAGGATCTTTTCAGTTTCTCCGAATACAGCGTCGTCTACTTTTAATGATATTGTTTTCATAATCTATATTTTATACCGCTAAGGTATATCAAAAAAGTATATATTTTTCAGCCAATGAGCTAAAATCTGATCTTTTTTTGCACGATGAATCGGCGGTATGTTTTTGTCGCCGATTTTAGAGTATGGCCCTGTTAGGTAGACATAAGTTTTTTAGATATTGAAAAAAGGTTTTAAGCAAATCGGTAATCCTGCATCTTTGGGCCAACCCTCACTCAAATCCCTGTTTAGCCACTTATGCGGGGGCAGCCGCAACAACCTTTCCGGCTGCGATTTAATTTTTTTTTGTAACAACAGCCCGGCCGGAAATGGCCGGCAGGGTTTATGTCTTAAAAAGTTGAGCGATTGGAGTGCAGCGATAAATCGCTCAATTTGGGTCTTATTTGTTGAAGCTGTTTGTTTCTATTTCAGTATATATCCGATTCTTAAATCAAGATTCAACCATGGATAAAATCCTTTGGCTGAATTATAGTCTGACTTAATCCCCAGGCACTCCGGATCGACACTTGAATTCGCATTTATATAACCCAATCCACCACCACCAATAAGTTCCAGGGTGATTTTACTTTTTTTGAATTTGTCCCAATAAAATAAAACCCCCAAATTAGCGGTAAGTGCACCTCTGTACCTTGTGATTTTGTTTTCCACTTTGTTACTTTCAATTGTCCGGGATTCCTGAATTGACCTGGTGAAAATATTCTCAAATTCCATATTTGCAAAAAAGCCACTTTCAGGAATTTCTTTTTTGTTCAAATATTTTCTTATTTCAGAAGTGAACCTGAAGCCATTTATGTTTTCTAAATCTTCAGAAAGCATTGAAGTTCTGTCAACGTGGAAAATGTAACCAATTTCCTGAGAAAAACTTAAATTTGTTTTAAGCATTCTCTCTATTCCAATTCCAACACCCATGCTTTCACCATAGATATCTCCGAACAAAGATGAAAGTGGGAATTTGATTGTCAGGTTTCTGGCGTTATCTGATTTCTCCTGCGCATTCACTGAGAGAGAAAAGAAAATTAGTAATTGTAGGAATATCGACTTTTTCATAATGCTCCGTTTTTTATTAGAAGAATTCATTAAAAATGTGCGGGGTCTTTTTTGCTTCTTAACAATTGGCTACCCCGCCACTGAAAGCAAACGCCTGTCAGGAAAACGTGCATTATTTTTTAATTGTCCGTGATAACAAATTTGTTTGTTATTAGAATTTTATTGCCCTGCATCAGTTTTAAAAAGTAAAGTCCACTTGATAAATTGTCACGATGTATCGTGATTATCTTTCCGGAAATATCGTTTATCTGCTTTACCTGTTGACCAGATGAATTGTAAATTTTCAGCGTTGCGTCAGTCAGAAAAATGTCGGTTTGCAGAGTTGTCAGCACTGAAAATGGATTAGGAAAACATTGAAAGTGATTCGCAGGGTTTATTTCATTAAGTCCTTCATAAATCAAATTACAGCCTATTTCAGAGTTGTAACCGGAAGTAAAGATTGACCCTGTATCGTCTTTTACACATACGAGGTGTCTGTCAGTAAAATCAGTAGCATAAGTATAAACCTGTTCAATCAGACCAGCGCTTGAACCAATTCCTTCAATAATATACAGAGAGGAATAATTGATCGGGCCGAAATTCCATCTTTTCCTATATTGTCCATTCACTAAAACCGAATCTATTGATGAAACAACCGGTTTGATGTTGAAGTTATATTGGTATTGAGTAATAAACCCTCTTAAAGTATCGCCAACATCGAGGTTATAATTATAAAGAAGAGAATCGTTCGTTGAATCGGGGAAAACAAAAAATGTTTTATTGGCTGCAGGATCATCTATCAATGCTCCGACATAACCCGAAGGTGGGGGCGGGGAAGGAAGAATGGGCGTATCATGATAGACATTGTTTTCGAATACGAAAGATCTGTATATTTTTTTATAAACATTTGAATTTATCAGGGTATCACCAGTAATACTATATTGAAAATAATAGTTGGCAATAATTGTGTACTGTAGAATATTGTGACAATAATAATCCACTCTCCAGACTGCAGAATCAGGGAAAGTATGATAAACATTTGTTTGTCCTCGCACAACTGTCAAGGAAAAGATAACGGTCAGTATAAGTAAAAATCTTTTCATTTTATTTTTGGGGTTGTGGCAATGTCCGAGGCTAAGCACTGCCGGCCACTTTTAAAAATAAATCGTTCCGGCCAGCAAAATTCTCATTAAATGTACAATCTTTCTTCTTACAACCATGCGCCCGATAGCGTTTAACCACTTGTATTATACCGCCTTATTTCTACTGGTTATTCTTCACCAAAATAGTCGCTGTCAATTTTCTTGAGTTCGTAAGTCTGCTGGGTGGTGCATCCGAGATTATAGTCTATCATCAGTTGAGTAAGTTGCTCTCCATTAATAAGAACAATTTTAGTTTCATTCTTGGGAGTGTAATCAGAAGCTTCTTTAGTGAAATTTGAGGTTGTGATAAAGATGCCTTTTTTTGCACCTTGTCCAGCTAAAGCACCTACAAATTTGTGGAGTTCCGGCCGACCAACAACGTTCCCGGGTTTCCAGCGTTTTGCCTGGATATAAATGATATCAAGCCCTAATTTGTCTTCTTTAATCGTTCCGTCAATACCTTCATCTCCGGTTTTTCCAATTGCTTTTCCGGCATCCTGGATTGAACCGCCATAACCCATTTTTACTAATAGTTCTACAACAAGTCTTTCAAAAAACGTTGGAGACAAATCAACTACTCTGTTTAGCAGTTCGGAAGCCAAGGTTTTTCTGATTCTTTGATAAGCTTTGTCTAAGTTTTCTTCAGGAGTCTGTTCAGTCGGCTCTTCAGAAATAGCTCCGGATTCATCATCATTTTCATTCCGACTTGCATGTTGAAATTCAAGAAACGAAGGAAATTGTCTTAAAAATTTTGCGTCAATTCGCACTGGATTATGTTTAAGTGTCAGTAAGCCTGTCTCTGTGATAACAAATGTTGCACGCTTTGGTGAGTCAAGAAGTCCAGCCTTTTTTAGATAAGTCTTTGCCCAGCCAACTCTGTTGTCGAAAATAGCCTGGTTGCCACTTGCAAGAAGTTCCTTACGTTCTCCGTCGGTCACTTTAAACTCTGTTGCAAGTTTTTCAATAATATCCCGGTATTTATATTCCTGTCTGTCAGAAACAAGTTGAAGAAGCGGGAGCATTAAAGTTTGATAGTCAGGTATCATAAGATTATCTTAAAGTGTTGATTTGTCTTGCCTTATAAGGTTGCCTATAACTCGAAAATATCATTAATCATTTCCTGATTTAATCATTAACAAGTAATTCAAACCATTTAATCCACCCAACCTCTATGATCAGGTAATCCCATTTCCAACCCCCGAAAATTACAAAAATTAATTCTACCCAAAAATAATTATTTTCCAATACACTGAAAATTGCTGATTTTATTAAAGCCAGATAAGATTGAAAAGGAAACAGCAGAAAATGCAACTCCGGTAAATCAGGTAACCAAAGCTCTATCCTCAAAAAAATTATTACCAATCTTCCTACTTCTTTAAGATTTTTATTAAGTTTACCACCTAAACAGAAAGCCAATCTGTCACTAACTTTACGTTGCTTCCCGGATAATCATGCTATACTTTTGATATGAAGAGAATTATACCCATTTTCGTACTTCTGTTGTTCTTTTTTCAGGCCGCCATCGCCCAGGATAAGACCATCACCGGTACCATTACCGGTGCCGACGACGGCCAAACCCTTCCGGGCGTAACCATCGTTGTGAAAGGAACCCGGACAGGAACGGCCTCTGATGTAAATGGTAAATATAAGCTAAACCTTTCGGAAAAGTCGCCTGTGCTGGTGTTCAGCTTTGTGGGCTATACCACGCTGGAAGTGCCTGCAGAGGAACGACTGTTGGTAGATGTGGTGCTTACCCCCGAAGCCAAACGCCTGGAGGAAGTGGTGGTAACCGCGTTGGGTGTGAAGCGTGAGAAAAGGGAGATCGGTTACTCATCCGAAAAGATCAACACAGATGAAGTAACCCGTGCCGGTACAGGCAATGTATTGGGAGCCTTAGCCGGGCGCAGTGCCGGGGTGCAGATTTCGCAGGGCGATGGGGTAGAAGGCGGTTCCACCCGCATCGTTATCCGGGGCAACAACAACCTTTCGCGCAACAACCAGCCGCTCATCGTGGTGGACAATGTGCCCATGGACAATACTTCGGGCATCGAAAGCGTGGGTCGTGGCGTGGATTGGGGCAATGGCATTGCCGATATTAACCCGTATGATATTGAAGATTACAGCGTGCTGAAAGGCGGGGCTGCTTCGGCGCTTTACGGCGAACGGGGCGCCAATGGTGTGATCCTGATCACCACCAAACGCGGCAAAAAACAAAGCGGGCTGGGCGTTACCTACAATTACAACGTCAAAATCAGCCATCCTTACCGATACCGCGAGGTACAAAACAAATACGGGCATGGCGGACCTATCACTTTCAGTGAAACTGTCCTATTGGCCGATACCAATGGCCTCCTGCAATATCCGGGAATTTACGGCAACGACAATCTGATTCTTGATCAGGAAGGCAATACCTCAAATACTGCCCGGGAATTTGGATATTACGGTTCGGCCGTCTCGTGGGGGCCGGAAATGAACGGGGAACTGATAAAATGGTGGGATGGCGAAATGCGCAATTACTCGCCACAGCCCGACAATCTGAAGATGGCCTTTCGTGATGGTATCACGCAAACACACAATGTTTCGGTTCAGGGTGGCAACGAAAAAGGCACCATCCGCATGTCGTTCACCAATCAGGACCATACACCCATTATTTACAACAGCAACTACACACGCACTACGGTGAATTTCGGCACCAACATCAAAATCTCTGAAAAGCTGAAAGCCGACGCCACCCTCACTTACGTGAAATTCAAACGCAAAAACAGCCCCATGATCGGCGAGGACGGCAACTCCTTCAGCAAGGGTTTTCTTTACTCCTGGCCCCGCTCCTATCAGGGCATTGACCGGGCATTGTACCAATTGGAAGACGGTTCACGGAATATGCTCGAAAATTATCCTTTCCGGGATGTTGATGACTATCTCTGGTGGAATTATTACAACAACAATTCATGGCAGGACCGCGATAAATACACCGGTTCCATTGCCCTGATGTATGATATCGCCCCATGGCTGAATGCCACCGGAAGGATCAGCCGCGAATACAGCGTGGAGCAATTCACCTCGAAAAACAAACCCATCGATTTTCTTGGCATGCAGGGAGGTGGATACAGTAACAGCCTCGGCAAAACTACCAACGACAATATGGATGTGCTGGTAACAGCCTTCAAAAAGAATATCTTCAACTCACCGCTGGGTGTAAGGTTTTCGCTGGGTGCCAGCCGCTGGGACTACAATGCCTACGGCATCTCGGGAGCTTCCGGCACATGGTACTATCCCAATATGTACACCTTTTTCAATATGACCGATTATATCTTTAAGCCCAATGATGACGGCACCACTTCAGTGGAGAACCCCGACATAGGCGATCCGGGTTCATCCCTGGTTCCGGGTGAATTTAACCTCAGGCAACGAACCAATTCGGCTTATTCGTTCCTGAACCTTTCTTTTAAAGAATACCTGTTCCTCGAACTTTCCGGCCGAAACGACTGGTCGTCCACCCTGCCCGAGGACAACAACTCCTACCTGTATCCATCGGCATCCATAAGTTTTATTGCCAGCGAAGCATTTAAAATACAGGAGAAAATCCCCTGGCTGAATTTTGTCAAGATCAGGGGCGGTATTGCACAAACAGCCAACAGCGCAGCGGCATATCAGAAGAATTTCTACTATAAATCCAACCTTTTCGGCGGACAACAGGCATCGTATCTACCGGATACCATACCTCCGATTGCACTGCGGCCTCAATTTGTAACCGGCTATGAATCAGGTGTTAACCTGGGGCTCTTCGAGAACCGCATTGATGTTGACTTTACCTGGTATTACAAACATTCCTACGATCAGATACTTGACCTGCCCATACCTGTCAGTTCGGGGGCCTACAACCTGACCATCAACCGGGGTGAACTTTCGAACAGGGGATTTGAAATCATCATCAATACGGTCCCGGTGCAAACGCGCAACACCATTGTGAAAGCCGGGCTGAACTTTTCGCGTAACCGCAACTATATTATCAGCCTGGGCGGTTATTCCGACTCCTACCACCTGGCCGATATCTGGGGGCTGAACGGCCCGTCGATGGACCTTTACGAAGGTGACGAGTATGGAACGATCACCGGTTATGATTACGTGTATGATGCAAATGGCAACCGGATACTAAACGATGCCGGAACGCATTACAAGATTACCGATACAAGAGTCCCGATTGGCAATGCATCGCCCGATTTTACCGGAGCGTTCAATGCGGAGCTGATATACAAAAATTTCCGAATCGGCGCCCTTGTGGATACCAAATGGGGAGGGGATATTTACTGCGGATCTTACGTGATTGGTTTACAGACTGGACAGAGCCCCTCTACCCTGCTGGAGCGCGATGGCGGAGGCTTGCCCTATACCGATCCCGACGGGGTTAACCGGAATGTCGGAGTGATCCTTGAAGGGGTTTACGAAGACGGCATCCCAAACGACAAGGTAGTGCATTACTATTACAAGTATCTGCCCAATGCCGGTGGCTGGGGGAAATTTGTATCCACACCCGGAATACTGGAAAACACCTGGGTAAAGATGCGCGAGATATCACTGAGCTATACCCTGCCGCCTTCGATATTGAAAAGAGTTAAGATTTTCCAGAGTCTGACGCTATCGGTGGTTGGACGTGATCTTTTTTATATCTACACAACGCTGCCAGACAAAATCAATCCGGAAGGGATCATGGGTTCGGGCAATGCGCAGGGATTTGAATGGGCTTCGTTCCCGGGAACACGGTCGTTTACCTTTGGGGCGAGTGCGACATTTTAAACTGTTTGTCACAATCCCAATTGCCATCAGGATTGCAGCTAATAATAATCTTCTAATTCAGAAAACGAACAATGAAATTGAAATACACACTCATCCTTCTGACCGCTCTTGCACTTTTCACTTCCTGCCGCAAGGATTTTGAAGAGATAGACACCAACCCGGAGGGTTTTACCACAGCCACGGACGGTTCGCTGTTCAACGGCGTTATCCAGTCGCTGATGCTGAGCGGGAATGAGCAGTTCTACATCAACAACGAGATCCTTTACGCGCAGACGCAGCAGGCTGCCCTTACCAAAGCAGCCTGGGGCAACTTCACCATCGGCACGGAGGATATGTGGGCCGGTTACTATAAAAGCCTGGCGGCGATGCGGGAACTGGAGAAAAGATTTGAGACCTATCCGGTTTCAGCAGCCGTCACCAATATGGAAGCCATGCTGATGATCGTTAAGGCTTACAAAACATTTAAACTAACCGATATTTTCGGTGACATCCCCTATTCAGAAGCAGGTTACGGTTATCAGGACCTCACCAAACTCTATCCTGCTTATGACACCCAACGTGATATCTACCTTTCACTGCTCAACGATCTTGAATGGGCGGCCACCAATATCAGCGACACTGCAGCCAGTGCCGAACCTTTTACCACCTTTGCCAAATTCGATAAACTCTTCAACGGAAACATCAGCATGTGGAAGAAGTTTGCCAATTCGCTGCGTTTAAGACATGCGATGCGTATTTCAGAGAAAGAGCCTTTGCTGGCTGCCGGAATCATTGGCGACATCATTGAAAATGAACTGCCAATCCTCTATGGATATGATTTTATCACACCCGTGCTTGAAAGTGCCTGTATCTGGCCGGCTGCCAACGCCATCACCAACAGCAGTGTAAGCTGGTCGTTCAGAGAACATAACGGGCTTAGGATGGGCTCCAACATCTGGCATCAGCTTTCGGAAAGTGACGATCCTACAGGAGCCGGCATTTTCGATCCCAGGGCTTATATCTTTTTCGAAGGTGATCAGAACGAGCAATGGGTTCCGTTTCCACAGATACCCGAAGCGGGTACACCATCTTCACAGGGCATCCCTTATGGAAGCCACCGCGACGATGTTGGTAATTATCACATCAAAAACAATGTCAACTATTCACCGTTTAATTTCTTTCTGCTTGGTGATGAAAACAATATGCCGGTGATCCTGATGACGGGTGCCGAGGTGCATTTTATCATTGCCGAAGCTTATTTCAGAGGCATCGGCGTTCCGGTTGACCCTGATCAGGCAGATATTGAATATATGAACGGCATCAATGCATCGGTTGAATGGTGGGTGAATCTTTCCGAACGGTTGAGACTGCCTTTATCGGGTGTAAGGTTCGGCGATAAGATAACTATACCGCCGCAACTCAACGCAGCTTCCGTGTTGAATCATTTCGGGTCGTGGAATGCCACGACGGATGAGGAAAAGCTCCGGTTCATTTACACCCAGCGCTGGATCGATGCGTTCAGGCAACCCTGGGAGGCTTATGCCGAAGCCCGGCGAACCGGAATGACACCAAGGGAAGATGATCCGATCGCTCATTGCCGAATGCCTTATCCGCCCTCAGAGATACAATACAATGCGGAGAAAATGAATATTGCAAAAGATCGGCAGGGCGGAGATGATCCGACAGTAAAGATGTGGTGGATGAAATGACCTCACCCCCTGCCCCCTCTCCGCCTTCGACTTCGCTCAGGCATAGGGGAGTGGGGGAGATTGGGAATTAAGGGAAGTGGAGTTTTGAAGTGTAATTGTGTTGAAAAACAAAGCAGAACCTCACCCCCCTGCCCCCTCCCCGCCTTCGACTTCGCTCAGGCATCGGGGAGAGGGGGAGATGGGAATTTTAGGGAGGTGGAGTTTTGAATTATAATTGTGTTGAAAAGCAAAGGAGAACCTCACATCCTGCAACCCTCTCCGCCTTCGACTTCGCTCAGGCATCGGGGAGTGGGGGAGTTTGGGACAAAAATTTAATATCAAAAGAAATAAAGTAATCCGACATAAATACATCACAAACCAAAACCCGCAACCATGAAAAACAAGTACGCAAGAATTATGCTGCTCACTACAGTGCTGCTGTTTTCGGCAATGCTGCAGCTCAGCGCACAAACGAACCAATACCTGCATTATGATTGCAGCACACGCGACCATGTTTACCTTGAAGATGGTTCACAATACATCGCCAATAAGCCGGGCTTTTCCATGTCCGGTTGGTTTTATTGTGATCAGTTAAGTTACGGCCAGGCGCTGATGAGTTTCAGGGGTTCTTCACAGGGTTTTTATATGATCCAACTCAACAACGGAACCGTGGAATGCCGTTTCCAGAATTCAGCAGGTACCCTTTATGAATACGTGGCACCGGCCAACACGGTCATTCCGCAGATCTGGCAACATTTCGCCTGGATTTATGACGGTATTGCTGTTAAACTATACGTAAACGGAATCCTGAAAGGCAGCAAGGCCGCCACCGGAAGTTTTACCGCCACCGATATTGCCTTTACCGTTGGCCGCAGCATCCTGGGCTCTCTTGATTTTTACTGGTGCGGGCGTACCGATGAAGTCAATGTATGGTCGAAAGCCCTTACACAGGCTGATATCCAGAATATGATTGACAACGAACTGGAAGGCAATGAGACCAGCCTCGAATTGTATTACAAACACAACCAGGGGGTTCCAGGTGGCAACAATACTTCCATCACGAAACTGATTTCTGAAGTCGGCTCACCTGCCCGTGACGGCGATCTGATCAACTTTGCCATGACCGGAGCAACCTCCAACTTCAACGGCACGCTCGACCCTTCATATCAGGCAATATCGTTTCTCCCGATTCCCAACAAACTGATCAATGATCCGCCTTTTGCACTTGAAGCTACTGCTACCTCCGGACTACCGGTTATTTTTAATATCCTGTCGGGACCTGCAACTGTTAACGGCAACACAGTCACATTAACGGGAGCACAGGGACTGGTCGAGGTGGAGGCCACCCAACCGGGCGGTGGACAATACAATGCGGCCGATCCTGTTATTCAGCGTTTCATGGTTCTTGATCCTCAGACACATCTTCCTGAAATTGATGCCCGCAATCCACTGGCCGGGAATGTTTCCGTGCCTTCGCTTTCGCAGATACAGTTGGCGGCCGTTTCAACCATCACCTTTCCCGAACTGTTCAACGTTGCCTGGGTAAAATTCCGGATCAACGGAACAACCATCGACGCGCAGAACTTCTGGAACGGTCATTTCACCGCATGGTGGACACCTCAGGCATACGGGAGCTATAACATTGAGATTCTTTCGGCCAATAATTACGGGGCTGTGAAAACTGAATCGGTGAGCGTGAACATTGTACCTGATTCTGAAGATACTGAGACGGTTGCTTTCAGCAATGTCTGGCTGAATCCGAATTCTTACACTGCTACCATGGAAGCTGAACTGCCCTCATTCCTGGGTGCTTATGACCAGATCATCGGCACGCTCAACGTGCACTGCCCCACCGGCGGCTGCGGCGAATGGGACAGGGTAGCATCTGTTGAAGCCAAAGACAAGGAAGGCAACTGGATTGAAATTATCCGCTACATAACCCCTTATGGTGTGGCCTGTTCACATACCATCGACCTGACCGACTATATGTCCATCCTTCAGGGAAAAACTGATTTCAGGGCAACCTGCGCCACCCTTGACAACGGCTTCCTTTATGATCTGACCCTTGACTATATGGCTGGTACCCCGCTTTACCCTTACAGCAATGTTAAGCAGATCTGGCGTGAAATTTTCCCGTTTGGTGATTATGCCAACCTGCAGCCTGTTCCCGATGCTGGTTACACTTTTCCGGAAAATGCGATGGCATCAAAACTTAAGCTGGTTTCCACCGGACATGGCTGGGGCGATCTGAACAGTAACAATGCTGCTGAGTTCTACGATGCAACACATGATATCTATATAAATGGCGTGAAGAAATATTCGCAGCACAACTGGGTTGATTGTAACCCGAATCCCGATGGATGTCAGCCGCAGAATGGCACCTGGTATCACAACAGGGCCGGTTGGTGTCCCGGATCCATCGCGCAGTGGTTCGATTTCAGCCTGAATGAGTATGTAAACCTCGACGATATTACCCTTGGTTATACTTTCTTCGAACAATATGTGGATTTATGCCATCCCAATCACCCGGATTGTGTTACCGGCGTTACCTGCACCAATTGCGACGATGGCTTTAACCCGGTATTGGACGTAGCCTGCAACCTGGTTTCTTTCTCTGAAAGCCCTTTTATCATTGTCGGAAAAAAGGAGACTTTCCCGGCTTCGACAGCACTTAATGTCTACCCGAATCCATCATCCGGTGTTTTTGAGGTATCCGTAAATTCAACGATTATCCTCAGAAATGCAGAGATCCTTGTGCTCGACAATATGAGCCGTCCGGTTCAGCATTTCAATTGGGATGGTCAGCATACCCGCATCGACATCTCCAATCATGCCCGCGGACTCTATTATCTGAGGGTTACTACTCCTGAATGGACGGAAATGAGGAAGATTATTGTGAAATAGGGCGCAGGGCGCAGGGCTCAGGGCGCAGAGCTCAGGGCCGGTGGCTGAGTGTTTTTCGAAATCAGAGTTATTTTGGAGTAAGACTTTAGTTTTCGAAAAATGTATCGAAGCCACAGGGCAAAGGGCGCAGGGCTCAGGGCTCAGGGCTCAGAGCTCAGGGCGCAGGGCTCAGGGCATGGGGCGCAGGGCGCAGGGCTCAGGGCGCAGGGCTCAGGGCGCAGGGCTCAGGGCGCAGGGCGCAGGGCATGGAAGGAACCGCCCCTCGTCCCATTTCTCCCGCTCACCAAGTCACCCACTCTCCATTTCTCCCCTTCTCCTTGTCTCCTTGTCATTCCCTTAGAAGCATGACTTTCAACAAAAGGAACCGTCCCTTATAAGATTAAAACAACATTCTTGAATTCCACATATTCCATCATTTTTAATCTGAGCCTGTCTGCCTGATTGCTACCAGAAAATCAGGCAGGCATTCAGCGAAGGGCTATCATTCCGCCCCCTGACCAGCTTACCTCACATAAAGCGTTGGCGCTTCGGGCCCCAGCGGAAGATCGAGCATGACCCATCCGACAAGCAATGCTGTCCAGAAAATAGTAAAGACAATGGTGTAGGGCAACATGGTTGAGATCAGTGTTCCCAGTCCGGCGTTTTTCTGATATTTCTCGAAATAAATGATGATCAGCGCAAAGAAGCTCATCATGGGCGAGATGATGTTGGTGACCGAATCGCCCACCCTGAAGATGGCTTGTGACAACTCTGGCGAATATCCCAGCAGCATAAACATCGGAATAAAAACAGGTCCCATAATGGCCCATTTGGCTGAAGCGCTGCCCATAAAGAGGTTGATAAATCCGGAAAGCAATACAAACAGGACAATGAGCGGAACAAGGCCAAGGTCGGCCTGCTGCAGAAAGGAAGCACCCTTTACGGCAATCACCAGGCCCAGGTTGCTCCACTTGAAATATGCCACGAACTGAGCCGCGAAAAATACCAGTACCAGAAACGCAGCCAGGGTTTTAAAACTTTCGCTCATTCCTTTCACCACATCATTGTCATTTTTGAATTTGCCGGTTATTGCGCCATATACAATACCCAAACTGGCAGCCATAAAAAAGAGAAAAGCAATAAAACCCTTGATGAGAGGTGAATGTAAAATGGTGTTATCGGTTCCTCTGAGGAAGCCCTGATCGGGAATAAGACCAATGGCAAATAGTAACATCCAGGCTGCAACCGTCACCATGACCCAACGAAGTGCTTTGCGCTCAAGCGGAGATAGTCTCTCCATAGTTTCCTGCTTTACATCGCCTTCGTATTTCCCAAGACGGGGCTCAACCATGCGTTCGGTTACCCAGGTACCCAATATTGAAATCAGAAAGGTTGATGCAACCATAAAGTAATAGTTGGCAGTAGGAAGCACGTAATACCCGGGATCGAGAATACGGGCTGCTTCGGTCGATAAACCAGCCAGCAGAGGGTCGATGGTACCTATAAAAATATTGGCGCTGAATCCCCCCGAAACCCCGGCAAAAGCGGCCGCCATCCCCGCAACCGGATGTCGGCCTACCGAATGAAAGATAATTCCGGCCATGGGAATAAGTAAGACATATCCCAGATCACTGGCCACATTAGAAACAATGCCGGAAAAGACCAGTACAAAAGTCAACAGTTTTTTTGGCGATTTCAATACCAAAAGCCTGATAACCGTGCCAACCAGTCCGCTGCTCTCGGCTATTCCTATTCCAAGCAAGGCGACCATCACAATACCCAACGGAGCGAAGTTGGTATAATTGGTAACCATTTCCAGCACAATCCGCCGGAAACCTTCATTTGACAGAAGATTATGAACCTGTATAACTTCGCCTGTGGCCGGATGCACCGCTTGCCAGTCAAACAGTTGTCCAATCCAGGAAAAGAATAAAACGCCAATGGCAAAAAGGGCAAATAAAGTTGCGGGATTCGGAAGGGCATTGCCCCCTTTTTCAACAATATTAAGAAAGCGGGAAAGCAAAGTAGGTTTTGAGTTGGTCGTCATTTCAGGCCAGCTTAAATGAATATATAATTAGAAAGGTACTTTGGTAATAATTGGTTACAAATATAATACAATCATTCTAATTGGTAAGAATTTTATGATGATAGACACATAGTTCCAATGGCTAAATTCCGTTATATGTTTTTCCGCGTTTTCCCCTCATTAAATGGCAGCCTTTTTAACAGATATCCCGGCTTAAATCAGGCCCAATGCTATGGCAATAAATGCCGGCCCGTTTAATCCGCCGTGCATTATCACGCCAACCCATGAGTTTTTGGTTCTCTGCACAATGTATGATTGCACAAAAATCAATGGGATTAAGGTTATCATCAGTTGCCATCCAAAGGCAACATGGAAAATGCCCCACCCAAGTCCATGAATCAACCAGGCATTTTTACCGAAAGCCAATTCCTGTCGTGGCAACATAACCCCGCGCCATAGAATCTCTTCACCCATGATGTTCAGTACCCAATATGGTAACCAAACCAAAAGGAGCCAGTAACGGCCTTTGGTGAGCGGCTCGAATGACATAAACGCCGGAGAATGGTCAAATTCGCCCAGCATCAATTCCAGTATTTTGATTGCAAGACTGCTGAATGCTCCGGCAACTATAAGGCCACCCATTGCCCACAAAAGATCGTTGCGACTGATTCCCTTAAACCTCAGCCTTTTAGTCCAGGTTTGAGTGGTGATGTCATAGCCCTCAGATTTTAAGATGTAAATAGCCACCAGAAGCAATGGCATAAAAACCCCGAAACCACCTACAATAAACCAAAACAGAACTGTTTCCTGCCCGGTAACCCCACTGAGATAAGGAATCAGAAAAGTGGTAAGCAGGTAAAGCAGAACTGCAGCAGGAATATAAAAGGCAAATGAGGACCAAAAGCCAAGTTTTTTAAGTTTGGGCTCAGGTTCCATTGGATTGCGTTTCTTTGGAGAAGTAATAAAGTCCATAGTAAGGCTAAGTTTTTCGGCGCCAATTTATGGATTATTTTCTTAAACTATCTGCAAAGGCAAAAAATAATCGGCATGAAAGTAGAAACAAATCTCTAATATATTATCTCTGCCACCTGTATAGCTACTTCAACCTCTGTTGAGCGATTCAGGTAAAACGAAAAATCGCTTTATTTAGGTAAACCCCGATTTGGGTTCAAATCTTTAGCCATAACTTTTCTACCTTTACAGACAAAGAAAAGCAAAGAATGAAAGATGACTGGCAAGCCCGCACCCGATTGCTGCTTGATGATGATAAACTGGATAAACTCCGGAACGCACATGTGCTGGTTGCCGGGTTGGGCGGCGTGGGTGCCTATGCGGCAGAGCAATTGGTCAGGGCCGGGATTGGACGTTTGACCATCGTGGATGGGGATAAAATCCATGCAACCAATCGCAACCGCCAACTTCCCGCATTGATAAGTACCACCGGCCACCTGAAAACCGAAATTATGGCAGACAGGCTGCTCGATATCAACCCGGAATTAAAACTGATAACCATTGCCGAATACATTAAAGACGAAAGGGAAATAGAAATATTAGAGCAAGGCTATGACTATGTTGTGGATGCCATTGACACCCTGTCGCCCAAGGTCTATTTTATTTATCACTCTTTGCGGCTGGGCATACCGCTGATCAGTTCGATGGGTGCAGGAGGCAGGTTGGACGTATTGCAGGTTAGAATTACTGATATTTCCGAAACCAATAACTGCAAATTAGCCTACTATATCAGAAAGAAACTGCATAAGCTCGGTATTTGGAAAGGCTTTAAAGCGGTGTATTCTCCCGAAGAAGTTTCCCGTGCAGCCCTTCAATTATCAGAGGGTGAAATCAACAAGAAGTCAACGGTAGGCACCATCTCGTATATGCCAGCCATTTTTGGCTGCTATTGTGCTGCAGGCGTGATAAACGACCTCATAAAAAAGCAGGATTGACCCACTGGCAATCTGTTGCATTTCCATAATTGTTTGATAATAATAATTTTGCCTCTGCCTGGTCAACAGGTGCCTGGTTTTGGCCTTCAACTGATCATCATTCCGACTTCAGGTGCTTATCAACAGATGGTTAACAGAATAAATGATAAATTCTATTCATCAAATAGAAACTCGCTGAAGACTATAGATATCCGGGAATTTAAAAGTTTTTTTTGAAGACTCCAGCAATTATTAACAATTTTAAATAACTGATTTCTAAAATATTGAGAGTGCCTGACATGTATTGATATTCTATTAAAAATCAAACCCTTACCACCTGAGCTATTTATATAAGTATTCTGATTCAGACAATTATTATAGGCTCTTGTTACTTATAATCATTCTAAAAAAGGCAGCCGATGTAAAAGGGAGTAATTTATTTTTACTTTTACACTGAAGTTGGGAAAGTACTTTGAGCTTAAGTAAAACTAAAAATCGATGACATCCGGTTTGTTTGAAAGCAAAGACCATGATGAGGGGGAGGTCTGTTCTGATACTAAATTAGACTGGGTAAATCATTACCTGGCACCGGTAATACTCACTGACAGAGCCGGTTCAATATTAAGGGTTAACAGGGCGTTTACTGCTTTTACAGGTTTTTCAAGGGAAGAAATCTCAGGAAGCCATATTTCTGCAGTGCTCAACCCTTCCTCGCAGGTTCCATCCGACATTCCCTGTGATAATACCCGTGCAGCTTGCCTGGTCGTTCAAAAGACCAGCAGTAAGTCTGGTACTTTATGCCATTGCAGCAAAGAAATAATTAAACCTGAAGGCGGTGATGAATTAGACCTGATCTACCTTTATCCAAACGATTTAAATTTAAACGGATTGGCTGTAACCCCTGAATTATCTGAAAAAACCGGAATTATTGCGAAGGGGAACAACCAGCTGAGTGATATTGCGGAGCGTAATAAGGCCATCCTTGAAAACATACCGGATCTTCTGGTGCTCCTGGATCATAAAGCAAATGTAATTGACGTAAACCAGAACCCCAACTTCCCCATACCACACCTTGTTAGTCTCATCAAAAACAAAAACCTGCTGAATTTACTTCCTTTAAGATCTAAAGCCTTACTGGCGAAATTCAAAGAGGTCTCCTTCTCGGGAAAGCCTGAATCCTATTATGATAATTTTGAATTTGGTGGAAAGAAACGGTTCCTTGAATACAGGCTGATTGCCTTGGAAGAAAACAGAATACTGGCTATTATCCGGGATATTTCTGAACTTAAAAAGACTGAAAAAGCCCTTGAGATCAGCCAGGAAAGGCTAAACCACATGCAACGTGTTTCAGGAATCGGAAGCTGGGACGTTTCATACGGGGAAAAAACCGAAATCCTGACCTGGAATTTCTTTGAATTGCTGGGGGTTACCAACCCCGGTCAGGCATTAAACAGTGAACATATCTCCCACTTTCACCTGGTGCATCCGGCCGATCTGGATTATTATAAGAAAAAATACAATCAGGCTATAGCCCGAAAATCAAGCTCATACCGGGCAGAGTACAGGATTGTTGACTCCTGGGGCAATTTGCGCTATCTGTTTACTGAAGCACAACTCGGGTTCGACGGCTCCGGCAATCTCAGGCACTGGTCGGGGACCATTCAGGATATTACAAAGCGCAAAAAGGCAGAAATTCTGAAGGCATCGGCTTTTCAGATTTCACAGCTTATCCACTCGCAACACGATCTCACACACCTGATGGAAGCCATTCATCAGATCATTGCTTCCCTTATGCCGGCACCCAACCTGCTTGTTGCGATGAACAGTGAGAGCGACGGAAAAATTACTTTCCCTTATTGCATTGATTCGGCAGGATTACCCGATGCCGATTCTGTGGAAACCGGGCTGATCGGGTATGTGCTGCGATCAGGCGAACCTATGCTGGTCTCCTCAGATAACATTGAAGTAATGATCCGCGAGAACATCATCCAACGGCCAGCCATAATTCCGGAATCCTGGCTCGGCGTGCCATTGAATACCCGCGACCGGGTGCTTGGTGTGCTGATATTGCAATCATATTCACCTGATATAACTTACGGGGAAGACGAAAAAAATATCCTGATTTTTGTCTCTGAACAAATTGCTCTCTCTATTCACAGAATCAGTAGTGATGCAGCATTGCTGAACGCCAAGAACCAGGCTGAAGAATCGAGCAGGCTTAAATCATCATTGCTGGCCAATATGAGCCATGAACTAAGGACCCCGATGACCGGTATCCTTGGTTTTTCGGAAATCCTTTTAGACGAACTGGAGGATAACCGCCATAAGGTGATGGCTTCTACCATATACAAATCAGCTAACCGGCTGATGTCAACGCTTAATTCGATCATGGATTTGTCAGCCATCGAGGCCAATATCGACAGCTTGAAAATCAATACGTTAAGCATTAAATCGGTATTCTTACCTCAACTCAGAAATCTTCATGCCATTGCCAGCGACAAAGGAATCTATCTGAGAACGGCATTGCCACCTTCCATACATGTGTTGGCCGATGAAAAGCTGCTGGGCCAGTTGTTGCATCACCTGCTCGACAATGCCATCAAATTCACCATCGATGGTGGAATTTCGGTGAGCGCCTATATAAATGACAAAGACAAAACAGAAGCAATCATCAGGGTCAGCGATACCGGAATTGGCATAGCACCCGAACATCATAAACTGATTTTTGAAGAATTCAGGCAGGTGAGCGAAGGTATGTCGCGCACATTTGAAGGGAGCGGATTGGGTCTTGCACTCTGCGCTAAAATTGCCAGGCTCATTAATGCCCGGATTTGGTTTGATAGCACTCCCGGTAAGGGCTCTGACTTCTACATTGCATTGCAAACAGTATTTCCCGACTTAACAGAAGTCCTCTCGGAACAGGAGAATGCACCAGTCATCAATACCCAGAGGCTGAGCAGAGGCCCGGTGCCTGAGGTTCTGATAGTAGAAGACAACGAAATTAACCGCCGATTGGCTGCACTTTACCTGCGCGAGCTATGCAATACCGAAATGGCAGAAAACGGCTATGTTGCTCTCGAAAAAATAAAACGTAAGAAATACGATGCCATCCTGATGGATATCAACCTGGGCGCCGGCCCCAACGGTATGTCTATAGCCAACCAGGTAAGAACATTCGAAAGCTACAAAGATGTTCCTATAATAGCCGTAACAGGCTATACCATGCAGGGAGACAGGGAAAAACTTTTGTCAAACGGTTGTTCGCATTACCTGGCCAAGCCATACGATAAGAAAACCCTGCTCAGGCTTTTCTCGGATATCCTCTATTCCTGAGCATTGTTGTTCGGCTATAAGTAAAATCAATCTTGACACCAGGCCACAAAGCAACCAAAATTACTTTAAATCAAGTCAAAAAGTTTTTGTATTCCTGCCTGATTGCCTCAGGCAGACAGATTGTTGATTTTGCGAATTGGTGTCAGGAAATAAAAAGTAAGGTACTTGTTGTGAATCGCCTTAGTGCATTATTCCAATCATTTCGAATCATCTCCATAACCTCCCCCGGACAGTAGAAAATCCACAACTAAACCTGATAAGTCTTACCTTCTTCTGCAAGGTAAGTTTCAGGGAAAACACTGCGTGCTTCTTCAAGCAGGGGCAGCAGGTTGTCGTACCTGGCCGAGAAATGACCAATCAACAGTTTACCTGCTCCTGATTGCCGGGCCACTGTAGCAGCCTCTGCCGATGTGGAATGCATTTTCGCTTTTGCCACTTCAGCCATATCGCTCATAAAAGTTGCCTCATGGTAAAGAAGATTGCATCCCTGGACTCTTCCGGCCAGTTCATTATGATATACAGTATCGGAACAGAAAGCGAAAGAACGGGGTGGTTCCGGTTCTATGGTGAGGAGATTGTTTTTAACAACAGTCCCATCATCTTTCAGAAAATCATTGCCTGCTTTTAAATCGTTAAAACTGATATATGGAACTTTAAACTTTTCAGTAGCTTCAAGGTTGATGTGCCGTGGATGTTGTTTTTCGGCAAAAAGGAAGCCTGTCGTTGGAATCCTGTGCGACATCGGGAAAGAGGCAACTGAAATCTTTTCATCTTCAAATAGGATTTCAGCAGAAAAGTCATTTGTCTGATGATAAACTACCTTATAAACAAGAATGGTCAATGAGGCTTCCAGTTGCAAAGTGAGGATTTGTTCAAGCATCGGAGGTCCATAAATGTGCAGATCTTCCTTTCGTCCCAACAAATGAAAAGTTGATACAAGTCCGATCAGCCCGTAAAAATGATCGCCGTGAAGATGGCTGATGAAAATGTGATGAATGCGCATGAACTTTACCTTCAGCTTCATCAGTTGCATCTGGGTACCTTCGCCGCAGTCGATCAAAAACAACCGGCCTGCATAATTGACAACCTGTGAAGTCAGGTTGCGGTTTTTATAAGGAAGGGCTGCACTACTGCCCAGTATTGTAACTGAAAAATCTCTCATCTCCGACAGCCTCTGATTTGCTATAATTGTTCCCTTGTTCTTCAAACCGTAAAAGTCAATAAAATAACAATACACGAAAACCCTTAAACGAAAAAATCCCCAATGAGGGGATTTTTCCATGAATATTTCAGAATTTATTCTTCTGATTCTGCCTTTTTGATTTTGGCTGCGGCTTTTTCCGACTGCTCCATATCTGATTTCAGATTGGCCAACGCTTCCAGATCGCCAAGGGTAGTTTTCTCAAGGTTATCCTTGATCTTTTTCACAGCCCGCTTAGTTGAGTTCTCAGCACTTTCTTTGGCTGTGGATTCCTTAACGCGCTCTGTTGAAGCAGCATCCTGGAATATACGGCTGTGAGAAAGAATGATCTTCTTGTTATCTTTCGAAAACTCAATTACCTTGAAATCAAGCGATTCTTCAACCTTAGCCTGGGTATTGTCTTCTTTAACCACGTGGCGGAGAGGGGCAAAACCTTCAACTCCGTAAGGCAGCGCTACAACCATACCCTTATCACTGGCACTGGTGATGGTACCCTTATGGACTGAACCTACCGAGAAAACAGATTCGAAGACTTCCCATGGGTTCTCTTCGAGTTGCTTGTGACCAAGGCTCAACCTGCGGTTATCAACATCAACATCCAGAACAACAACATCGATTCTTTCGCCAATCTTGGTGAATTCAGCCGGATGTTTGATTTTCTTCGACCATGAGAGGTCAGAGATGTGAATGAGACCGTCAACACCTTCTTCGAGTTCAACAAAAATACCAAAGTTGGTAAAGTTGCGAACGGTTGCCTGATGCTTCGAATTGAGCGGGTATTTTTCCTTAATGTTTGTCCATGGATCAGGAATAAGCTGCTTAATACCAAGCGACATCTTCCGCTCTTCGCGGTCGAGGGTCAGGATTACTGCTTCTACTTCGTCGCCTACTTTCAGGAAGTCCTGAGCAGTGCGCAGATGCTGCGACCATGACATTTCAGAAACGTGGATCAATCCTTCAACACCGGTGTTGATCTCAATAAAAGCGCCATAATCGGCAATAACCACTACGCGGCCTTTAACCTGATCGCCAACCTTAACAGTTTCGCTGAGCGAATCCCATGGGTGAGGGGTAAGTTGTTTGAGACCAAGGGCAATGCGTTTTTTGTTTTCATCAAAGTCAAGGATAACAACTTTGATTTTTTGATCGAGCTGAACGATTTCTTCAGGATGGTTGATGCGGCCCCAGGAGAGGTCGGTAATGTGAACCAAACCGTCAACACCGCCAAGGTCGATGAATACACCGTAAGAAGTGATGTTCTTAACGGTACCTTCAAGAATCTGGCCTTTTTCAAGTTTGCTGATGATATCGGCTTTCTGCTGCTCGAGTTCGTCTTCGATAAGCGCTTTGTGCGATACAACCACGTTTTTGTATTCCTGGTTGATCTTCACAACCTTGAATTCCATGACTTTGTCAACGTAAACATCGTAATCGCGGATGGGTTTCACATCAATCTGTGAACCGGGAAGGAATGCTTCGATACCGAATACATCAACAATAAGTCCGCCCTTTGTGCGACATTTAACATAACCATTGATCACTTCTTCTTTTTCGAAAGCCTGATTTACGCGCTCCCATGAACGGAGGATGCGGGCCTTTTTGTGCGAAAGAATAAGCTGTCCGCCCATATCTTCCTGACTTTCTACGTAAACTTCAATCATATCACCAACCTTCAGGTTGGGATTATATCTTAATTCCGATAAAGGAATAACGCCGTCTGATTTGAAGCCAATATTCACCACCACTTCGCGTGTGTTCATGGCTACAACCGTTCCGTCGATCACTTCATGCTCAACAATGGAACTGAGGGTTTTGTCATAAAGGCCTTCGAGTTTGGTGCGCTCGTCGATTGAATAGTTCTCGTGTTTCTTTCCGATGGCATCCCAGTCGAAGTTTTCGAGTGAAATCTGTGCAACAAGCGGAGCTTTCAGTTTTTCAACTGTTGGCTCATCATCATCATCAATTACCGGAGTTTCAACTTCTGCTGCAACAGGAGTTTCTGCTACTGTTTCAGCAACAGGTTCAGCTTCTGCTTCTGCAGCAGCTTCTGCTTCTGCTACCACTTCTTCTTTTGCTTGTTCTTCTTCAGTAACTTCTTCAGAAACTTCTTCTTTAACATCTTCAGTAACATCTTCAGTAAATTCTTCAGTAACTTCCTCAGTTACATTTTCAGTTACATCTTCAGTTACATCTTCAACAACGGGTTCATTAACAACTTCTGCTTCAACGGTTTCTTCAACTTCATTGGTA
>JBBQIQ010000013.1:0-43398 GCA_038325075.1 Bacteroidales bacterium | reverse complement strand
GCATTTACCATCATCTTTGTTCAGTTGGGGATCAGAATGGGCTACGATTCACTGGTAGGCATTGCATTGTGCTATTTTGCTGCCCACATCGGATTTGCAGGCGCTATACTCAATCCTTTTACGATTGGAATCGCCCAGGGCCTGGCGAGCGTTCCTTTATTTACGGGAATTGAATACCGCATTGTTGCGTGGCTTATCTTTACTTTCCTGGCTATAGCTTTTGTGCTCTGGTATGCCGCAAGGGTCAAAAAAAATCCGAAAAAATCCATCATGTTCGAGGAAGATGATTATTGGAGAAAAAGAAGCGAATCAGATGTTGAAACCATTAAATACTACACACCAAAATCTGCCTGGGTTGTTGCAGTTGTGCTGCTTATAATAATGTTGGTATATTCATTTTATTTCCCTTCTACTAATTTAAAAGTCGGGCTAAATACTGTAACCGGGCCTTTTATTCCTATATTGACTGCTCTATATGCAATTACCAGTTATTTTTCACTGCGGAAATCGCTCCATTTTTACATTCTCAATATACTCGCGTTCACCATTTTCTACCTGATACTTGGTGTGCTGGGTTACGACTGGTACATCATGGAAATCGCTGCCTTATTCCTGGCAATGGGCGTATTTACAGGTTTTGCAGCAGGTAAAAAGAACTCTGAAATCACTAAATTATTCCAGGAAGGTGTTAAAGACATCGTTTCCGCATCCCTGGTGGTTGGCTTTGCAGGTGGAATTATCGCCATTCTGAATGATGGTATGATCATCGATACTGTTCTGCATTCGCTTGCCAATTCGCTGAAAGGGGCCAGCCAGATAACCGCCATCACCATTATGTATGGATTTCAATCTCTGCTCAATCTTATCATTACATCCGGCTCTGCCAAAGCGGCGCTCACGATTCCTATAATGGCTCAGTTTTCTGATATAATCGGCATTTCCAGACAAGCAACCATAACTGCCTTTCAATTTGGAGCAGGAATAACCGATATGATTGCCCCCACTTCCGGTGTCCTGATCGGAGTTTTAGGGATTGCAAAAGTTCCTTATGTTAAATGGGTGAAATTTGTTTTACCTTTTATGCTCTTCCTCGCTTTTGTTGCCTGGCTGTTGCTGATTCCAACTGTGACGATGAATTTAAGTGGGTTTTAACAATCAGATGACAGGATCTCAGCATTAACATTGTCGTGAAGCCGGATTGATGGATATAAAAATACGACAAACCGATTCTTTCCTGTATTGATAAAATCATTGTATCAGGCAGGGGGTGATGTTTCATCTGACAGGCAGGTTCCGTTAGATAGAAACAGTCGAATATCCGGCATTACGGATACTGCTTTCCTGTAAAATCAGTGGTTATCCAATTTTCGCGAATTCATTGGTCAAATGATGCTTTGTTTTAATTCCTTATTTTTGCAATAAATTAATTGCGATGCAGATCCTTTCTTTTGACTTTTCTTCGTTTGCAGAAACAAACCACAGGATCATCCAATACCTGATCGCAGCTTCAGTAATCACCATTCTGGCGATCATCCTTTCTCGTATTCTTCGTAAACTGATAAAAGTTTATTTCGAGCGGTCGAGCCACATCCTCAAAGTTGACCCTACCCGGTATAAATTCCTACGCAACGCTGTTAGCTTCGTGGTATTTATGCTGGCCATAACCCTTATTTTTTATACTATTCCTGAACTCCGGACGATTGGCATCACCCTGTTTGCCGGCGCTGGCATTTTTGCCGCCATCATAGGCTTTGCCTCGCAGGAGGCATTTTCAAACATTATCAGCGGGATTTTTATTGTGATCTTTAAGCCCTTCCGCGTAGGAGATAACATTAAAATCGGCGAAATTCACCAGGGAACTGTTGAAGATATTACCTTAAGACATACCATTATCAATAATTTTGAAAACCGCCGGATTGTGATTCCAAACACGGTAATCAGCGGGCAAACCATCATTAATTCAACCATAGAAGACGAGCGGGTCTGCTCTTTTATTGAACTCGGGATTAGTTATGATTCCGACCTTGACAATGCCATCCGCATCATTCGCGATGAAGCAGAAAAGCACATCTATTGCCTGGATAACCGAAGTCAGGAAGAAATTGAAAGCGGAGTTCCAAAAGTGATTGTCAGGGCGCTGGGCTTTGGTGATTCGGCGATCAACCTTAGAGCTTATGCGTGGGCCAACACCTCACGTGAAGGCTTTGTTATGAAATGTGATCTGTTCGAATCCCTTAAAAAGCGGTTTGATGCAGAAGATATTGAAATCCCCTATCCACACAGAACACTGGTTTTTAAAAATCGTCCGGATGAAAAATAAAACAACCACCAGAAAACCGGAACGCATCCGGAACTACCGAAAAAAATCCGGACTTCCGCCTGGCACACTGATTTATACAGGAAACATAGACCAGGATACAACTTTCGATCTGTTCAGCTTTGATGTTGCAACCATTGAAAGGACAGAATCAAATGAAGTTAAAAAAATTATTGCTAAAATCGATAAAAGCAGAAACAACTGGATTAATGTTACCGGTCTCACCAACACCAGTTTAATAAGTCAGTTAGGCGACCACCATACCCTGCATCCCCTGATGCTCGAAGATGTTTTAAACACAGAATCCGGTCCAAAAATTGAAAACTACGGCGATGTTCTGTACATCTGTGTGAAAATGCTTCAATGGGACGATAAAACAAACAGTATCGGGATTGAACAGATCAGTTTAATCATGGGAGAAAAGTATCTGTTATCATTTCAGGAACGTGAAGGCGACGTATTTAACCCGGTACGCGAACGCCTGCTCAACGGACTAAGCAAAGCCCGGGAAAAAAGCATTGATTTCCTCGCCTATGTGCTGGTTGACAAGATAATAGACAATTACTTTGTGGTGCTCGAAAAAACAGAAGACCTGATAGAGAGTACTGAAATGGAACTTTTGAAGGATACCGACCTGATTACACCAACACAGGTGATGCATCTGAAAAAACAATTGATTCTGCTTAGAAAACATGTGTATCCACTCAGAGATGAAATAAGAAAGTTACAGCGTGATGAATCCAAACTGATTGACAGAAAAACAATTAAATATATTAACGACCTGTATGATCACATGCAGAATATCGTACAAAACATCGAAAGTTTAAACGATACAAGTACCGGGCTGATGGACTTATATTCATCCAATGTTTCGAATAAATTAAACAGTGTAATGAAAACCCTGACAGTAATCGGCGCTATTTTCATTCCGCTTACCTTTATCGTTGGCTTGTATGGTATGAATTTCGACTATATGCCGGAGCTTCGTTCTCATTTGGGATATCCGGCTGTTTTGCTTGGCATGGCAGTAATTGCGGTGGCAATGTTCATCTATATGAAGTCAAGGAAGTGGTTCTGAAATGATTGCGGATTGCGGATTGCGGATTGCGGATTT
Organism: Bacteroidales bacterium; assembly: GCA_038325075.1. Classification (GTDB taxonomy): domain Bacteria; phylum Bacteroidota; class Bacteroidia; order Bacteroidales; family Lentimicrobiaceae; genus Lentimicrobium. The sequence goes on along the minus strand of JBBQIQ010000013.1, from coordinate 39,967 downwards.
TGGATTTTGGATTTACCTTCGTTGAACTCTGATTCGGTCCGGTTCAGATTTCGGATGATTCCATCCTTCCATCCTTCCAATCTTCCAAACTTTATTCCCATCTCTGATCAGTCAGTATTTCACAATTATTAACAAAAGTCGTGGAACAATTTTTGCAGCAATTCGATGATTTTGCTTAATTTTATGCATTCTAATATTTCGGGAAAATGAAATTCGGGATTGTATTAATAACCTTTCTGATTATAAGTGTAGTATCAGTTCATGCCCAGTATTTTAGTGCTGGATTCAGCCCTTACACCGGCATCAATAGCCCGTCGGGGAACTTAGCCGGACAATCTCCCGCAAGGTTCAATCTGCAGACCGGCGCAAGCTTTGGCACAGGATATGGCAATGGAAACCTTTTCTCAACCTATATTGCCCCATCATTTAACCAAAATCTGAGTAAAAAATTTACTCTATCGGCAGGCGCCGTTATCAGCAACACGACCTTCAACAATACAGCTCTCTGGAATTCCGATGGCCAACTGACTCCGGTTTCAGGCAATCTCACAACTTTTACGCTATATACCAGCGGTGCTTATCAGTTAAATGAACGCCTTACTGTAACCGGTTCCGCATATAAGACCATCAATCCGGCCTTCAACGCCCGGCTGAACCCCCATCAGTTGCAAATGGAAGCTCAGGGCATGAGTGTCGGCTTTGGGTACAAGGTTGGGGAAAATCTTCACATTGGGGCTGAGATAAGAATGCAGCAGGGTAACAGCAATTTCTACAACCCCTATGTTAATCCTTTCGGAAATTCATATCGCTCAGGGTTTTATGGATATTGAGAAATATGAATGACGAATTAAGAATGACGAATGACGAATGAATTTACGGTTTACGATTTATGGTTTACGATTATAGATTTGTTAACTGCCAACTGCTTTTTGCAAACGATTTACTTGAAGCTTTGAACTTTTAACTTTGAGCTTATCTTTCTTTGCCAACTGCTTACTGCCAACTGCCTACTGAATTATGAATGACGAATTTTAAATGGTTAATCAATCATCCTGTTGTTTATAGTATCGCATGCTTATCCTGATTTCCCCCAGCAAAACCCTCGACTTTGAGAGCCCTTTAACAATTCCATCCGGCACCGATCCTGAGATGATCGTTCAATCGAAGAAATTGGCAACTCTTCTCAGGAAAATGAAGCCGCGTGAATTAGCCGGCCTTATGGATATTAGCCCAAAACTGGCTGAGCTGAATGCCCTGCGCTACAGCGAATGGCTCTACCCCTACCCTGCCGGTAAAGCCCGGCCTGCAATGGCTGCATTTAAAGGCGATGTTTACGAAGGGTTGAAAGCGTGGGAATTAAGTTCACAACAAATTGACTTTGCCAACCAGCACCTGCGCATTCTGTCCGGGCTTTATGGCCTGCTAAAACCCACCGACCTGATGCTGGCCTACCGGTTGGAAATGGGAACATCACTTCAGGGTAAGGACTTCAAAAACTTGTATCAGTTCTGGGGCGATAAAATTACACGATCAGTAAAGAAGGCTGTTAAAGATTCAGGTGGGAATATTCTGATAAACCTTGCTTCTGAAGAATATGCCAAAGCTGTTGACTTTAAAGCAACCAAAGCCAGGGTCGTTACCCCGGTTTTTAAGGAGTTCAGAAATGGTTCCTACAAATTTATCAGTTACAACGGCAAAAGGGCCCGTGGATTGATGACCCGGTTTATCATTGACAAAGAAATCACCGATCCCGAACAACTTAAATTGTTCAACTACGAGGGCTATGAGTATATGGAGCCGCTTTCGAAAGGAGATCAGTGGGCGTTTGTGAGGTGAGGGTTACAGAGTTACAGGGTTCAAAGGTTCAAGGGTTCAAAGGTTCAAAGGTTCAAGGGTTCAAGGGTTCAAGGGTTCAAAGGTTCAAAGGTTCAAGGGTTCAAGGGTTCAAGGGTTCAAAGGTTCAAGGGTTCAAGGGTTCAAGGGTTCAAGGGTTCAAAGGTTCAAGGGTTCAAGGGTTCAAAGGTTACAATGTTTCAGAGTTTCAGAGTATAGGTGGCTGAGTAGTTGCATGATCGAATATTTCAGGAAGGCAGAGACGTGATGCCTCGCGTCTCTCACCATAAAACAAATTTAACCGCAACGTATCGAAGCCCAGAGTTTCAGGGTTACAAAGTTTATGGGTTTTATAATTTTAACAGGCAGAGACGCGATGCCTTTCGCCTCCATCCTGATTCCAAAGATTCAGGAGTATAGATTCACGGAGTTTTGATATAATTCCGGCAGTCAGATATCCCCCATTCAGCCAGGCAGGCTGCGTTATCTTTCGTCTCTTCTGAAATTAGTTGTATTGTTAATAAATAATCGTATTCATCGTTGTAGTTTTTCATTAAAAGCAAATATTTTTACGACTTAACAATACTAACCCCAACTATATGGTTAAGAAAGCCAAACAAAAGGTAATTCAAATGCTCAGCCCTGAGAACTATATCCGGAAAAAAGGCCGCCTTTTGCCAATATATGAATGCATGGTTAATGCTAATTGGGATAAATCTCAGATAGCGAATGTATGGATTGCACGCCGGCATAGTAATGGCAACATCACGGCCTGCATCTACCTTGTAGATCTACTTTGTCTTGGAGTTAAGGATTCTACCTTTTTTTTTAATATGCAGGCAGACGAATACCTATATAAAACTGATAAATTTAAAGAATTAGCTTTTGGTAAAAATATCAGTTATACACTGGCGCACAATATAGTTTATGCTGGTATAGAGTTTGCCAATAACTACGGATTTCAGCCACATAAAAAATTCACTAATGTTACCAGGCATTTTCTCGAAGATGATACTGACGATATTGAACTGATTGAAATTGAATGTGGCAAGGATGGACGGCCGGTTGTTTTTCCCGGTCCGTATGACAATGACTTGAAAATACAGGGAATTATCAAAAAGATTGAGAAAACAGCCGGCATTGGTAATTTTCACGTTATTGATCCTAATGAAATTGAGGATGATTATGAAGATATTAAAGATGAAGTAGATGATAAGGAGGATGAAGGGGTATCAGACAATAATGATGAATTTGACAATTTGTCAATGGAAGAAAAAGAAAATGCTTTCAGGGATTTGTATCATAATCAACCTAAAGAGGAGAGCAAAGATTATATTTTCAGACTAATACAGCTCACAGACTCTATACTTTACGATCTGATGGACCCTGAAATTTATAAAGGGTTTTACACTATGATTTCGAACGAATTGAATATTGACATTGAATATGATGAAATACCTGATAAGTTTTTTGTGGAGGAAGAAGTTAACATTCAGGTTCCACAGGATTTTAAGGATATTTATTTATATGTTTATAATCTTGTCAATGAAGATGATAAACAGGCTTACAAAGAATGGAAGTTATTCAATAAAGCTCAAAAGAAATTGTCTTCTGTCATGTTCCTCGAACTACTTATTTTAAGGACACGGAAGTCAAAAAAATACACAAAACTGACGCAGGAATATGCCAGGATTTACCCTGATTATCCGCTAATTAAATTGGCAAGGGTAACAAATCAGATATTATCCGGAGAAGTTCCGGAGAAATTTCCGGAGTATCCTTTTAAACTCAGCACCTTTTTTCCGGGAAGGAAATCAATTCATCCGATCGAAAGAACCGAATACCTTTTATTATGGTTTATATTATTGAATGTGCAAGCTGATCTAAGCCGTTTATTGGGGCTATACGATGCGTTGGACGATCTTGAACTTTCGGAAGGTGAAACCATTGGCCTCAAAACAATGATCAACTTAATAAAATTAACTATTATTACCAGTAAACTTATTGATAATAATTAAGTAATGCCTTTTGTTTTAACCAATTGATTAATAAAGGATAACCTAAGCAGATAAACCACTTTCCCCGGTTCAACCGGGACAGGCTCCTGAGTCTGTTAAGCGTTTCGCCTAAAATTGAAACCCTTATGCAATATACAGAATACTGAAAGCAAATTATTCCGAAGAACTGATTATCCTCTTTTCAATGGCAATTAAGGGTTTACTCACACCCAAACAGGCCAGCATGCCTATTCACAACTTGTAGGGTACCTGAATACACTGGCAAGTCCCGATAATGGGCTTCTCTATGCCAAAGTTCTGGTATCTGACCAATTACTACAATATAATAATCGTCGGGCGATGAAAGAGGAATTGAAAAAATTCAACACTGAAATTCAGGGTTGAAAATAAATTTAAGTTCTATAGCATTTCCAAAATTTCCATAACTTTAACCCGTCTGATTAAACATTTTTATGAAACGGTATATAGAACAGTTGATAGAAGACATACATAAGGCTATGCAGCGGGTTAACCCTCCCCATGAAATATGGGAAGAATCTGAAGCAGACCCGACCAATGAGTTGGAACTTGAAGACATCTCATACTTAGAACAGTTTTTGGGTGAAGCAAAGAGAATTGCTGATATCACGGGCATAGATACGAATCTTCTGCCACCGGCCGAAAATCTTACCCAAAAGGAAAAAGCACTTCTCACTCGGGAACTGGAAAAACTCTTGCTGCATTTCAATTTCGTCCCTGACTTTCCCAAAAAGTACCCTTACCACCTTCGCTACCCGTTTTTACTTGACTTATGGGATGAAGAACATGTACCCCTGTCATTCGGCGAAAGCCGCATCGAATTTTGTGATTTTGACGAAGAAAATTGCCCATTCCCCGGCTATTGCGACGTATGCAGGGAAGTAAATGCTCAAATGCGCTTTGACGATGAGCAATATCGAAAAATAAAAGAAAAAGGAGGCATAGACTGGAATCCGGATATTGACGAATTACTAAATTTACCCTTCTGACTGTGCATTTTTAATCATTGTATAAAAAAATCCCTCATCCCGCCGCAACCCGGGAAAGCCCCCTATCTGAAGGAGGGATTATGTGCGGTGATCCACGATTAGGGGCTTCAGGCAATCCAGACATCAGGCGACGCCTGAGATAGAGCCATTATGTTAAATGCGATTGCCCCGCAGGAAGAGTGGGACATGGGATTTATGTAAGTTTTGAATGAAACCGACTCGCCAAAATTCATCATAGAATGGCGTTTCCAGGCCATTTTCAATCCAGCTTTATTCACTATTAAGTGCTGGCTTTATTAGGGTCGGAATAATAAATTAAAATCCGCAAATGAAATTAAACATTGACATTTTCTTTATATATTTGTTTGATACTCTGGATGAAATCCTAAATTTTGGCGACATTTGAAATAACCGAAATGACAACATTTATAGCAATCATAGTAATAATATTCGTTATGGCTTATTTCATAGGAAATAGCAAGTCAATAAGATCATCTAAAAATATACAAAAAATTGATAATCAAAGTTCAAGACATCAACAAAGTGTTAATAGAGTTGTGGAGGAAAAACTTTTTTACAAGCTAAAGGGAATAAAAAAATTCGAAATGAGGGGAATGTATTATCAAAATCTGAACCCGGAAATTCATTGTGGAGCATTTACGGGTTTCGCTCAGACTGATTATAACCCATACGATATATATGCAGTTGAAATTTGCAATAACCATAATGAACTACTTGGATACACGCCTATAGGGAATAGAAGATTAAGCAACTCACTGAATGAATGGAACAATAGAAAGGTTTTTGCTTTCGGCTGGATTTCTCATGATGATTATGATGACAGATGGAATGGATCTGTTTATATTCCTGTTGGACTGACCCAAGAACAGGTGGAAAAAATAAAGGAAGTTTTAAAACTAAAATCTGACAATCAAAATCAAATCGATAAAAAAGAAAAATCCACTGAAAAATATTTTGAGATTTTAAATAGGCATCAAGTAATAAAGCAGTTAATTAAGGATTTGAATAATCCAGTTGGGTTTTATTATTCTTTTCCGAAAAATCTTATTCCTTCAATTTCCAATCATTTAGAAAAAGAGAAAAATTGGGAGAAACTATTGGAATAGGAAAAACATCAGGATTTGATTTTAGATTTGAGTGAGAAATTTAAGGAAGTGACACTGAATAGAATAAATATTGCAAAATAAATCTTGTCTAATCAAAATTTATAGTGCAACTATAAACATATTACTAAAAATAAATCATGACTTTAAGCTGGAACGAAATAAAGGATAGAGCTTTAAATTTCTCAAAAGAATGGGCTGACACTAGCAACGAAGATGCTGACGCAAAGCCATTTTTAGTTGAGTTCTTTAATGTTTTCGGTATTAGCAGAAAGAGAGTTGCAACTTTTGAGCAAATCCTAACAAAGGATTTACATTGACGACCAAACACAAAAAAAAATGAGCGATATCGAAAAACATAATGAAAGCAATGGTTTACAAAAGTTTCCCAATTTTGTTATTTTCAAAACTGCGGATGGCAAGGTAAACATTGATGTTTTTTTTAAAGTCGATACACTTTGGCTCACGCAAAAGGCTCTGTCTGTACTTTTTGAAAAAGACCGGACTGTTATTAGCAAGCATTTGAAAAATATATTTGAATCGGGCGAACTTGAAGAAAAAGTGGTGTGTGCAAATTTCACACACACCACTCAACATGGCGCTATTGAAGGGAAAACACAGCAGACAGAGGTGAAATATTATAACCTCAAAGCCATAGTGGCGGTTGGCTACAGGGTGAATTCGCATCGTGCCATCGAATTCCGAAAATGGGCTACCGAAATCCTGCACGAATACATCATAAAAGGCTTTGCCATGGACGACGAACGCCTGAAACAGATAAAGCATTTTGGTCATGATTATTTCGATGAAATGCTGGACCGTGTGCGCGAAATTCGCCTCAGCGAACGTCGCTTGTACCAGAAAATTACGGATATCTATTCACTTTCTGCCGATTATGATAGCAAAGCTGATATTACAAAACACTTTTTTGCCACTGTGCAAAATAAATTGCATTGGGCCATTACCGGGAAAACAGCCGCTGAAATAATCTATACCGAAGCCGATGCTGAAAAAATATTCATGGGCTTAAAAACATGGAAGCGAGCACCCGATGGTAAAATATTAAAAGGCGATGTTAGTATTGCTAAGAATTACCTGAACGAAGAACATGCAAAAGCCCTTGAGCGTATCGTAAGTGCTTATCTCGACTTAGCTGAAACGCGGGCTATTAACCGTCAGGTAATGAACATGGAAGACTGGGAAGTATTTTTAGTGAAGTTTCTTGAACTGTCAGATTATCCTCTTTTGCGGGATTCTGGGAAAATATCGATGCTCGAAGCAAAACTGAAAGTAGAAAATGAATACGAAAAGTTCAGAGTGGTTCAAGATATATTATTCGAATCTGACTTTGATAGATTTATTAAGAATTTGAAGAGTTGACTTAGTGGATAAACCAGTGCACAATCCAATTTTCGCAATAAGTGAACGATGAACCAAACTTGTTTTAGCTATGCCGAAGGCAACAAATATCAGTGATGCTAAAACTTTGTCAAAGAGTTTGCATCACATTCACACCGATGCCATATAAGAAAACCTGATACCGCATGAAATTACAAAAAAACATGCAAGTTGTGTGAACTACTCATTATAAATTTTCCAATTATCAATTTACAAAAATATCATTTTTTAAGCTAACATAAAAAGAATCTGCCTAAACAATGGATTTCGCCTGCAGAGCAATGGGTTAACCTCATTTTCCATTCCAGATCTAAAAATTATCTCCGTAGCAGATATTTTATTTCTTACGGGTGGAATGTGGCGAGCCTGGCAGGAAGATAAAACAGGGATTAGCTGCGCTGATCCCCAATGGGGAGGCCTCAGTCAATCAAGGCATCCGCCAAAAAGGGCGGATGTTTTTATTTCGTACGGGAAGAATGCTCAGGCAAGCCTGGCAGGAAGATAAAACAGGGATTACCTGCGGTGATCCCCAATGGGGAGGCTTCAGTCAATCAAGGCATCCGCCAAAAAGGGCGGATGTTTTTATTTCATGTGGACAAGATGCTCAGGCGAGCCCGACAGGAAGATAAAACAAGGATTAGCTGCGCTGATCCCCAAAGGGGGGGCTTCAGACTATCAAGGCATCCGCCAAAAAGGGCGGATGTTTTTATTTCGTACGGGAAGAATGCTCAGGAAAGCCCGACAGGAAGATAAAACAAGGATTAGCTGCGCTGATCCCCAAAGGGGGGGGCTTCAGACTATCAAGGCATCCGCCAAAAAGGGCGGATGTTTTTATTTCGTAAGGGAAGAATGCTCAGGCAAGCCCGACAGGAAGATAAAACAGGGATTAGCTGCGCTGATCCCCAAGGGGGGGGGCTTCAGACTATCAAGGCATCCGCCAAAAAGGGCGGATGTTTTTATTTCATATGGACAAGATGCTCAGGCGAGCCTGGCATCCTTGCCCACATGAAATAAAAATGCCCCGCTGCGCGGGGCACCTTGATTGTCTGGCGGAGAGAAAGGGATTCGAACCCTTGGTACCCGTAAGAGTACAACGGTTTTCGAGACCGCCCCGTTCGACCGCTCTGGCATCTCTCCTGGGTTAAAAAGGGAGTGCAAAAGTAATAATTTATTGCAGAAATCTGTCCTAAATAAATTTTATAATTTCTCGATTTTACTTGTGTATGTGGCATAGATATTGAACCTTTAGCGAACATTTTCAATGCAACCAAATTGCCTTATGATCGTCTGACCATATTATTGCTTTCTCAATCCTAAAAACACCCTTTTATGAAACAAATTTTCCTGCTTGTTCTCTTCCCGGCAATACTGTTTAGCAGTAATGCATTTGCCCAGGACCTTATTATGAAAAAAAACAATGAACTGATCAAATGCAAAATCAAAGAAATCGGCCTGGATGAAATTAAATATATCCTGCCTGAATATTCTGAGGATGTTTTGCTGTCTATCGATAAAGATGATATCGTAAAAATCATTTTCGAAAATGGCAAGGAAATGGAGTTTCAGCAAAATATGACCAACCCCTTGTCATATAAGGACAATAAGAAGAACATCTTAAAAATAGATTTTCTTTCACCACTTACCGGCAACACTACTTTTGCTTATGAACGAAGCCTTCGGCCCGGAAGAAGTGTGGAAGCCAGTCTTGGCATCATTGGCCTCGGGATTGACCCCGGAGATGAAAACCCGGGAGGTGCCTTTATTAAACTGGGTTATAAATTTATCAAAGACCCTGATTTCTATCTGAGGGGAATGCGTTATGCACACATATTGAAAGGCGGCTACATTAAACCTGAAATTGCTTTTGGATTCTTCTCCCGGGATGATTACTATAGGTATGACTATTACAACTCCGGCACGGGGCGCGAAGATGTCTTCTCAGGCACATTCCAGCTTGTCTTTGGCAAACAATGGGTCTTCGACAATGCCTTTGCGGTTGACACATATACCGGAATAGGTTATGGGTTCTCAACGGATGAGGGCTTTGACGGATATCATTACGGATACATGATCGCTGACCAAAGTTTTCCGGTATCATTTTCCGCCGGACTTAAAATCGGCTACTTGTTCAAATAACAAGTTATATACCATATAAAAACAAAGGCGCATGAAAAGTATTGCAAAAATAATAGCATTGAGTATGTTGACTTTTTTGACTTCTTGTGATAAGCCACTGATTGGATATAAATATAATCAGGGCAGCCTACCTATGACTCCAATAAATTTATCGGACTTTAACACGGAGTTTGATGATTACAATTCCACAGCTCCAAGTTTAGGAGAATTAATACCGTTTTGCTTTTCTACAAACAGGAATAGTAATGGAAATGAGTTTGATATTATTTATCAACCTATGAATGTAAACTTTAGTAAAACATCGGGAGAATTAAAGATTACAAACGAATATGCAAACTGGGAAGTAAAAAGGGATGATTATGAAATAATTGAAACAGGACTAAACAAAATTAAAACATCAGGTAATGAATTTGGACCAAACTTAGTAACTGGATATAGTTCAAATGAATTTAATTTCACATTGATGTATTCTTCTGATGTAACAGGGAATTCTCAAATAAATTTTATTTCAAACGTGACAAATAGAAATTTTTCAGAACCTAAAGAAGTTGAGTTCCTAAACTCTGAATTTGATGATATGTATCCTACTTTCAATTCTGGGAAATCTAAGATTTACTTTTGCTCAAACCGAGACGGAGAGAAATTTAATATCTATTTCGTTAATGTCAATTCAGAAATGGATACAGAATCGTTGTTAAATAATAATTCAGCTTATGAGATTTTAATGGATAGCTCTTTGTCAAGTAGTTCTGATGATAAATGCCCTTTTATTTATAAAAACAAAATGGTTTTTGCATCTGACAGGGACGGTGGGTTTGGTGGATTTGACTTGTACTATTGCAATTTTGATAACGGAGAATGGAGTGAGCCAATTAATTTTGGAGAGAAGATTAATACTGAATCTAATGAATATAGACCAATTTTAATAAATGAAGGTGTTTCTAGGACTCAAACAATGATGGTGTTTTCCTCGGACAGAACAGGAGGTTTAGGTGGATTTGATTTATATTTTGTAGGAATAGAAAATTAATAAATACGATATGTATGTGTATAATCCATAAGGGGTTCATAGGTTTTCGAGCATTATCACCCGCATCAATTTTGGTGCGCAACTTTGATAGGTTTGAAGCCCGTAATCCCTTACGTATCATACACTCAACGCTAATATCTTTTTTAATGAAGCAACCCGGAAGTTCATGCAACTTTCCGGGTTGCTTATTATACCTATGTTGAGCGATTTGAGCAAAGCGAAAAGGCGCTTTACTCAGGTAAACTACGATTTGGAAATTATTGCAATTCACCAAAGCCATGAAACTGTTTTCCTGTGAATTGCTAACAATTTCCTTATCGATTAAGCGATATTCTTTTTCAAATCGCTCAATTTGGGTTTTAATCCGGTTTGTTTTACTTTTGACCCTAAAACAGAAAACATACTCTGAAACACAGTTTGATCGAAAAAATCAATCAATCAATATCAATAACATTATACTAAAAATTAGAAACCCTCTTTAAACCGTGAAATCAACATTGTATTTTCAGGTACTCAAACGGTGTTTTACTGTTTTGAAAACCATATCATTACATCAATAAAGTATTCTATTACCTGATTAGATTTTATTCAAACAAAAAAGTGTCAATAACTTATTTTAAATTTTTTGCCCTGAATTGTGTTTGTTTCCGTAAATTCGCCCATAGAAAATTGGTTGAAACTGATACTTTTACACTCACTTGTTTACTCTTTTTTATCCATAACTTTGACAAAACCAACCAACACAGAAATTATTTCGCAAAGGTCTTAAGGGTAAAGGGAAGAAGCTTAGACAAAAAACTATGGATAGAGACATTACGCTGACCAATGTAATAAGAATAAACTGCTTCCGTGTAAAGCCGTCAATGGCAATCTAATATTAAGGGCAATTACCTGCGGGTAACTGCCTGTTTTATTTTCCGGCAATTACAATAAAATGAATAAAAAATATTTACAGCTACAGAATATGAACCCAACTGCAAGCAATTCCGGCTTCAGGCCGGCTGGTGTATTACTGGCCGTGCTGTTGACCATCTTTTTTTTCATAGCAGATTCAGGCAATGTCAACGCTCAGAATGAGGGCAAGCAATTGTTCGAGAAGAACTGTACTGTCTGCCACAAAATCGGTGGCGGCAAATTGGTTGGCCCTGAACTTATGGGAGTTACCGAACGTCGCGACAGAGCCTGGCTGATAAAATTTATCAGAAACTCAAAAGAAATGATCGATGCCGGTGATCCGATCGCTGTAAAGGTTTATGAAGAGAACAATAAAATTCCCATGCTTTCATTTACCCAGCTATCTGACAATGAATTAAACAGCATCGTCGAGTACATCGATAAATGGGAGCCCGAAAAGGAAAAAGTGTTTACCGTTGATGTTAATAAAAAAGAAGGCTTCTCCCATACCGAAGTCCTCAGGGGTGAAAGGCTTTTCTACGGTCTGATACCTTTTGAACAAGGCGGAACTTCAGCCTGTGTTTCATGCCATAATACTGTAACCAACGATACCCTTAACTGGAATCCTTCAGCCAGGGAACTGGCAATCGCCCACATGGATAAAGATGGGATGAACATATACAAATCGATGGGCGAGCCCACTTCGGATGTAATGCGTAAAGCCCATGGAGAGTACAAACTGACTGAACAGGAGATATTTTACGTATCTGCTTTCCTTGCAGAATTCAGCAACAAAGGTGAAAAAGTTCACAGGACTTTCCCAAATAAGCTGATGCTGTTCATCCTTTTTGCAATTTTAATGACACTGGCGCTGGTTGATCTCATCTTTACCAGGAAAATAAAATACAGGATTATTCACTTTGTTGTAATCCTGGCCGGGCTTGGGGTTCACTTTAACCTTGCGGTTGTAGAAGCTCAGGGCCTTGGCCGTACACAGGATTATGCACCCGATCAGCCGATCAAATTCTCTCACAAAATTCATGCAGGGGACAATAAAACCGATTGCAAATACTGCCATTCGATTGCCGATTACAGTAAATCTGCCGGCATTCCTTCAAACAATGTATGCCTTAATTGCCATAATGTTGTTTTAAGTGGCCGGAATTCAGGTAAATTCGAAATCAATAAAATCCACCGTGCAGCCAAAACAGGCAAACCGGTTGAATGGATAAGGATACACAATCTGCCGGAGCATGCTTTCTTCAGCCATGCACAGCATGTTAATGCCGGAAAGGTTGCGTGTGAAACCTGCCACGGTGCTGTAGCCGAAATGGATATTATGAAACAGGTCTCCGACCTTTCGATGGGATGGTGCATCAATTGTCACCGCGACACAAAGGTCAATTTTAAAGACAATAAATATTACGACAGCTACCTGAAACTCCATGAAGAACTTAAGTCAGGAAAAAGAGATTCAGTTACAGTTGAGGACATTGGCGGGCTGAATTGCATGAAGTGCCACTATTAGAATGACGAACCTGCCATTCGCACTTCAGACTGGTGCAAAATTACGAATGACGAATGACGAATGACGATTTACGAATGACGATTTACGAATGACGATTTACGGTTTACGATTTACGATTTACAATTTACGATTTACGAATGACGATTTACGGTTTACGATTTACGATTTACGAATGACGATTTACGAATGACGATTTACGAATGACGATTTACGAATGACGATTTACGGTTTACGATTTACGATTTACAATTTACGATTTACGATTTACGAATGACGATTTATGGTTTGGGATTTAATAGCGAATTTCCCTTGGAAGGTTCCTTCTCCTTGAGCAGAAGGTGTCGAAGGCGGATGAGGTGAGAACGAATGACGATTTGCGATTTACGAATGACGATTTACGAATGACGATTTACGGTTTGGGATTTAATAGCGAATTTCTCCGGTTGAGATCCTTCTCCTTCAGGAGAAGGTGCCGAAGGCGGTTGAGGTGAGGACGATTGACGATTTGCGGTTTACGAATGTAGTATTTTACTTATTGCCAACTGCTTATTGCCAACTACTTATTGCCAACTGCTTTTTGCCAACTGCCAACTGCTAATTTTGAATGAAGAATGACGTAGGCAGAAAAAAAAATTAAAGAGTTAACAAAACGAAAACAGCATCCAAATAAACGCGTTTTTAAATGGAAAAAAAATACTGGAGAAGCCCGGAAGCATTGAATGGCCGGGCCTTACATTCCAACAACGAAGATTTGATCCCCGAAGGCAAGAATCTCCTTGATATCATCGATGAGGAGATCGCGCAAAAACCATCGTCAAGACGCAATTTCCTGAAATTCTGCGGGTTCAGTTTTGCTACTGCCGCCATTGCAAGCAGTTGCGAGAACCCGGTTAAAAAAGCAATACCCTACCTGAACAAGCCTGAGGATGTCACCCCCGGTATGGCCAGCCATTATGCTTCGACCTATTTCGATGGTTCTGAGTATAACAGTATCCTGGTAAAAGTCCGGGATGGCCGCCCCATCAAGGTTGAAGGCAATACACTGTCCTCTGTGACCAGAGGCGGAACAACCGCCCGGATTCAGGCTTCAGTGCTAAGCCTTTACGATGGGTCAGCCCGCCATGAGAATCCATTGAAAGAGGGTAATGTCGCCAACTGGGCAAGCCTTGACAGTGAAATCATTGCTTCCCTTCGCGAAATCAGCGCTGCCGGAGGTACTACGGTTCTGCTGACCACCAACATTATCAGCCCTTCTACCAAAAAGCTGATTGAAGAATTTAAAGTTGCTTTCCCGGGTGTTAAACAGGTTACGTACGATCCTGTCTCAGTTTCAGGAATTTTAATAGCCAACCGCGATTGTTACGGACAGGCTGTGGTACCTGATTACCAGTTCGACAAGGCTGAAGTGATCGTATCATTCGGAGCCGATTTCTTAGGAACCTGGCTTTCACCGGCTGAATACACAGCCCGTTATGTCCAAAACAGGATCCTGACAAATGGCGAAAAAAAATTATCCTATCATATACAGTTCGAGAGTGGCGTAAGCATCTCGGGAAGCAAAGCTGATAAAAGGGTGGCAATCAAGCCATCGGAAGAGGCCGGTCTTTTACTGCAACTCTATAGCGAATTGTCGGCAAAAGCCGGACAAGCCGCAACTGGTGCAGCCTCTTCGCACGAATCCATTCCTGCACTTGCCAATAAATTATGGGCTGCTAAAGGAAAATCGCTGGTTGTTTCAGGAAGCAATAACCCAAACATTCAGATTTTGGTGAATGCCATCAACAACCTACTCGAAAACAACGGCAAAACCATCGGTTTTAGCAGGCCTCTGCTTACAAAACAGGCTTTTGACAATGAAATGGAAGAGCTTGTCGGCCAGATGAATGCCGGCACCATTGGCGGATTGCTTCTCTGGAATGTGAATCCTGTTTATGATTACTATAATCCAAAAGCTTTTATTTCCGGTCTGAAGAATGTTAAATTAACCGCCTCGTTCAGTCCGGCAATTGACGAAACCCAGGAATATGTAAAATATGTACTTCCGGGCCACCACTTTCTGGAATCATGGGACGATGCAGAACCCAAACGCGGTCTATTCAGCCTCGCCCAGCCTTCCATCAGGCCTGTTTTCAAAACCCGTCAACCACAGGATTCCCTGTTAAAATGGATGGGGAAGGAAGGTGACTATTACGCCTATTTGAAGGACTTCTGGATCACCAATATTCTGAAAGCAGACGAAATGGCATGGAAAACCACTCTTCAGAAGGGTGTTTATGAAACGGAGGATGGAAGTGCTTCAGTAACGTTGAATTCATCAACGCTGGCTTCTACCATTGCTTCTCTTTCCGCCATCAATAAGGTTGAAGGTATTGAAACCGTTCTTTATCAGAGCATTTCGATGGGTAGTGGCATGCAAACCAACAATCCCTGGCTTATGGAACTTCCGGACCCGATTTCGAAAGTGTGCTGGGATAATTACGCATCCATATCAACCGAAACCGCAACGGAATTGGGTGTAGAAGCGGGGAATACCCTGAAAGTCAGCAACATTGAATTACCGGTATTTATTCAGCCAGGCCAGGCTGCAGGAACAATCTCCATCGCACTGGGCTATGGCCACACCCGTTTTGGCAAAGTTGCCGATGGGATTGGCCTGAATGTATATCCGCTTTCAACCTTTGAAAACGGCACCCGGATGCTGATAAACACATCGGCAAAAGTTGAAAAAGGCGATGGTGATTCCAGACTGGCCAGCAGTCAGATGCATGGCAGTATGGAAGGCCGGCCGATTGTGCGCGAAACGGTGCTGGGCAGTTATCTCGAAAGCCCCGATGCCGGCAATGAACTTCACGCTGAATATGAGAAGAAACACGTAACCCTTTATAAAGAGACAGAATACAAAGGCCACCACTGGGCTATGGCCATCGATCTGAATACCTGCATCGGCTGTAGTGCCTGTGTTGTTGCCTGTCAGGCCGAAAACAACATACCGGTCGTTGGCAAAGAGGAAGTGATGAAGACAAGGGCCATGCACTGGATTCGCATCGACAGGTACTATGCCGGTGACGATAAAAATCCGGAAGTAGTATTCCAGCCCCTGATGTGCCAGCACTGCGATAATGCGCCCTGCGAGAATGTTTGCCCTGTTTCGGCAACCAACCACAGTGACGAGGGGCTGAATCAAATGTCTTACAACCGGTGTATCGGAACAAAATACTGCATCAACAACTGCCCTTACAAGGTTCGCCGTTTCAACTGGTTCAGGTATGCCACCAACGATAAGTTTGACTATAACATGAACTCCGACCTCAGCCGGATGGTGCTCAATCCTGATGTTACCGTGCGTGAAAGAGGGGTAGTTGAGAAATGTACCTTCTGCGTACAGCGCATACAGGAGAAGAAACTGCTGGCCAAAACCGAAGACCGTCCGCTCGGTGACGGTGAAATCATCACAGCTTGTGGCCAGGCTTGTCCTGCAAAAGCCATCATATTTGGTGATCTCAACGACCCGGAAAGCAATGTCTCAAAACTGTTTAAGGATCCACGAAAATATCACCTGCTTGAAGAACTACATACCTTACCTTCTGTCGGATATCTGACACTGGTCCGTAACAAGGAAGAAAACGAAGCATAACCTGATAGTAAAGAATATAACAACACATAAAAGGCAGACTTTATGTATAAAACCGATGTAAGAGGGCCGCTGATTCTGGGCGATAAAAACTACCGCCAGATAAGCGACGACATTATAGCCCCCATTAACCAGCCTATACCAGCCTGGTGGAAGGTTGCTTTTTTCATAGCACTGCTGATGTCCATTTTTGGCGTTTTGGCACTTTATCAGACTGTCGCTGTTGGTCTGGGAACCTGGGGTGTAAACAATTCCGTTGGCTGGGGATGGGAAATCATCAACTTTGTTTGGTGGATCGGGATCGGACATGCCGGAACCGCTTTCTCTATATTCCTGCTTATCCTGAGACAGAAATGGAGAACTTCTATTAACCGTGCAGCCGAGGCAATGACAGTTGTGGCTGTGGGTTGTGCCGCTATTTTCCCGGCCATCCACATGGGCCGCGTTTGGCTTGCCTTCTACATTTTCCCTTACCCGAATACCCGTGGACCGCTATGGGTTAATTTCAACTCACCACTTTTCTGGGACTTTATCGCCATCAGCGCTTACCTGTTAATCTCTGCATCGTTCTGGTACTTCGGCATGGTTCCCGATTTTGCTACCATCCGCGATAAAGCTACCTCAAAAATAAAGAAAGCTGTTTATGGCTTCTTTGCATTCGGATGGACAGGCTCATCGCGCGAATGGCTGCGTTATGAAGCCCTCAGCTATGTACTCGGCGGAATTGCTGCCGTGCTGGTTGTTTCGGTTCATTCGATCGTATCCACCGACTTCGCGGTTTCAGTTATTCCGGGCTGGCACACCACGGTGTTTCCGCCTTACTTCGTTGTAGGGGCTATCTTTTCAGGATTTGCTATGGTAATGACCCTGATGATCATTATCCGGAAAATGTACAAATTCCAGGATTATGTAACCGATTCGCATCTGAATGCCATCGCTAAAATCCTGATATTCATCTCCCTCATCATGGGAACGGCTTATGCAACCGAAATCTTCATTGCCTGGTATTCGGGCAGTGAATATGAGATGTTCACTTTCTTCCGAAACCGCATTACCGGTGATTATTCGTTCCAGTTCTGGGCTATGGTTACCTGCAATGCATTCATCCCTCAGTTGTTCTGGTTTAAGAAGGTAAGAAAGAACCTGACGATGGCTTTCATTATCTCGATCTTCATAAACATTGGAATGTGGTATGAGCGGTTCAACATCCTTATTACTTCCCTATCAAAAGATTACCTGCCATCAAGCTGGACCACGTACAACCCGACCTGGGTGGAAATCGGCATTTATGTCGGAACACTCGGCTTTTTCACGGTGGGTGTGCTGCTGTTCTTCAAGTATATCCCGATGATCGCCATTAGTGAAGTAAAAAGTGTATTAAAGGTGACCACACCAAACCCTAACGATAAAAATCTTTACAACCATGAATAAGACCCGGATTATAGGTGTATTTGATGAAGAAAATACCCTGATGGCTGCGGTTAATCAGGTAAAAAAGGAGGGTATTGAAATCAATGAGATTTATACCCCTTACCCCATGCATGAGGTAATTGAGGCCATGGGCAAGAAAACCAGGTTCACTTTTGCGGCTTTCCTTTTCGGATTTTTCGGATCGGTCGGGGTACTGGCTTTCCTGTATTACACTTCGGTTATCGACTGGCCCATCAACTATGGAGGGAAACCTACCAATGCTTTTCCTTCGTTTATTGTTGTGACTATTATTCTGACCATTCTCACCGTAACCCTGGCCAGCCTG
This sequence comes from Bacteroidales bacterium, assembly GCA_038325075.1. GTDB lineage: Bacteria > Bacteroidota > Bacteroidia > Bacteroidales > Lentimicrobiaceae > Lentimicrobium. The sequence continues at coordinate 21,612 of JBBQIQ010000013.1, read as the reverse complement.
TTTACCTTTTCGGCAAGATCTGCCATTTTTCCGGGCAAGGTTTATGACCTGCCTGACAAAAGATCAACCGACGATATGTTTGTGATTGTTTTCGACAAACCTGCAATTCAGGGCGGAGTGGATAAACTGAATGCCATCCTGCACGAAAAAGGGGCGTTGGAAGTCTATGAAAAAGAGCTAAATCTTAAAAATTAAGCGGCACATGATACGCAAGAAATTAAATACAGCCCTGGCAGCAGCAATAGGAATTCTGCTTTTGGGTACCTCGTGCGACCGTACACGCAACGATAAAGGATATGAGTATTTCCCTGATATGGCGCATTCCCTGGCTTATGAAACCTACGCTGTAAATCCAGCCATGGCCGATAGTCAGGCGATGCGGCTGCCGGCCGAAAATACCATATCACGTGAAGTAATGCCCTACCCTTACCCAGGCACTCCGGAAGGCCGTCTGCAGGCTGCCGCTGAACTTATAAACCCGCTTGAACCAACGCCGGAAAACATCAGCAGGGGAAAAGAACAATTCACCATTTTCTGCACAGGATGCCATGGCGAACCGGGTAATGGCGAAGGTTATCTGTTCACAAGCGGACGATACGCAATTAAACCGGCTTCACTCCTTTCGGAAAAGATGATGGCCATGCCCGAAGCAGACATCTATCATGTCATCAGCGCCGGCTTCAATGTGATGGGTGCCCACGGACACATGATACGCCCTGCCGACCGTTGGAAGATTGCCATGTATGTTAAGAATGAACTGCAAAAAAAACCCGTAAACTAAAAGGAGCGCAATGGACACAAGAGTTACCCTTTCAAAACGCTTTCAGTATGCAGCTATAGCCCTGATTGTATTCGGGCTTGCCGTTATGGCTTACGGTTTTATAACCCATCCGGAAAGGGCATGGGCTAATTTGCTGCTCAACAATTACTATTTCCTGTCTTTGGCCATCGGAGCCAGCTTTTTCCTTGCGCTCCAGCACATAACCCAGTCAGGCTGGTCATCTATGTTTAAGCGGGTGCCTGAAGCCATGATGGCTTTCATCCCCTATGCCGGGATTATTATGCTGCTGTTGTATTTTGGGATGCATTCACTCTATCATTGGACGCACGAAGATGCGATTGCAACCGATGCCCTGATACAGCACAAAGCACCGTATCTGAACATTCCTTTCTTTTTTATCAGGATGGTGCTGTTTTTCCTTGTCTGGACAGTTATGACCCGTCTTTTAAGAAAAGCCTCACTCAACGAAGATAAACATGGCGGTATGCTTTATTTCGGAAAAAGCGAACTGCTGTCGAAAATTTATATTTTCCTGCTTTCCATTACCTTTTCATTTGCCACTTTCGATTGGATTATGTCAATTGATGTGCACTGGTTCAGTACCATTTTCTCACTCAAGAACTTTGTTGCAGCATTTTATCATGGAACAGCGGTAATGGTCCTGATCATCATTATTCTTCACCAGAAGGGTTTTTATCCGTCGTTGAATAAAAGCCATCTGCTTGATTTTTCAAGGTATCTTTTTATGTTGTGCATTGTTTGGGGATATTTCACTTTCTCACAGTTTATGCTGATATGGTACGCCAATATTCCGGAAGAAACAGCTTATTTTTACGAACGCTGGCACAGTGGATTTAAAGTAATTTTTTACGTCAACTTTTTTATCAATTGGTTTTTACCATTTACATTGCTGCTTTCGCAGGCTATCAATAAAAACATCCGGATAGTTAAAACTCTTGTCATAGTCCTGATTGCCGGGCAATACATTGACCTGTACGAACAGATTTTCCCGACAATTCTGCATGCTCCGGTTTTCGGATTGATAGAGATCGGGTTCTTTGCTGGTTTCGCCGGATTGTTTATATTCGTCTTCGGGAAAGCCCTGTCAAGCGCCGACCTTATCCCACGAAATCATCCATACCTGGAAGAAAGCCTTCATCATCACCTGCATTGATCTTGTATTTTTGTATTTTTGGCACCAGGTTAAAAACATAATAAAATGAAAATCAAACATCTGATTCTTGGATTGGCAATATTTGCCGGAATTGGCCTCAAAGGGCAGGTTCCTGCCACCGGCGACATTAAATCGCCTCAGCCCGAAATCGGAATTGTAGAGCATTTGGATGAATACCTGCCTGATGACCTCACTTTCACAGGTACCGATAACAAACCTTACAACCTGAAGCAACTCATCGATAAGCCTACGGTTCTGATGTTTGTCTATTATCGTTGTCCGGGAATCTGTAGCCCGCTTATGACCAATGTTGCGGAAATGATCAGCAAAACAGACATGGTTCTTGGAAAAGATTTTCAGGTATTTACCATCAGTTTTGACAAACGTGAAGGGAACGACCTGGCCGTTAAAAAACGAGCTAATTATTTGAATCTGATAACGAAAGAGGTCAACGCGGATGGCTGGAAATTCTTTACCGGAGACAGTACAAATATTGCCAGGATTACCAACGCGACAGGCTTCAAATTTAAAATAGCCGGAAATGATTTTCTGCATTCAGCAACCCTGATTGTGCTGAGCCCCGATGGCAAAATAACCCGCTATCTTCAGGGCACTTATTTTCTGCCATTTGAATTTAAAATGGCTGTTGTAGAAGCATCGCAAGGAAAAAGTGGCCCGACAATTTTCAGGATACTTCAGTTTTGCTATTCTTACGATCCGGCAGGTCAGCAATATGTACTCAATATCACCAAAATGGCCGGTACAATCATACTCGGAATTGGGGTGATCGTACTTTTGGTTTTATTATTTAAACCACGTAAAAAGTTAATTTCAAACAAAGAATAAACACGCAATGGTGGAACATACAGAACATACAGAACATACAGAACACAAACACGAACCCAATTACTTAGAATACAGAGGCAAGTACAAAGGGCTTATGGGTTGGTTGACCTCAACCGACCATAAGCGCATCGGGCTTATGTATTTTTACGCGATGATGACTTTCTTCCTTTCGGGAGTGGTTATGGGTGTATTGATGAAACTTGAATTAATATCCCCGGGCGAACAACTCATGGGTGCCCAGACTTACAACGGACTGTTCACCGTTCACGGCCTGACCATGATCTTCCTGTTCGTTATTCCTGGTGTTGCGGCGGTCTTTGGAAACCTGATGATGCCCATCATGATCGGGGCAAAAGATGTGTCGTTCCCAAGACTCAACCTCTTTAGTTGGTATCTTTATATGTTAGGGGCAGTCATTGTTCTGTCTTCTCAGTTCATGGGCGATGGCCCTCCCGATACCGGATGGACCTTCTACGCGCCCTATAGCTTAAAAACACAAACCAATGTAGTGGCGGCAGTTACCGGGGCATTTGTCCTGGGATTTTCGTCAATACTCACCGGGCTCAACTTTGTTGTAACCATGCACCGACTCAGAGCACCGGGTATGGGTTGGATGAGAATGCCATTGTTTTGCTGGACACTTTACGGAACCGGATGGATTCAGTTACTTGCTACTCCGATAGTAGGTATAACCTTCCTGATGGTTATAGCCGAGCGTACTCTTGGAGTAGGTTTCTTTGACCCGGCCATTGGCGGCGACCCTATCCTTTTTCAACACCTTTTCTGGATTTATTCGCACCCGGCCGTCTATATTATGATCCTGCCGGCCATGGGGGTTATCACTGAAATAGTCATTACATTTTCCCGGAAAACAGTGTTCGGATACAGCGCAATGGTAATCTCCACTATGGCTATTGCTTTTGTAGGCTATTTCGTGTGGGGGCATCATATGTTCACATCCGGAATGAGTGACACAGCCCGGTGGGTTTTCTCATTTATTACCTTCCTGGTCGCCATACCCTCTGCTATCAAGGTTTTCAATTGGACAGCGACACTCTACAAAGCATCTATCAATTTACAGACACCTTTCTATTGGGCCATGGGATTTATTTTTGTTTTCATGATCGGTGGGTTTTCCGGCCTGGTGCTTGGTTCTCTGGCCACAGATATTCACGTGCACGATACTGCTTTTGTGGTTGCCCATTTCCATTACATCGTATTTGGGGGAACCGGATTCGCCTTTTTTGGTGCATTGCATTATTGGTATCCAAAGATTTATGGTAAGATTTATAATGGGAAAATAGCCAATCTTGGCCTGGTTATTTTCTTTGTCGGCTTTAATGTGCTCTATTTCCCGATGTTTATTCTTGGTATGATGGGTATGCCCCGCCGTTACTATGACTATCTTGAACAATTTCATTCTTGGAATATCGTTTCAACCATTGGTTCCTGGATTATGGTTACAGGACTTATCATTGTAATTGTTAACCTGCTCAGGGCCCGCAAAGGCACAGGCAAAGTAGTTGATGACCCATGGGATGGCAGAACACTCGAATGGACGATCGCTTCGCCTCCCATTCTTGAGAATTTTGAAGAGATACCCGTTGTTGATCGCGAAGTTTACGATCCCAAATAAACTGACGGAAGCATGGAAACAACTGCAACTCATCACACAGATATGCACCGCGACGATACTGCCGCAAAATTAGGCATGTGGCTGTTTATCTTTACCGAAATCCTTCTTTTCGGTGGTCTCTTCATTGTTTATTCAGTTTACAGGTTCAGAAACCCGGTCGCCTTTCACCTGGCACACGAAGAATTGAGTATCCCAATGGGATTTATCAATACTGTAATACTCCTTATCAGCAGTGCCACGGTCGCAATCTCTATATCAGCTATGCAGAAAAGTGACCGGAAAATGACTATGATCATGCTCTCTGTCACGCTTTTGCTCGCTTTAACTTTTCTCGTGAACAAATACTTCGAGTGGGGGGCAAAATTTGAACATGGTATGTATCCCGGCTCCGAAGTGATGCAAAATCTCGGGCACGGTGATATGCTTTTCTTCAGTCTGTACTTTTTTATGACTGGCCTTCATGGGGTCCATATCATAGTTGGGATGATAATTCTTGGCGCAGCCCTTTACAAAGTTCGCACCGGTGCAGTCAACAGCAAACAGTATGCTTTACTCGAAAACGGCGGCCTCTACTGGCATCTTGTCGATTTAATCTGGATTTTTCTTTTCCCTTTGTTCTACCTCATCCATTAATCAAACTCTGTCATGAGCGACGAAAAACACCCGCACATTGTTGAATACAAAAACCACCTGATGATTCTTCTGTTGCTAATTGGATTTACTGTATTAACAGTAGCCATTACCAGTGTTGAACTCGGACCATACAATACCGCAGCAGCAATGCTTATTGCCACAGTTAAGGCAGTTATTGTGCTGTTGTATTTTATGCACCTGAAATTCGACCAGAAAATATACTTAGTTTTTACAACCATTGTAATTCTGACTTTCCTGGCCGTGGTCTTTGTAACTTTTTTCGATTATTTATACAGATAAAACAATATGTACTCAGGAGCTTCAAATTTTGTTTCCACCACCGACAATGTCTTCTTCTTTATAATCGGGGTTTCGGTTCTTTTCCTGTTGGGTATCACCGCAACCTTGATTTGGTTTATTTACCGTTACAATAAAAAACGAAATCCGGTTTCCACAGAACTCCACGGAAGTACCTCCCTTGAAATTATCTGGACAGTAATTCCTACCATTCTGGTTATCATTATGTTCTTTTATGGTTGGCATGGTTATCAACCCATTCAAAATGCGCCCAGGGATTCAATGAATATTAAAGCAACCGCCCGCATGTGGTCGTGGATGTTTGAGTATGAAAATGGGATTAAAACCGATACACTTTATGTTCCGGTTGACAAAGCTATTAAACTTGACCTGATCGCACTTGACGTTATTCATAGCCTTTATATTCCGGCTTTCAGGGTAAAGGAAGATATGGTACCAAACCGTGGGAACAAGATGTGGTTTATTCCCCAAAAAGTAGGCAGCTATGACTTATTCTGTACTGAATACTGTGGATTGTCCCATTCAGGCATGTACACCGAGGTTAAAGTAATGCCAAAAGAAGAGTTTGATGCCTGGTATGCTGAAATGGCCGACACTACCAAAAAAGCAATTGTAGTTTCTGATCCTGTTGCCGAAGGCAAACGGCTGATGGAGAAAAACGGATGTGTTGTCTGTCATTCTTCCGATGGATCCAAAATTGTTGGCCCCACCTATAAAGGGGTATATGGACACAAGGTTACTGTTATTACCAATGGTAAAGAAAGAGAGATCATAGCCGATGATGAATACATCAAACGCTCTATCTACGAACCCGATGCTGACATTGTAAAAGGATATACCAAGGGAATGATGGTATCCTACAAAACGCAATTAAACGATCAGGATATCGGAAATATTATTGAGTATCTGAAAACCCTGAAATGACAACCGGTTTCAAAAAGCTGGCAAAAGCTTACGCATGGCTTGGCAAATTCAGCATCTCACTTCCCGTCGCCTTAACGACTTTTACAGGATATTTACTTGCTTATCGGGGATTTTCTTATGAGGTTCTTTTCCCTGTGGCCGGGGTTTTTCTGCTGGCATCCGGTGCTTCGGCGCTGAACCAGGTGCAGGAATACAAAATAGACCTGCTGATGCCCCGCACCCGCAACAGGCCTATCCCCTCAGGGAGGATCAGTCTGACAGGTGCGTGGATATTCATCTTCATTTTTTCACTTTCAGGACTGGCCTTGTTGTTCTTTTATAGCGGCTATATTGCCGGTATCCTGGGATTGCTGAACATCTTCTGGTATAATGGGATCTACACCCCCCTAAAACGCACCACGGCTTTTGCAGTTGTGCCTGGATCCATTGTCGGGGCGTTGCCACCGCTTATCGGATGGGTGGCAGCAGGTGGCTCGCTTCTGGATTCTGCGTCCATTGCACTGGGGTTCTTTTTCTTCATCGGTCAGATACCCCATTTCTGGCTACTACTGCTTCGTTTCGGAAAGGAATACGAAATGGCCGGTTTAAAATCGCTCACCACCCATTTCAACAATGTCCAGATCCGCCGGTTAACCTTTGTGTGGATTGCTGCTACTGCCGTGGTAGCTTTTATGCTACCCGGGTTTTACCGTTTTAATCATACCGCCATCATTTATATCCTTTGGATATTATCGGTATTCCTGGTTATAATTTTCATTGGTTTGATCAAGCCATCCAAAGAAGATGTTGAGTTTAGGACATCATTTATAAGGATAAACATCTATTACTTTTACGTAATGGTGTTATTGTGCCTGGATGTACTTTTGTAAAAATAAAGCCGGAGAAACTGCCGCTACCTGAGGTGTTCTTTCGAAGACACGGGCTTCGCGTCTATACTCACATGAAATTCTTACTCCGGGCTCAATGCCACAGATCCATTCCGGGTTGATATACCCGGGCGAACCTCATGGTTCCTGAGCGGCGGTTGGTGAGCGCAGTCGAACCAAGCCGAAGGACCATCCTTCCATCATAGTTCCTGAGCGGCGGTTGGTGAGCGCAGTCGAACCAAGTCAAAGGACCATCCTTCCACCCATCCATCCATCCAGGTAGAAAGATAAAATATACAACCATCATAGGCTACCAGGAATCCTGCTATTTCCCTTCTTTTTCCGGTTTCGACCAGTCTATATGGAACTTTCCGCCGCTCAGAACAATGGTATCTGTTTCATCCGACTTTTTTGTATTGTCGTGATCGTGCGGACCGGCATTGGCCAGCATGCCTCCACCAGCCTTGGTAATAACTTTGCGTTCAAGATTACCTTTGATTCCAGAACCGGTCATTGTGGCAACTGCCCGTTTCTTGTAATAAACGCCTTTGAGAGTAGCTTCAAAACTGCCTTCGATTGAGGTTTTCGAAACCTTATCAATGGTTAAGGTACCACTCAGCGATTCACCATCGTGAAACGCATGGCCTAATCCTTTGGTTTCTTCGGTATAATCAACCAACACCCAAACCAGGTCCTGATCGGCTTTTCGTTTCGATTTCGAATCCAGGTCATCCTCAACCAATATCTCATAAGTGCCGGGCTTCAGGCTATCGGTAAAATAGTACAACCTGATCCAAACCTGCACATCGGGGCTCACCTGAAAAGATGCGACAGCCAGGTATTCAAATCCTGAAACCGGAATTTTCATTCGTCTGGCTTCAGCCTTATACTCTTTCCCATCTACATTACAGGAAATAAAGTTGGTCAATTCCTGGGCGTTCAGCGTACTTAAAACACCCGAAAAAATCAATAAAGCGATGATGTAAAGTTTCCTCATGGCTGGTATTTTTAATGGTAAAAATTAAAATCAGTGAAACAGGTACTTTTAAGACTATTTTTAATCAATTTAAACACTAAATTAAACAATTTATCATGATGCTACAATGATAACAGGTAAAATTGATGAATACTTTCAAAAAAAAAGGAGCAGAAGCTCCTTTCCCGTAATCAATATGGTTTACTTTCGCGGAAGTATCTCTATGTCTTTCACATCATCAATGGAGACATAACCACCATTGTTGCCAAAATTATTAAGGACATAATTAATCACAGCAACTGCCTCTTCTTTTGTATCTGCCTGAGGAGGCATCGGTGCCGGATATTTAATTGTTTTACTGGCTACAACATGCTCTGAACCATTCAGAACCTGCGCAACTGCCTGAACTTTTTGGTTCAACAGGAAATCAGATCCGACCAGATTGGGGAATACATTCGGTATTCCTTGTCCATTTTTCTGATGACATACAAAGCACTTTTCGTTGTATATCTTTTCGCCCAATGCCATTTGTTCAGCGGTTGGAGTTGCAGGTGTTTCGCTAACCTGCGTTTCAGAGCTCTCAGTGCCGGTTTTTCCACCACCACCGCATGATGTGATCATTGCAAGGCCAAAGAAACCTGCAATTGTTAAAGCAATGTAGTTTTTGGTTTTCATAATTCAGTTTTTAATTTCTGTAAAATTATTAATAATCATTTTAAATTATGAGAAAAAACCAATAATTATTTTGGATGACAACATGAGTTTGCTTTTTCAACAACCGGCGTCAGTGCTTCTGCCTTCGGGCTAATGTATGGAATACCGAGGGATAAACCCCTGAGAATTATCAGAACTCCCAGAATCACAATGACATAGGGTGAAAGCTTGTTGATAAATACACGCAATTTCAGGCTAATCATGGTTCCGGCCAACGAAACCGCCAGCATCACCGGAATGGTTCCGGCACCAAAAAGGCCCATGTAAAGCATTCCGGAAACCACATCGCCGGTACTTAATGCACCGGCCACCGCAACATAAACAAGCCCACATGGAAGAATACCATTCAACAAACCGATGCCGAACAATGATGAATAGGAGCTGTTGCGGAAAAGTTTGCGAAAGCCCCCAAGCAAGCGTGCAGAATAGCCTTCCAGTACATTGTTAAATGAAGGCATTTGTTTAAACAACAGCGGAACCACAACAAATGCAATCATCAAAGCCCCGACAATGACCGAAGCCCACAACTGAAACCCTGCCATGTGCAATCCCTTGCCCATAAGTCCGAAAACAGCACCCAGCATCATGTAGGTAAATATCCGGCCGGTATTGTAAATTAATCCACCAGCCACCCGGCGAAGCCAGCTATCGCTGCGTAATGGCAATGCGAGCGCGATGGGTCCGCACATTCCCGCGCAATGCGCACTCCCGATCAGGCCAACTAAAAATGCAGTCCAGAGAAACATGGTAGTAAAGTCTAAAGTAAAAAGCGATGAGCTGAGCGAAGTCGAAGCTTCTAAAGTCTAAAGTTAAAAAGCTAAAAGTTTAAAGTCTAAAGTAAAAAGTGAACAGTGTACAGTGAACAGTGAAAAAAGTGAATAGTGAAAAGTAAAAAGTAAAAAGCCTAAAGTTAAAAGTGCATACCCTTATTTCACAATTCTTACACCCTCTTCATAGTAGTATTCCTTTCCGTTCATCGTCCAACTGATTTTAGCGATATATCGTCCGCTTTTTAATCTGTCCAGTGGTATTCGCTGCACCAGGGTTGAGTCAAACCTTAGGCTATCGGTAAAGTCAGCATCCTGGTCTGATGGCCTGAACAAATAGACAATACCTGAAGTTTTTTTATCCCTCATTGCTTCAGGATATCGGAATAGCAAAAAACCCGGTTCCTGAACAATGGATATTCTTCCTGATAATTGATCAGCATTGGCAATCCTTTCAATCTGCTTCTGATATTCCAGACCCTGCGGATAATATTCAGTTTCTACAAGGTCGAAACGCTGCTGCATGCTAAAATAGACCAGCGCAAACATGCTTAACAGGAAAAGGCCTATAAATATGAAAATCCCGGTTCCCCAGTTAAATTTAAACGACATAATCAGTATCTGAGCTTTATGAACAATTTATTTTTGAAAAGTTTGGCGTTTTAAGCCCTTAAACCGAATCTATTACTTCACATCCAGTTTATTTGGTCCTACAAAAGTAGCTTTAATCTCATCCATTTCGCGACCTTCACTCATAACCTTAAACTCAATTTCAGTCATGGATGATTTCAGTTTTAACTTTTCAACCACCAGCAGAAATGTTGCTTTACCAACATCACCTTTAAGTACAATCAAAGGCCCTCCCATCATTTTTATCATGCCTTCCTGATCATCGATTAACAATTCAACCGGAAGATCCTTGCGGGTTTTATTGATAAGCTGTATGGTGTATATGTTGCTATAATGCAATGAATCGTATTCCTGATACATGGAGCCCGGCATGCGCAGAATCGTTGATTCAATGTCGGTTCTGATAGAAAAAAGATATCCGATAAGAATCAGCAAACCTGAAAGTACCGCTGAATAAAACAGTATCCTGATATTGAATTTCAGTTTTGTGCCTTCTGCGATAGAACGCTCAGATGCATATCTGATCAGTCCTTTGGGTTTATGCACCCTTTCCATAACATGGTCGCAGGCATCGATACAGGCTGTGCAATTAATACACTCAAGTTGGGTTCCGTTACGGATATCAATTCCGGTTGGACAAACAACAACACAACTGTTGCATTCGATACAATCCCCTTTTTCAGCTTTTTGACGATTTTCGAGTGGATTGTATTTAGCCCGTGGCTCACCCCGATTATAGTCGTAACTGACATTGATGGAATTACGGTCAAGCAGCACACCCTGCAGTCTTCCGTAAGGGCAGACAATGATGCAGACCTGCTCGCGCAGTTTCGCAAAAACCAGGTAATGAACTCCGGCAAAAATGAGCATACCGAAAAATCCGGCCCAATACGCAGTCGGGCCGGCAGCAATCAGTTTCAATACCCTGTCCATGCCAATGACATAAGCCAGGAAAAAATAAACTGTAACCAAAGAAATCAGATAAAAAACCAGGTGCTTGAGTGCTTTACGCCAGAGTTTATCAAAATCTGTTTTGCGTTCATCAAGCTTTCGCTGACGGCTGTTATTGCCTTCTATCAGGTATTCTATTTGCCGGAAGATAAACTCCATAAAGATGGTTTGCGGACAAATCCAACCGCAGAAGATGCGCCCGAAGATCACCGTAAAGAGTACCACGAATACAATAAAAGTGATCATCGAGAGCACGAAGATGTGAAAATCCTGGGGAAAGAAAACGACTCCAAAAATGATAAAGCGGCGCTCAAGGAAGTCAAACAGCATAATGGGATCGCCATTTACCTTTATGAACGGCGTTATAAAGAAAATCAAAAGCAACAGGTAAGCAACAAGGTTCCTGTAGTTATAGAGCCGGCCTGAAGGTCGCTTCGGATAAACCCACAATCGTTTTCCATCTTCGGCAATGGTTGAGACCCTGTCGCGAAACGATTCTTCTTCTTCAAATTCGCTCATCACAAAAGTATTTTAAGTAAATATAAGCCGAAATTAAAAACCAATGGCAACAGGAATTTTCCCTGGCCATTGGCTTTTAATTCAGTAGTAAATCAGAATCATCATTCAAAATTAAAATCAGGAAAATTATCAGCCAAATTTGTCATATTTCTTACCCTGAGCCGCTTTTTGATTTGCCGGATTTGTTCCCTGGAATGTCAGCATAAAACTCAATACCTGCTGGATTTGCAAAGGTGACAATTGATCTTTGTAAGAAATCATACCTTTTTCGATAACCCCCGAAATTACAACATCGTACAGGTTTTTAATCGTAACCTTGTTGTTGACAGAGTCTCCATGAATCCAGTACTTATCGGTAAAATTCGGACCAACCAGCCCTTCTCCGGATTTGCCATGACAGGTGACACAAATTTTGTCGTAGGTTTCCTTGCCGGAAGCCAGGTCGGCTTCAGCAGTTAAAGGAGCCAGGTTCTCAAGATCAATGGTTTCAACCGGTGTCTGTTGTTTTATAAATGATGCTGCTGCAACCTCATTTTTGTATTCATCGTCCTGCAATGGCCACCATTCGCCCAGGTGATAACCTACCAGGTAAACCAATGAAAAAATTATGGTAAAATAAAAAAGGTACAACCACCATGCTGGGAGTTTATTATCAAGCTCCCGGATTCCATCATATTCATGGCCTCCAAGATATTTATCTTTGGTCAGTTCGTCAATTTCGGGCTCACCGTGAGGCAGTTTATTTTCATCTGTATTGCTCATAATCTTTGTTTTTCAATGTTTTCGATTCATGAATAATCACTGTTCATCGTTATCGAGGGGCATCCGGCTGAGTTCCTGATCACGGTTTTTGCTCATTGAGAGGGTATGGATAACCATCACACCGAAAAGTGAGATAAACAATCCCAGCGAAATCAGCGGAAACCAATAAATGCCGTCAATATCGTTGAATAATCGTGTTACAATTCCCATGTCTTTTTAGTTTACGGATTTTCAGTGGATGAGGATATATCTGTTCCAAGTCTTTGCATGTAAGCGATCAGCGCGATCACCTGTTTGTTACTGCCAACATCTATCCCCTGTAATTTAAGCCCGGCAGCTATTTTCTCCGCCTGGGCCTTAAGGTCATCGTTGGCTATTTTGTCGTAACCTTCAGGATAAGGAACACCCAGTGTCTGCATAACCCTGATTTTCTTAGGTGTTGAAGCGATGTCTATTTCCAGATCAGCAAGCCAGGTATATTTTGGCATGATAGAAGTCGCATTCATTTTCTGAGGATCCATGAAATGGTTGTAGTGCCATGCATCCGGTTTATAATTACGTCCGGTTTTCACCCCTTCGCGCCACAAATCCGGTCCGGTTCGTTTTGAGCCCCACTGGAACGGGTGATCATAAACATATTCACCCGCTTTTGAATATTCACCATAGCGCTCAGTTTCAGACCGGAACGGACGAATCATTTGCGAATGGCAGTTGTAGCAACCTTCTTTAACATAGATATCGCGCCCCTGCAATTCAAGCGGTGTGTATGGCTTCACGCTGGAAATAGTTGGAATGTTTGATTTAATCAGATAGGTTGGAACAATTTCAACGATGCCGCCTATCAGAATGGCTATAATGGCCAGTATCATAAAACGGATGGGTTTGCGCTCAAGGAAACGGTGGATTTCTTCACCTGATTTCAGGCCACCTTCTCTTTCGAGGGCAGGCGCTTCATCAGCCTCCATCGCTACAAACGATCCGGCTTTAACTGTTTTTGCAATGTTATAAACCATTAGCAGAGCACCAAGGAAGTAAAGCGTTCCGCCAAAAATCCGCATCACGTACATCGGCATAATCTGCGATACGATTTGAAGGAAGTTGGGATAAACCAGTTCTCCGGCTTCATTGAACTGTTTCCACATAGAAGCTTCGGTCCAGCCAGCCCAGTATAATGGAATTGAATAGAAAAGGATTGCCAGGGTTCCCATCCAGAAATGGAGGTTAGCCAGCTTCATAGAATAGAGTTTGGTCTTAAACATGCGTGGAAATAGCCAGTACAACATACCAAAAGTCAGGAACCCATTCCATCCCAGCGCACCAATGTGCACATGACCAACAGTCCAGTTGGTAAAGTGACTGATGGCATTGATGCTCTTAAGCGAAAGCATAGGGCCTTCGAAAGTTGACATACCATACGCAGTTATTGCCACTACAAAGAATTTCAAAACTGCATCTTCGCGCACCTTATCCCAGGCACCCCTCAGTGTGAGCAACCCGTTTATCATACCTCCCCAGGACGGCGCAATCAGCATTATTGAGAAAACTGTGCCTAATGATTGGGCCCAGTTTGGGATGGACTGATAGAGTAAATGGTGTGGTCCGGCCCAGATATACAGGAAGATAAGCGCCCAGAAATGGATAATACTCAGTTTATAGGAATAAATCGGCCGGTTGGCAGCCTTGGGCATAAAGTAATACATCAGACCCAGGTAAGGCGTGGTAAGAAAGAATGCAACCGCATTGTGCCCATACCACCACTGAACCAGCGCATCCTGAACACCGGCATATACCGGATAACTTTTCATGAATGACCAGGGAATTTCAATGGAATTTACAATGTGAAGCACCGCCACCGTAACAAATGTGGCGATGTAAAACCAGATAGCCACATAAATATGCCTGACCCTCCTTTTCAGGATGGTCCACATCATGTTCCAGCCAAAAATTACCCAGATGATGGCAATTAAAATATCAATAGGCCATTCAAGTTCAGCATATTCCTTGCCGGATGTAAACCCGGCCAACAGGGTTACCGCTGCCAGAACAATGATTATCTGCCAGCCCCAGAAGTGCGTGTATGACATCCACTTACTTGCCATGCCCGTTTTGAGCAACCTTTGGAGCGAGTAATAATAACCGGTGAAGATTCCATTCCCGACAAAGGCGAAAATTATGGCATTGGTGTGGACCGGTCGCACCCGGCCAAAAGTTGTGTAAGCCAGATTGAAGTTTAAGGCAGGATACACCAGTTGAATGGCAATCAGTACCCCGACCAGCATGCCAACTATGCCCCAGAACAGGGTGGCGTAGGCAAACAATTTCACAATCCTGTTGTCGTAGTAAAACTTTTGTAATTCCATAAGCGTTTGGTTTAACTAAACATTTTTTGGGTTAGCATTCATTTCATCGGACTTATCAACTTCATTATCAATATTCTTATCGAAAAGCATTCTAACTGAGGGAGAGACATCATCATCGTATTGACCCGATCTGACAGCCCACAAAAAAGCCAGCAAAAAGCCAGCGGCTACCAGTATACTAAAGCCAATCAGGACGACTATTACACTCATCAGAAAATTATTTCAATGGTTTACCCAAAGATATTAATTCGGGAAGTATATGATTCTGCCTGATTCAAATATAGAATTAATCCAAATAAGTATTTATATAATTGATATTTAATTAATTATAGAGGTTATGAACATTCGTTCAGAATACGGACAGCTATTAAAAACAAATTTTGGTAAAAAGTTATGTAGAAATCTGAATAAGTCAGCCGGAAATTGTCAGTCCTTTACTTTTTGCAAGCACCGAAACCGAGAGACTGGCGAAAGCCACGACCGAAATTGAACTCAGTGGCATTAGAATAGCAGCCACAACCGGCGAAAGCAGGCCCTGTAATGCAAAACTGAGCCCGACTATATTGTAGAGGAATGAAATGGCATAACTTGCGTAAACTATTCTTAGCGAAAGCTTTGAGAATTCGATAAAACGATGCAATCTGCCGAACTCAGAAGATTTCAATATAGCGTCACAGGCCGGAGAAAAATGATAAATATCATCGGCAATGGTAATCCCGATATCGGCTTTGAGCAAGGCGCCCGCATCGTTCAACCCGTCGCCGATCATAATAACATTCCGGCCTTCGCTTCTCAACCGGTTAACAAACTCCAGTTTATCCACAGGGGATTGATTAAAATGCAGCGCTTCACCCGAACCGAATACTCTGATAAGATTATCGCGCTCAGCATCGTTGTCGCCCGATACCAGATGCTGCTGAAATCCACCAAATCCCGAGATAACCGTTTCGAGTCCTTCACGGTAACTGTTTTCGAGTTTGAAAAATCCCCTGAGTTTATTGTCGATTGAAAGATAAACAGACGATACGCGGCTTTCCACATTCAAATCGTTGCCAGCTACAAACTTTTGAGAACCAAGTATAACCCGTTGATTGTCAGCAATCCCTACGATTCCCAGACCGGCAATTTCACGGTAGCCATCAACCGCGAGCAAGGAGCTTACAGGCAACCAATCGCTGACAATAACCGACAATGGATGCGTAGAATTCCGGGCCACCGAGCGAATGATTTGTTTTTCATGTTCTGAGAGGGCCTCCCCTTCCCAGGCAACATTCATCGTACGGGCATGGGTAAGGGTACCGGTTTTATCAAAAACCACCGTATCCGCCTTTGTCAATTGCTCAATGACACCGGTATTTTTAATGTAAAATCCATTCCGGCCAAAAACCCGCATCACATTTCCAAAGGTAAAGGGTATGGTCAGTGCCAGGGCGCAGGGGCAGGCAACAATCAGTATGGAGGCAAACACATAAACAGCCTTACCCAGGTCCTGAAACGACCAGAAAACAAAAGCCGAGGTAGCGATTGCCAGAATAATCAGGGTAAAATAATGACTCACCTTATTAACCACACTTTGCATGGTATTAACCGGTTCCTCACCCATGCGGTCTTCGTTCCAGAGTTGGGTAAGGTAGCTTTGCGCCACTTCTTTAACGACCTGAAGTTTTATGGCTGCACCTGTTTGCTTTCCGCCTGCAAATACAAAATCGCCCGGTTTCTTGCCCACCGGCACCGACTCACCGGTTACAAAACTGTAATCAATGTTCCCCTCCCCTTCCAGCATAACCGAATCAACTGGTATCAGTTCCCCGTTGCGGACAAGAATTTCATCGCCCGTTTTCACATCCTGCAATGGCACAAACTCCTCTACTCCATCGCGGAGCATCGTAACCGCAATCGGGAAATAGGAACGGTAATCGCGGTCGAACGACAGTGACTGATAGGTGCGGCTTTGATACCAGCGTCCAATCAGCATAAAGAAAAGCAGTCCGGCCAGTGAGTCCATATAACCGGTACCATTCCCACTGAAGATTTCATAACTACTCTCAAGAAACAAGGCCAGTATCCCCAGGGACAAAGGAAAATCAATATTGATGACTTTTTTCCGCAGGCTTTTGAACGCCGACAGGAAAAAATCACTTGCGCAATACGTAATGACCGGTAAGGCAAGTATGAAAGATACAATGCCAAATGTACCTGCCATCAATTGATCAATGGCTTCGCCGCCGGGCAGATAATCGGGAAAGCTCAGCAGCATAATATTGCCAAAAGCAAACCCGGCCACGCCAATCTTCATGATTATCCGGCGGTTGGCCTTTTGCTGGCTATCTTTCTGACTGCTGTTATAACTGATATCCGGAATGTAATGAATGGTGTGCAGCATCTCAATCAATTGCCTGAGACTGATCTCATTGTCATGAAATGTTACGCTTACTTCCTTTCTGACAAAATTGACATGCGAATGCATGATGCCGGGATGAAGGGTGTTCAGGTTTTCAAGCAACCAGATGCAACTGCTGCAATGGATGGCCGGAATAAACAGGTTGACCCTTGAGACGCCCCCATCTGAGAAATCGAGCAGCCTGGCCCTGATTTCTTCGTTGTCAAGGTAGGCATAACGGGTACCTGCCGAATTTTCCTGCTCCAGCCGGATACCAGGCGTTGGCATCATCTCATAATACCTATGCAGTTTTTTATCGGCAAGTATCTGATAAACCATGCTACAGCCATTGCAGCAGAATGGTTGATCGTTAAATACAACCGGGGTCTTCCCACAATCCTGACCACAATGCACACATTCAGCCATGGAAATTTTTGATTTTAGGTGGTAAAAATAGGAATAATGAACTCAGTACAATTTTAATTGAAAAAGTAATATCAACTTAATGTAACTATGGATATTTTTTTTCTAACCGGCTGTATTATTTGTCAGTATATTTTTTGTAATTTTCGGGTATGAAGTAAACTATTGTTTTACTTGGCTGGTTGCAGACAATTGTAAATGCTTTTAATAGATAAAAGTAAAAGTTGCTGATATTTGTTAATTAGCGGTAATTTTTGAAATTTCAAACATTAATTTGAATTGTGTAACTTTGTCTTCAAAAATTGATTAAAAATGAAACTAAAGAAATTAAATATTCAAAACTTCAAATGTTTTCAAAATCAGCAAAATATTAATTTTGAAAGATTAACTATACTTACTGGAGCAAATAGTAGTGGTAAAAGTTCAATCTTAAACAGCATTCTAGGTTCAATTCAATCAGGAGAATTCCCTCTTCAATTCTCCACTAATGGCAAATATGTGAATATGGGTGATTTTAAAGAAATTGCTTATAATCATGTAGTTAACAGTGAAATAACACTTGGGTTTACCTTTGAAAATGGGATAGTTCAAACCATCAATTCAACATGGATAGAAGATAACCAAAATAATTTGCCTCAACTTAAAAGATTGGATGCTGAGTCAGATTACTATAAGTTAAGCATTGAAAAATCTAAAAAATATGTATTAAACTTTAGCTACTCTCCTGATAAAGACAAAACTTTAAAGTTTTATGGAACAACAGAATTTCAAAATCTCATAAAATCTGTATCCTCAATGACTCAAGAAGTCTTAACAAAAAATGAAGCTAAAACTAATACTAAGAAGCAAAAGAAGGAAAAAGCTACAAAAAGATTTGAAGAACTTTGGAAAAATTATGATAAGCCACAGGAAATCAGAGAACAACAATTTGACAATTTTGATGAATTAAAGTTATTTGTTCTTGAGACAGGTGGTTTAAGATTGCAGCAGATATTTGATGGTATCTCTAAAATGTTTCTAGCTTATGATGATAAGGTTAATTATATAAGTTCATTCAGACTACACCCAGACAGGACTTATTTAGAAAAATCAAAGTCAGAGTTGAAAGTAGAAAAATTTGGAGAAGGGTACCTCGACCAGATTATTTATTGGCAGACTAAAAAATCACCGAAGTTTACTTCGTTAATTAAAACTATGAAGAAACTATCTCTACTTCATGAAATAAGTACTAAGCGACTTGATGGAGGGAGATTTGAAATTCTTGTTCGTATAAAAGAACAAGGCACATTGACGCCTCTAAGTGATGTAGGTTTTGGTATAAGCCAATTTCTACCAATAATAGTTGCTGATCTGCAGCTACCTGATGATTCAACACTGTTTGTTGCGCAACCAGAAATTCATTTACACCCTAGCGTTCAGTCATTATTCGGAGATTACTTGGTAGAACAAATTGATTCTTCGAAGAAAAATTATATTATTGAAACCCATAGTGAATATCTCTTAAATCGAATTAGACTAGCAATCGTTAAAGACCAACTAAAACCGGTTGACTTAGAAGTTTATTTTATAGATAATCAAGTTGATGGTGCTATAATTCATAAAATTGAATTTACGAAGAGTGGGCAAATACTCAACGCTCCGGATGATTTCTTTAAGACCTATATGATGGATGTAATGGATATTGCTTTAAATGCAGAATAATGAAAGATTTATTTATAGATAATAATGTTGCAAGTAGATTTACAAATCCATTGGATCCTGAGTATAAGAAACTAATAGTATGGTTATTAACTTATGATCCTAAAAAGCCTGAAAATAATGCATATTTGGTCTTATCAAAGAAACTAATTGGAGAATATTCTTCTTCTACTCAGGGGGCTAATACATCCACATGTATTCCAGTAATTATTAATAAATTAATAAAAGAGGGACGCAGAAATTTTATATCGAATGAGCGAATCAAAGAATTTCAAGCTAAACACTTTACAAAAAAAGTTCAGAAGCATTTACGCTCAAATAATAAAGACAGAGAATACATTCCTTTAGTACTTCTTTCTGAAAGGAAATTTGCGATTACTATAGATGACAATTTCGTCTATGACTTGACTCATTTTCCAGGTTTTACAGTAAAAGCAGAGAAGAGACCAGAATTATTACCATATATATAAGAAAAACTAACGCTAATAAATAGGACTTCATTTGGTCGGAACGACCCAGCATGAAGTCCCGGTTGAACGAAATCCCGGGCGGGGCAGTTTGGTTATGGACTTTGCATTGGGTTTTTACGGTTCTATTGATCATGACTTTGACAATAGCAAATTGTATCATTCTATTTTTCAGGTCATTATAATCCTCACTATTGGCTATTGTTTCTTACATCAAAAGTTAAGCAGTGTGCATGCAAAAAAGAAAGAGCCGGTGGGAGTTTTTTCCGACTGGTTTTTTGCTTTTATAATAATCTGATATGCTGTCATTTAAAATCATGCTTGTGTCTTGGGTAAATCATGCTTGTGTTTTTTAGAGCTCAAATAGGTTGAAAATTAAATCGGTTTTTTAAACGGGAAATGGGGTGTTTTTTTGTTCGCCTATTCCGTTCAACATTTTTTTTAGAGTTCGGGCTTTGATTTTTATAAATCACTACATTTGATAGTCAAATTCCGTGTATTGCTTCATTCACAAAATTCTGCCAGGAATGTATATTTTTAGTAAATTTGAATAAATTTGAAAGAAAGATATCGAAATGGACATCAAAACATCGAAAATAGAACTTGTCAAAATGATATTAAATATCGACAATGACAACTTTATCAAAAGAGTAATTGACTTCATAAATAATGAAAAATCGGACTTTTGGAACGAATTGACCGCCTCTGAACAAGCGGAAATCAAAAAGGGAATCGAGCAGTTGGATAACGGAAAACGGACTCCCTACAAGGACGTGCTTAAAAAGATTTCCTAATGGAGGTATTCATTTCGGAACTCGCCGAATACAAACTCAAAAAACTTACCGATTATTTATTGGAGAACTGGAGTTATAAAGTTAAGAATGATTTTTTAGCAAAATTGACAGCTAAAATCGAACAGATTTCGCTGAATCCTGAAAGCTGCCAAAAATCAATGGAATTTGGGGGAATCTATAAATGCGTGGTCACAAAACAAACGACATTTTTCTATCGGGTAAATTTTGCGAAAGAGGAAATTGAAATTATCACTCTGTTCGATACAAGACAAGATCCCGATAAACTAAAAGAGCACCTGAAATAAGAACGAAAGCACAACACGCGGTATAAAGCTTTGGGGTTTAAGTGGTTATTCATACATTCTGCTACGCATCAAGTTTGGCTTACCTGAACAGGAAAGTAGTCCGCAATTCACGAAGATTACAATGTCTTTAAGCCAAGACATTGAATATAGAAAAGATGTAGTTGAGATAATCCACTATTGTTCGGAAATCAATGAGTCCTTGCAGGAAACTGATAATGCAAATGAATTAAAAACCATATTTAAACTTTTCCAAACAGACTTTAATGTATTCATTGAAAAAGTTCAGGAACGTGCATATGAATATCGTCTTGCTCCTTTTTGGCTAGACTTCAATTTTAGTAAAATAATCAAACGAATCAATAAGCTTGATAATGAACAGATTTGGAGCTTTGCTCATTATTTTAACAGTATCCACCCTACTAACTCCATATTTTTCAATCGCAATGGCTGGCATACCTTTGCGGCAAAAAAACTTAGAACATGAAGGATCAAAAAAGAGAGGCAATGTTTGCCAGGGTTGATGAATGGTAAATGTGTGGAATTTCGTTGCGTGAGTTTTCCTCAAGAATAGGGCTTTCAAAAAGCTGCTTTGAGTATTGGATACGTAAGAAGCGCAATGCATCAAGCTATTCACCTGCATTTTTGGAGCTATCTCCACGGGTTACGCAAATGGTAGATATTGAGCCCA
>JBBQIQ010000012.1:0-47388 GCA_038325075.1 Bacteroidales bacterium | reverse complement strand
CGTACCAATTCATTTTCAATCCACGGCAATATACTATCAATCGAACCATTTCTGGAATTGAAACCTGTGCCTGTTGCATTTCAATCAACACACACGGGACTATCAATCGAACCATTTCTGGAATTGAAACAAGGAACTTTTAAGTAGATAGTTCTGATTGCACCTGTCTATCAATCGAACCATTTCTGGAATTGAAACTTAATAAGAATATAAGTCAGACCTGTTTTGAAATCAGCTATCAATCGAACCATTTCTGGAATTGAAACGGGATACCTGATACTGATTCATAGCAGTAGTTAATACCTATCAATCGAACCATTTCTGGAATTGAAACTGCGTACATACTCGGTCTCTTCAATTCCGGCAGCCTCCTATCAATCGAACCATTTCTGGAATTGAAACCGGGAATCCAGATACGAAAAGATACACCCTACACAAACTATCAATCGAACCATTTCTGGAATAGAAACTCTTCTTCAAGCGCGCAATATCAGCCTCAGCAGTTCCCTATCAATCGAACCATTTCTGGAATTGAAACTTCTGATATGCAAGTAACGAAGACAATTATGAAGGGAAATTGGAATGGAAGGACAGGTAACAAAAACCCCTGAGGGAAATTTTGTAGCAGTTAGAACTGGAGAATACATGAATGGTGAAGCCATTTTTTACAGTACCTCAAGTCATCCGTTTGGACCATGGACTGAAAGTAGTGAACCAATTTTAATACAAGTTGGTGGCCCGTTTGAGAAAGATGAAATAATTGCTGCTCAAATAACTATTGATGCTAATACAGGTAAGCAATATTTATTTTATACAGGAGCTGATTATCAAAAAGGTTATTGGATTATGATGGCAACAAAAGAATAACTATTGCTGATACATGGTAAAGTGCATCAGGGCTTCAGAGGTTTTCGAAGGTTTGTTGCTCGTAAAAAAGGTCTGTTTAATCCCGATATTAGCGCAAGACAGGAAAATGCTTTGTAATTCCGCACCACACTATATTATCTAACGTTAGACTGTTGTGTATTGCTTACAATTTCCTGATCGATTGAGCTATTCCCTTTTCAAATCGCTCAATTTGGGTTTAAATTGTACCTGTCAGACTGACTAACTGTATAAGCACAAATCAGGCTATTTAGAAGTTTTCTGAATCACATGACCACAAAAAAGCCGGGGTTATTTTTACCCCGGCTTTCAAAACCAAACAGTCAGACTTTATTCAGCAAGTCTTTTCCTTGCATCGAACACCTTTTTGGCGCCGTAGCCGACAGCCAGGATGAGCAACTGGGTTACCCCTGGACCTATGGGTGCAGTTCCGCCTCCGATTGGATTGCCGCTAACAGGTGCGCCACCAGAGTTATTGCCTGGATTGGGCTGGGCAAAGCTAAAAGCCAATGGTGCTATGATCAGTGAAGCTATTATTATCAGTTTTTTCATGACAATTAAATTTAAATCTGGTTAAAAAATTAGTTAAGAACTACTTTACGGATATCTGTACCTTGTGCGCTGATAAGTTTCACAAGATAGGTGCTACCCGCTGATTTAAGGCTGATAATGGTTTCGCCTGCACCGCAAACCTGACGTTCGGCCACCAATTTGCCAAGCATATCGTAAATACGTACAGTCCCATTAAAATTATCGGGTGTAGTAATATGTACGTTTGAGTTTTCGGCATATACCCCGGTGTTTGAAGTTGCAGGATATTCGATGCCTACAGTACCAAAGCTCAGCTTAAACCTTGCTGCATCTTCGCCGGCTTCAGCGTAAAAACCATACACCGGGTTCTCAAGCAGATTCTGACTGTATCCTGTTTTGAGATCGGTGAACCAGACAGGCAGGTTGCAGGTAAAATTATCAAGTCCTGAAGCGGTCAGGTTGTAGTTACCAGTCTTCACAACATCAAGGTAAACGGGCACAACATTGTTAACTTCAGGTGAAGTAAGGGTATTAATAGCCAGGTCGAAGTTTTCACCTGATCTGGTGTAGATGTAGTTTATTTCTGAAGCTTTGAGTACAAAAGCATCGTATTCGTTATCGAGGGAAACTGATGCATTTTCGTTAAACATTACAACTGCTTCATTCGTCATCTGCTCACCACTTACCTTCAACCGGATCAGGTTGGATGCATCATATTTATAGAATTCGTGCGTATTAAATGTTCTTGAATCCTCAGCAAATGTAAACCCGGGCTCTGTACCCAAGCCGGTTGATTTTACAAAGAAAGCCTGTCCTACCGGAATGTACTGGGTGGCACCATTGGCCGATGCATTGGTAATCCAGTTGTAGTAGGCATACTGGTTAGTGTTTGCATCCCACATATAGGCTGTAGGCATAATGTTGCTGTAAGTCAATGAACCGTGAGTCAGGTCAATGGGAGAACAGTAGGGGTTGCCGATCAGGTTGAACCCATCGTACTGGTCGTTGCCACTAACGCCGAGGCTGGTCATGGCAGGGGTTACTGAACCGTTGTTTAATAAGCCTGTGAAGCTTGCGGTTGCTGCATCGGCAATCCACGAAGAATAGCCTTTTCCTGCTGATAAAACATCAGTACCGGCGAGGTTTATCCAATTGCCTGAAGGTTCGTCATACCTGCGAAGGTAAGTACTTGCCGGGAAAGTGCTTATCGCTGTCGGGTTAAGAACTGGTGAACTGACATAGTGATATTTGCCGGCACTGAGATCAACCTGAACTTCTGAACTACCGGTAACACCGAGCAATGAATTGCCTTTGAGGGCACCGCCGTTTTGGATGGTTAAATCAGCAATACTGGCTGACGCATTTAAAACAGGGTAGTTGTTGACTGATGTACCAGGAATAACAACACCGGTACTTGCATCGGGAACTGAGCCATTTGACCAGTTGTTGGCGTTGAACCAGTCGCTGCTTACTGCACCTGTCCATGTATTTTCAATACTTCCCGGAATGATCGAAGGTGAAGCATCGGGTAATTTTTTCAGAAGGTCAAAAATACCGGCCCCGGTTTCTGAATTCTGCATATAGTATCCACGTACCTTGTCTAATCCGGTATTGTATTTTGCGAAATTGTCAGCACCGGCACCATGAATAAACAGCGGGAGGAGCTGATTGGTGTGGTCACCCGATAAGAACCGGCCATTGGGAAGACTGCCTGCACCATTGCTCAGAATGTCGTATCCGGCTATCAGGTTGTTGTTCCTGTATTCAGGGCCGACAAGATATCCGCTTTCATGGTCTCCCGTAACGATCAGCAGCGTTTCATTCCAACTGCTGTTAGCATTTACCCAGTCAATTACTGCCTGCACCGCTTTGTTGAAATCATCCTGTTCTTCAACAATGCGCTCAAGCTGGTTGGCATGGCCTGCCCAGTCAATGGCTCCGCCTTCAACCACAAGTGCAAATCCGTTCATGTTGTTATCAAGGATATTTAAGGATGCATCGGTCATTTCAGCAAGAGTGGGGACATTTCTATTGAAAGGGATCTCAAATGCGTTGGGACTTCCTGTGCGGGTCCTGCTTTGCTGGTTTGTTGTTGCAACCTTAGGGATACCAAGTACCCTGAGCGGGGTTTTTCCGGTTGCCAGATTCACAAACTCAACGCTGTCACGGATCAGTGTCCATGGATCGGGGTTTCCGTCACCATTGATATCCTGAACAGTGTGATTTCCGTTGGCTGATGCAGTAAAGCTGGTAACCCCTCCTGAAAGGAGCTCATTCCAGGTAGTTAAACCACCAACAAAATTATAATTTACAGGTGTTATGGGAGCCCCATTGTTGTTGTAATCAGGAGCACCGCAACCCATGATTACACTGCAATTTGAATTGAGCAGCATTTCATTTGAAATGGCAGCGTAGTTGTTACGGCTTATATTATGAGCAGCAAAGGCTGCCGGAGTGGCATGTGAGAACTGAACTGTGGAAATAACACCCACTGATTTCCCGGTTTCAAATGCCCTGTCGCCAAAGTTTTCCAGTGGATTTGCCATATAATCCATACCTATAATACTATTGGCTGTTTTCTTGCCCGAATACATGCCTGTGGCAGCAGGAGCTGAATCAGTGGGTTTGAATTTCACAAACGTTGAGTCGGTCCATGCATTTTTGGAATTGTACCAGGTATCGTAATCGTTCCTGCTTCCGGCTGAACCCGGAACAGCATTCGCTGTTTTTCCGGCATAGGTAGCCATGGCAGTTTTCAGAAATTCAGTGCCCAACTGGTTTTCGTAAGGCTGAGCATCCAGACCGTCAAAAAGGTTTGCCGATTTAAGCTGATTGAACCCCATCCCGTCGCTGATCATATAAATAACATTCTTTGGGGTTGCAGGAGTCTGAACGCTGAATAAATCTTTACAAACCAGACCAAGTTCAGTATTGTCGATAAAGTACCCGAATTTGTAATCAATCTCATCGGCATACAGATCGAACAATTCGCTTCCGTTGCCTTTTGCGAACATCGGGATCAGGGTATTGCTATGGCTGGGACTGTTGAATTTTAGGGATGGCATTACTCCGGCACCGTTGTCAGTTATGTCGTAATTAGCAACCAGATCAGTTCCCGGATAGTTGGGGCCTGTCAGGTATCCGGTCTCATGGTCACCGGTTACGATCACAAGATTTTCATTCCATCCACCGTTTGATTCTACCCAGGCAATCACAGAGTCAACGGTCTGGTTAAATTCATGTTGTTCTTCAATAATACGGGCCGCATCGTTGGCATGAGCTGCCCAATCAACTGCGCCTCCTTCAATCATCAGTACAAGTCCGTTGGTATTGGTCTTTAAAAGATTAAGGGCACCCAGTGACATTGTCATCAGTGAAGGAACTTTATCATTCATGGGATCAGCATAAGGCAGGTTGTTCACTTTTGTCCTGGACTGGTTGGAGGTCGTGGCGCATTTCGCTGTACCAATTATACGTGTGCCGTATGAAAGATTGGTGGCCCCGGCAAGATTCACAAAATCAATACTGTCCTGAATCAGGGTCCAGGGATCCGATACACCGTCACCGGTTATATCCTGCGGATAAGTTCTTCCGGTAATACTTGGAATGCTGAATTCGTTGTTTCCTGCAACAAGGGTATCCCAGGTTGCCTTACCACCAACATACGAATAATTAAACCCACTGCTTTTTAGATTGGAGTTGTCATCGTAAAGAGGATGACCGCAACCCATGATCACCGACAATTTGGTATCAAGTAGCATCGACAGGGCAATCTGTGAATAATTATTCCTGTTGATGTTATGCGTTGCATATCCGGCAGGAGTTGCATGGCTCCATTCAACAGTAGTTACAACGCCCGATGATTTTCCAAGCGTATTGGCCCTTTCGGTGATCAGTTCAACGTTCCGGGCAAATACATCAACTCCGATAGCGCTGTTTGCCGATTTTTCTCCCGAAGCCATCGTGGTGGCTGCTGGCGCCGAATCGGTATAATCTTGCGCTACAAAGGTATTATCTGTCCAAGCCCTGGTTGAATTGTACCCAGTTCCAAATCCGCTCAGCGGTGGATTGGCCATAGGGTTTACCTGTGTACCCTGATACGTACTCATAAAGTAATGTACAGGGAAATTCTGGAAAGAAGCATTGGCTACCCCATGCCAGTAGTTGGTAGCCTTAATGTGATTAATACCCCAGCCATCACTGATAAGAATAATAATGTTCTTTGGCGGGGTGCCGGTGTTCTGCGCCACTGAAATCAAGGGCGCTGTAAAAGCGGCTGCCAAAAGTAGGATAAGCGCTTTTAGTGTAAGTTTTTTTTGTACCATGATTAATATATTTTAGGTTAATGGTATCCCAAATTTCATCCACATAAATTAATCCTGAGTGAAGCCCTTGTTATTTATATATTAAAAGATCAGGTGAAAATCGAAATTTATAATAATATGATATTCAATTATATATAAAACATTTATTTATATTAATATGTATTTATTTACTGATTGTCAATTAGTTCTTAGAATGAAAAACCAAGTAATTTTCAAAGCCTGATGTTAAGCATAGATTAAGGCAGGCCGGACAGCCAGGCAAATTGTTAAAATTTTGTTAAAATGATGAATTAATCGGGCAGGCTTTCGTTCAATCTCACGGTTGAACCGATCGCATATACAAACTTCAGCATGAAAACTACTGGATTCGTAGTAATTACTCATAGAAAAGATAACTGTAAATTACTCCCCTAAAGAACCACGGGTGGTAACTGCGCATAATCCCAATTGCCTTGTTCAGTGTACATTCAAGTATAACCAGCAGTTTTCGCCATGTTGTGAATTGCTTTTGAATTGTATCTTTGAGAGATTCAGCACAACCCTTGCCCGTATTATGGCACAACAGTAGGGTTGTGAATTGTACCTGCCCGACCGACCAACGATTAAAGACATTATAAGTTATTGAGCCGGGCAGGCGGGTTTTTGAGAGATTGAGTACAACGTCGATGAGGCTCTTATTTAAAGTTCAGCCTGCCCGACTATGCCATTCAGGCGAATGCACTGAAATATTTGTAGAAAGTATAATCCCAATCAATAATAAGGCCTGTCTGACTGCGTCAATCAGACAGGTGCAGAGCACCATTATTATAAATGCATGGAATTAGCGTATTTGCGCATAAAATCCATTTATATAAGACAAATTATTAAAACATATTATGTTGAAATTTAATGACATGTTGGTTTTCAGGAGGTTCTGTTTAGCAATTGATTTTATTGAATCAGAAAAGGCTTTCCGCTATTTCCAAATTCAATTTCTATCAACTCAATATCTTCTGTATCTTCTTCCAGGATGAACTGGGTAACCGAAAAGTCTTTATACACCCTAAACCCATTGTCTTCGGCAAAAGCATTCGCCCCGTAGATAATATTGTGTACCAACGCATAGCCTGCCTTAATCATTTGCCCATTTCCCATCTTTTCAATTATTTCGTCCAGCTCACGCGGCTGAATATTAAATTGGAAATAGGTATCTTTCGTTCCCAGGGCAAACAAATCTACAAGATAAATACCGATAGTAAAATTGCCATTGTTATGCTTCCTTGCCACAATAATTGAAGCCATTCCGGATTCTTTCCAGTGACTATTTACATAACAACTATCAACGGGCAGGCTCCTTGCCCTGGTGCGAATATAGTTTTCGGGTGTTTGCTGCCTCTGATTTTGTTTTTTCATTGTATCGGTCTTTTTGTTTTAACGGCGCTTTACTTGCTGGTTTGACAAAAGTTAAAAATTACGTTATTTAGATAATTTAAAAATAGAATAATGTTTCTTCACCCGTTGAAGATATGTGGCATCGGTCAACAGAAGATCGGTAAACATTTTAAGTAAGATAGTGGCTTTATCCGTTTGGCGGCTGCCCACATTTAACGCCGGGCCTTTCAATTCGGCTAACATTTTTTTATCGTTAACGCCCAGCCATTTCAGATAAAATGAAGTTGATTCCCATCCCCAGCAAATAGTAGCCAAATCGCGGTTATTGCTTAACGAGAAAACCTGGAACATTGCCCGGCGACAGTCGCAAGTCGGGTCGTTACAAAAAAGCTCGAGAAATAAATAATCATCCGGAGGCAAACCGTATTTGTTGTTTTTGAGCAAGGTAATTGCCCTTGTTTCTTTTTCCGCTATCGCAGGAAATAAATCATGAAAAGACTGGTACATCATAAACTCATTGATTTAGAGTGAAACATTACCCGGACGATCAACTTTAAGTTAGCAACAATACTGCTTAATCGAAAGATTATTATCAATTGATGACTCAAATTTGTTTAACCGGGAAATTCATTTTTATCAAAAATTGATTTTGGCACATAGTTGGATATTGCGAAAAGCTTACTCCCTGTAAAACTAAAAAAACCCCGCCATAGGCGGGGTTAAAAGATTAAAGCACAACTATAAAGTTAGGCTAATTTAACCTTTACGGCGTTTAAGCCCTTCTTGCCTTCCTGAAGTTCAAATGTTACTGAATCGCCCTCGTTAACGCGGTCGATTAGGCCGGTTGCGTGAACAAAGTACTCTTTTCCGGACTCTTCGTCGAGAATAAATCCGTAACCTTTTGATTCATTGAAGAATTTTACTTTTCCTGTTTTCATGATACTGTAAAAAATTAAAAAATAATCGCAAATTTAACGAAATATCAATCCACATCACAAAAACCTGTAAAAATTTCTAATTTCTAACCTGCCCGACTGACAAACGCAATATTAATTGAGAAGCAATCATTAGTCGGTCAGGCGGGTTTCCAATTTCGGATTTTGGATTTGCCTACTTCGTATTGCCAACTATCTTTTGCCAATTGCCAACTGGCAACTGCCAATTTAACCCTGAAACACTTTGAAACCTTTGAACCATTGCTGAGCGACTTGTGGTGAGCTCCAACAGCCAACTGCCTACTGCCAACTTACTACTCCAGCCCCAAAAGCTGCTCCTTCAGCCCCTGTATCTTCATCTCGGCATCGGCCTGCTTTTTGCGCTCCACTTCTACCACATCAGGTTTAGCATTGCTGACAAAACGCTCATTGCCAAGCTTTTTCATAACCGAATCCAGAAATCCCTGCGTATATTCCAGTTCTTTGGTGAGCTTTTCCTTTTCAGCTTCAAGATCAACACCTTCACTCAAAGGAATATAGTATTCGTTTGATTTGACCATAAAACCGGCGGCGGCGGTTGGTTTTTCATCAACGTATTCAATCCGGCTCAGGTTGCCGAGTTTGGCAATCACCGTGTCGAATTCAGTGCCGGTTTGGCTTCCCACACTTTTAACTTTCATTTCAATCGGGTCTTTAAAGGCGATGTTCTTCTCCTTACGGATATTGCGAACGCCGATGATGACTTCAGAGGCAAGCTGAAAATCTGATAAAAGCATAGCATCAACTTCTCCGGCAACCGGTAGCAGTGAAACCATAATGCTCTCATCAACAGTGCGTTCACCAAGCAAATGCCAGATTTCTTCGGTGATAAAAGGCATAAAAGGGTGTAAAACCTTCATCAGCTTTTCGAAAAAACCGATCGTAGCCTGAAGCGTTTTCGGGTCGATGGGCTGCTGATAGGCCGGTTTCACCATTTCGAGGTACCACGAACAGAAATCGTCCCAAACGAGTTTGTAGGCAGTCATCAGCGCTTCCGACAGGCGGTATTTCTCAAAATTATCTTCAATCTGCAGCAGCGCTTCGTTCAGCCTGGATTCAAACCATTTAACAGAAATTCCGGCATAAACCGGTTGGGCAAGCAAGGGATCTTCCTGCCAGCCTTTCACAAGGCGAAGGGCATTCCAGACTTTGTTGCTGAAATTGCGGCCCTGCTCACACAGGCTTTCATCAAAAGGCAGGTCGTTACCGGCAGGCGAAGTCAGCAGCATTCCCACGCGCACGCCATCGGCTCCGAATTTGCCGATCAATTCAATCGGATCGGGCGAATTGCCCAATGATTTTGACATTTTTCGTCCGAGCTTATCGCGAACAATCCCGGTAAGGTAAACATTTTTGAAGGGTATATCTTTACGGTATTCCTGCCCAGCCATGATCATGCGGGCCACCCAGAAGAACAGGATTTCAGGGGCGGTGATGAGGTCGTTGGTCGGATAATAATAATTAATATCTTCATTGTCAGGGTTCCGGATGCCATCAAACACCGAAATCGGCCACAGCCATGAAGAGAACCATGTGTCGAGTACATCTTCATCCTGCTTTAGGTCGGAGATGGTGAGAGACGGGTTTGCTGAAATCTGCCTGGCTTTATCAAGGGCTTCCTCTGTGGTTTTGGCGACCACAAACTCCCCATCGGGCAGGTAGTAAGCCGGGATGCGCTGGCCCCACCACAATTGCCGGCTGATGCACCAGTCGCGGACATTTTCCATCCAGTGGCGATAAGTGTTTTTGAACTTGTCGGGATGAAAATGAATGGTATCGTTCATCACAACTTCCAGCGCCGGTGCAGCCATACCGGTCATTTTCATAAACCACTGGACCGAAAGTTTTGGTTCTATCACTTCATCGGTACGCTCTGAAAAACCAACATTGTTAATGTAGTCTTCAATTTTCTGAACGTGGCCATGGTTGAGCAATTCTTCAACAATTTTCTTCCTGACTTTAAAGCGGTCTTCACCAACATACAGAATGGCCTTTTCGTTGAGGGTTCCGCTGTCGTTGAAAATATCGATGATTTCCAGCTTGTGTTTCATGCCTATGTGGTAGTCGTTGATGTCGTGGGCCGGGGTTATTTTAAGGCAACCCGTTCCGAATTCACGGTCAACGTATTCATCTTCAATCAGTGGTATTGACCTTTTGATCAATGGCACCAGGACCCTTTTCCCGCGAAGGTGTTTAAAGCGTTCGTCTTCCGGGTGAAAGCAAACGGCAGTATCACCCAGGATGGTTTCGGGGCGGGTAGTTGCAACGGTAACCCATTCATCGGCAGAACCTTCTACTTTGTAGCGGAGATAGTAAAGTTTGGAATTTACTTCTTTGTAGATAACCTCTTCGTCAGATAAAGCAGTCAGGGCTTTCGGATCCCAGTTAACCATGCGCACCCCACGGTAGATCAGGCCTTTGTTGTAGAGGTCGATAAATACATCGATCACCGATTCGTACATGCTTTCGTCCATAGTGAACTTCGTTCGGTCCCAGTCGCAGGATGCACCGAGTTTCTTTAATTGCCCGAGGATAATTCCCCCGTGTTTTTCTTTCCATTCCCAGGCATGTGCGAGAAATTCTTCGCGGGTAAGGCTGGTTTTCTCAATGCCCTGTTCCTTCAGCTTAGCTACAACCTTGGCTTCGGTAGCAATGGAAGCATGGTCGGTACCTGGAAGCCAGCAGGCATTTTTGCCCTGCATCCGGGCACGACGCACCAGCACATCCTGAATGGTATTGTTGAGCATGTGGCCCATGTGCAGCACGCCTGTTACATTTGGCGGCGGAATCACGATCGTGTAAGGTTCACGTTCATCGGGAACCGATTTGAAGTATTTTTTATCAAGCCAGTATTGGTACCATTTGTCTTCAATGCCCGTAGGGTCGTATTTGGCAGGAATTTCCATGTGCAGAAAGCTATGCTTTGGTTATTAAAACGAAGGTGCAAAAGTAGTAAAAAAACGGAAGTCAGAAGATGGAGGTCAGAGGTCAGAGGTCAGAAGTCAGCCCTTCGACATGGTTCGACAAGAGCTCACCAACCGAGATCTCACCAACCGAGAGCTCAGGGACCGAGGTTGGAAGTCAGCCCTTCGACAAGAGCTCAGGGACCGAAGTTGGAAGTCAGAAGTCAGCCCTTCGACATGGTTCGACATGGTTCGACAAGAGCTCACCAACCGAGAGCTCACCAACCGAGAGCTCACCAACCGAGAGCTCAGGGACCGAGGTTGGAAGTCAGCCCTTCGACATGGTTCGACATGGTTCGACAAGAGCTCACCAACCGAGAACTCACCAACCGAGAGCTCAGGGACCGAAGTCAGCCCTTCGACAAGAGCTCAGGGACCGAAGTCAGCCCTTCGACATGGTTCGACATGGTTCGACAAGAGCTCACCAACCGAGAGCTCACCAACCGAGAGCTCAGGGACCGAAGTCAGAAGTCGACTGGCAGGTTCGTCATTCGTCATTCGTCGTTCGTCATTCGTCATTCAAAATTCATCCACTCTGTTTACCTTTGCAGAAATCACGATGCATGAAAGTCTCCGGTTTCACATTTATCCGCAATGCCGTTAAGTATGATTATCCGGTAGTGGAAGCCATTACCTCCATCCTGCCTCTCTGCGATGAGTTTGTGGTGGCGGTTGGAAATTCCGATGATTCCACCAGGGAGTTGATAGAAGGGATTAACTCTTCGAAAATCAGGATCATAGATACCAACTGGGACGACAGCCTGCGCGAAGGTGGCCGTGTGTTGGCCGTTGAAACCGATAAGGCAATTGATGCCCTCAGCCCCGACAGCGACTGGGCGTTTTACATTCAGGGCGATGAAGTCATGCATGAACGCTATCATGAGCCATTGAAACAGGCCATGCTGAAATGGAAAGATGATTCTGCGGTGGAAGGCCTGCTGTTGAATTACACCCACTTTTACGGATCGTACGATTATACAGGTGATAGCAGGAGATGGTATCGCAGGGAAGTCAGAATTATCAGAAATGATAAGAATGTCAGGTCGTACCGCGACGCCCAGGGCTTCCGAAAAGATGACCGACCGTTGAACGTTAAACCGGTTGAAGCAACTATGTATCATTACGGCTGGGTAAAACCGCCCGAAGCCCAGCAGGCAAAACAGGAAAATTTTAATAAACTGTGGCACGACGATAACTGGATTGATAAAAACGTGCCAAAAACCGAAGGGTTTGATTATTCAAAGATTGACTCACTGACCCATTTTAATGGTACACACCCCAAAGTAATGCTTGGCAGGATCAGCCGTCAGAACTGGCAGTTTAGCTTCGACCCTACCCAAAAACGATTGCCCTTTAAATCCAGGTTACTTCATTCAATAGAATCACTGACCGGATGGCGGATAGGTGAATACAGGAATTACAGGGTGATTGATTAGCTGATTAGCAGATTAGCGGATTAGCAAATCAAGATTCTGCTATACTGTTCAATTTTACTCAATCTACATTTTTGCATGCGTATCAGAGCATCATTGAATATTATTAGTTGGCCCGCCTGACCGACTAATGATTGCAAACTGCTTCATCCATCTGGCCGGTCGGGCAGGCAGTTGACAAAAAAGCCGGATTTAACACACGTCATTCGTGAATTGGAAGCCAGCCCTTCGACATGGTTCGACAAGGGCCTGCCTGTATGCCTGCAAGGTGCATCTAACCGGAGTATTCACAGGCAGACAGACTCACCAACCGAGAACTCAGGGGCCATGGTCAGAAGTCGGAAGCAGCCGCAACCAACAGAAGGGAATTCACCGAAAGTAATCCGAAAACCCACCGCCTTTGGCGGGGCAGGCGCAATCCGCAATCCGCAATCCGCAATCCGCAATCCGCAATCTCAGTTCCTGATCACTTCAAAAATACGTACTGAATAATATTAGCACCCATCCTCAGTGCTTTCTGCCGGTTTTCTTCAGGGTCATTATGCACAGCCTGATCTTCCCAACCATCGCCAAGATCGCATTCAAAGCTGTAGAAGCAAACCAATCTTCCTTCCCAAATCAGGCCGAAGCCCTGTGGTGGATTGTTGTCGTGTTCGTGTATTTTCGGCAGGCCATTCGGGAAATTGTATTGCTGATGGTAAATTGGGTGCGAGAATGGCAGTTCAATAAATTCAAGCTCCGGAAACACCTTTTTCATCATCGGCCGGATATAAGGATCGATTCCATAGTTGTCATCGATATGAAGAAAACCTCCGGCAATCATGTAGGTACGCAGGTTCATGGCTTCCTGCTCATCAAAAACCACATTTCCATGGCCGGTCATGTGTACAAACGGGTAGTTGAAAATCTCAGTGCTTCCGGCATCAACGGTGGCGTAGTCCTTGTCGATGTTAGTTTTCAGGTTGCGGTTGCAGAACTCAATCAGGTTGGTAAGTGAGGTCGGATTGGCGTACCAGTCGCCACCGCCGCGGTATTTAAGCAGGGCAATCTGATAGGAGGCCGGTGGTGCCCACGATGCGATCAGTGATACTGTGATCAGAAATATTGATGTTTTAATGAACGTCTTCATCGGATGTTTTATGCCTTTTCAATTTATTATCAGTAATCCTTTGGTTAATTTCCTTTTTGCAGAGACACGACATGTCGTGTCCCTGCAAAAAGGAAATTCAGGATGCAGGTTCGTTCAGCAAATTTACGATAAAACAGGATGCCAGTGCGGCGGTTTCTGTCCTTAGGCGGGCTTTACCGAGGCTCACGGGCAAAAAGCCACTTTCAAGCGCCAGTTTTATTTCGCGGGGACTGAAATCACCTTCAGGGCCAATCAATACCAAAGCATCTTTGCCGGGAAGGCATACGTCTTTCAGATGCGGCCGTGGTTTATCATCTACCCAGGCAATAAAGCAGTTTTCGCGGCCGGCATTGCTTCTGATCAGTTGACTAAGATCAGCAGGTTGTTTGATAAGCGGAAGAAAACTACTCAGGGACTGTTTCATGGCTGCGATTACAACCTTTTCAAGCCTTTCGGTGCGAAGTTTTTGCCGCTCGGAATGATCGCAATAAACCGGTGTTATTTCATCAATTCCGAATTCGGTTGCTTTTTCAAGGAACCATTCAAAACGGGCTGCGTTTTTAGTCGGTGCCACCGCCAGATGAAGCCTGAAACCTTTCTGATGAGCACTTTCAATGGAAATTATGTTCACTGAACAGGCCTTAGGATTGGGTTCTTCGATGGCAGCTATGGCTGTATTCCCCTTCCCATCGGTCAGTTTTAGCTGGTCGCCCTTTTTCATGCGCAAAACCCTGGCGATATGTACCGACTCTTCGGCTGGTAGGGTAAGTAAGGTATTGCCTGCCTTGAATAATGCTGAAAGGTTATTGCCTGGAAGAAAAAAAAGTTGCATGATATGTGAGCTTTAAAGTTGAGCCTGCTCCGAAAAGTCAAAAAAGAAGGTTAGACACCAGGACGCCAAATTCTGTATAATACTGTATATCAACAATATAAAATTGGTATCCCTTACGTACGGGATCGTGACGGTGTCAAATTCTTTGTATTCAGCATGGGCTCAATATTTAATGCAAAAGTATAAAAAGCGGATGTTTAAAGTCAGGAACCTTTTGGAAATTAACTTTACCGGATATCAATCCGGGATTTCAGGCGGGTTTATTTCAGCATTTCAATTTTTCTTCTTGCATTCACTTTTCTAATGTAGTATATTGTTGAATGGTATAAAATTTTTTTACATCTCATTCATTACTGCCATTCCTGCCAGACACTGCTCATACCTTGAGGGCTATTCTTCATCCGGTCACGATCAACCATTGATAAATACCTGTTGCCGGTTTTAAATTGCCTGAATTGACCAGGAGAAAGAACGCTCCTGACAACGCAGTCCTGTCCCGCGCAGGCTTAATCGCGGGGGCGAATCCGAAAAGCCTGACCAGTAGGAATAATTTAAATGTAAACTTCATGAAAAAGATGCTCTATTCAGTTGCAGGGGTTTATATTGCCCTTACAATAGCCGGATGTTGCAGATGTCCGGGTGATTGCAAAAACCTTAGTTCGGTGACCGTTCCCATCCGACCCCAGCAAACCAATAACTGGTGTTGGATAGCTTGTACCCAGATGGTCCATGAATATTTTGGAGGTTCCATTGACCAATGTACTTTAGCCAATGCTCAATTAGGCAGAACTGATTGTTGCAATAATCAGGGCGAAACCGATTGCCCCAAAACCAATGCCTGCAATACACCCGGGAATACCCGGGGTGCTATAGAGTCATTGGGTTATACCGTTTCGCAGGCTGATTCACCGCTCGGATGGGATGCACTGCGCAAGCAGATTTATTGTGCTAAAAAACCAATGGTTTTTGGTGATGGAGCAGCCGCCGGAGGTGTCGGGCATGTAAGGGTGATATATGGTTACGTTATGGCAGCTGGTACGCGCTGGATTTCTCTTTCAGACCCATGGGCGCCATGCGAAGGTAGTGATGATTTAATCACTTATGAAGAGTATTCAAATACTACCGGACCAGGCAGGGTGCATAGAAGAACATTGCACAAAATCACCAAATAACAAAACAAACCTCAAAACTGTGAAACCATGAAAAATAAACAAATCATAGCAATCATAGTTATGGTGGTGATTGCCGCTGGTTGTAATCTGAAAAGTTCGACAAATATGGATGAAAACCAGGTTGAGAATAACTACCCCACGGCCGTTGCTGCTTTGAACTATGTAAAAGTCAATCTGCACCTGATTCTGAATGAGTCTCAGATAAAGTCATACAATCTGGGTTCTGAAGAACAAATTAAGAAACTGGTCATTACGAATGACTTACCTCTTATTTTTTTGCCGATGGACAAATTGAAGGATACCATCATCAGTTCCGCTTCTGAAGCAAGGATATACACATTGGGCGAGGAAAGGAGTCCCAGGATTAGCATAGTTGTGAGAAACCCTACCGGAAAGAACTGGATGGTGAGTACAGTCGGCCAGAAAAAGTATGTTCAGGCAATCGCTGATCAACAAGACGTTACAGCCGTTGTTGAGGTATTGGGTCTCGAAATCAGCCTGCTGGAAATTCAATCCGGAGGTAAAAAAACCTATTCACCCATAGCTGATTATCCGGAAGCCGATATTTATCAACAAAATGCCTACGAATTAGCAGAGGTACTCCGGTCCCTTGAAGCTTATCGTGTGGAATTGGAAAGAAAATTCGGGAAGGATTTCTCTTCGGGTGCTTTGGACAAGTAGCTTCAACTATTTTACAGTCAGGTGATTGAAGCACTGATGAAAAAAAAGCGCGCATCTGATTGTCAGATGCGCGCTTATGTTTTATGACCCTTTTTAAATTACCATCAACCGGTTTTAACCTAAATTGAGCGATTTGAAAAGGGAAGTAGCTCAATCGATCAGGAAATTGTAAGCAATCACAGTAAAACAGTTTCATGGCTGTGGTTAATTGCAACAATTTCCAAATCGGGGTTTACCTAAGTAAAGCGCTTTTTCGCTTTGCTCAAATCCCTCAACTTAGGTTTAATTTATCACCAGTTTCATTTTTCTGACCTGCTTCTCAGATATCAACTGTAGTATGTAGATTCCGGAAGTCATCCCTGGCTGATGGATGGTCCACTGCGAACCTGACGACAATCTCTTTTCTAAGACCGGACTTCCATCAGATGCGAATATCTTCAATATTCCATCGTGAACCGGCGAAACAGTCTCTATCACAAACGAGCCATGTGTTGGATTTGGGTAAACCCTAAGCCCATCTGTAATGTAAACATCAGCCGGAGCAGAAACCAGTTCTGTAATACTGATGTTGTCTATATAGAGTCCGTTGCCCCGGCGGTGAATCGATTCGAACATCACTTTTATATTATTTGCACCAACCCAGTTACTCAGGTCTATCATAAAGCATCCGGGGTTTCCTGTTGCGCCACACCAGTCTTCGCCAGTTTCAGGAGTAAAAGAGATAATGGAAACCGGATGTGTCTCAAAATTGCCGGTACCATCTTCTCCAATTGCGGTTACCCTGGTCCAGGTTGCACCGCAGTCGTCAGAAACCTGAATGATCAGTGAATCTGTAATCTGTGCATAGCGCTTGCAGTAAGCATGCTCAAAACTCAAAAAGGCTGAATTGAAGCCTGAAAGGTTAAGAGGAGGGGAGATGAGTTGATCGCTTTGGCCGGGGGCTACATTATAGCCGAAATAGTCCATGCGGATAGCGGTATTGCCGGGTTGGTTGCCCTGAACATTGCTAAACTCCCAGGTTTTTTGATTATCGGGGTTTACCACTTCCCAGCCATTGGCACTGAGTGTGGCTGATTCCCAGTTTTCGTTGAAAGGAAGAGGAGACCCTCCAAACATAATGTAATTATCGCGGCTAAGGGTGCGTGGCCCGTTCAGATTAGAACTGGTTAGCGCTACTGTATAACTGCCGGGTCCGTTAAAAATGACTTCCGGATTTTGCGATGTTGCTGAGGTGCCGTTGGTGAAAATAACATCGTTTGGACTGAACTGCCAGAGCCATTCTGATGGACAGTAGTCGGAGTGATCCGTAAATACCACTGTTTCAGGTCCTGAACAGAAAATCCTGTTGTCGGCTGAAAAATCGACCAATGGCAAAAGTGTATCACTTACCAATATATAAGCCGACTTGGTCACAGTATCCGTTCCGGCCGGATTTGAAGCCACCAGCGTAACCGAGAACTCACCGGTACTATTCCAGATAATACCGGTTGGGTTTTGGTCTGTGGAAGTGGATACTTCTGCCCCTTCAAAAGTCCAGTTCCATTCGTAGGGAATTCCGGAGGTTAAATCAGTGAAAGCAATGGGGCATCCAATGGGAACAATGGTTTTGTTAGCAATAAAATCAGCAGCAGGTGTAGAAAAATGCATAGGCGATTCCCATAAACCGCGACCATATGTGCCTGCCCTGATTACATCTCCCTGTTGTCCGGCCGGATCATAGAATATTTCCAGCTCTGTAACCCTGGCTGAAGCCGGGAAGCCTTCTGAGAAGAGAATCCAGTCAGCCATCGTGTTATCGAGGTAGAAAATGCCGATATCGGTTCCGAGATACAGACCTTCGGGGCTATATCGATAGTTGGCAAGCGTACTCATCTGCACATCGGGAAGGGTGCCGGTAATTTCGGTCCACGTAATGCCCTTGTTATCAGATCTGAAGACCCTGTTTTGCTGAACAATGAAAACAACATTTTCATCGGTATAGTTGGTTTCGAGAGCGGTTATAGTATTGCCTGAGGGAAGATTTGAAGTAAGAGTTATCCATGCAGGGTTCTGGCCTTTAACATTGTCGGAGCGGTATAGTTTATTGCCACTGGCTGTATAAAGAATGTCGTTGTTGGCCCTTGATTGTGCCAGTACACTGAAATTATTGGTGTTCATTTCCGAAATCTTTGTCCAGCTTACCGATGAAGTGTTGGATGCTTTGATGTTGGTGCTTCGCCAGATGTTTTTATATCCGATGAACATGGTGTTACCATTGTTATGATCAATCAGGAATGGGGTAACCCAAGCGCCACTTTCGGTAATGCCATTTGAGCCTTGCCCGGCAATTTGTCCCTGTGCGGAATGGTTGAAAATTCGATTAATGGCGCCATAATACACGGAGGAATAGCTGTAACGGTCATCGGTCGGGTCAAAAGCACATTCCATGCCATCGCCTCCACCAACTGCCAGCCATTCGGTGCCGGTCCAGGTTGAGGTTCCGTTATCCTGATATCCATTGATGACGAAATCGCGGTTGGTCGCACTTTGTCCGATTTTATAAGCCTGACTGATAACCAGTCCATTGCTGATTTCGGTCCAGTTAACACCACCATTTTCTGTCCAATAAACTCCGCCGTCATTTCCGGCAAAAAGCCTGCCCGTGAGTGGCGAGTACTCCAATACATGCAGGTCGGCGTGAACTGATTGTACACTGCAGCCGCCATACCAGTGCGACCTGATACTCCAGGTAGTCCCGCCATTGGTCGATTTAAAACAATTCACCCCACCACCGTAGATTATATCGGCATTGGTCGGATCGGCTGCTACGTCAAGATCGTACCATGCCTGACCACCACTTCCGCCACTACAATCCCAGCTCATAATATTGGGCGATGTTGATCTTACTGCAAAGGAAAGCCCACCATCTTCCGACCTGTAGAGTCCTTTAAAAGAGTCGTCGTTGGTGAGAAAAGCATAAACTATTTCAGGATTGGCAGGTGAAACAGCCAATGCCCCCCTGCTGCCATTCGGTAGTCCGGTAGCACCCTGTATAAAGGTTTCTCCGTTGTCGGTCGATTTGTAGAAAGTGCCGTTTGACATAGCATAAATGATATCCGGATTAAAAGGCTTAAAGACCATGTCTTTAAAGTTTCCGTTAGCCTTTTTTATCCAGGAGTTGCCACCATCAATGATTTTGTAAACACCTCCAGCGGTAGCGGCAAATACGATGTTGTTGTTTTGAGGGTGCATCATGAGCCTCGAAACTGTGCTGTTACCCATACCTGAATTGAAAGCAGCCCAGGTTTGACCACCATCAAAACTTTTCCAGACACCTATGCCGGGCGCATCGCCTGCGTCACGGTCTCCGGTTCCCATATAGATAACTTCCGGATTAATAAAGTCAACAGCAATAGCCGAAACCCCCAGTGTTGGCAGCACATCGGTATAACTTGCCCAGGTAAAACCATGATCTTCCGAAATCCAGAGTCCACCGGCCGGGGCGCCGACATATATGACATTCGGGTCGGTCGGGTGAAATGCCACCGCATTAACCCTGCCCAAACCACGGTAACCATTGTAACCCGAGGGCACTGTGAAAGGCCCGAGAGCAGTCCAGTCACCACTGATTGAACGCCCTGAATTCTGAGCCGTAACTGAATTATAGGCACGCAGGTTGCGGTCAGGTGCCGGTTTGCGCCCTTCGGGGCTTACCCTTTGCCCGATAAGATATTCCCAGCGTTTGAACGGTTTGTAACCGCTGCCTTTTTCAATTGTGCGCCCTTCCCAGTAAGTATAGAAAGCTCTTTGGGTAGCAAAGAAATTTGCATTTTGATCCTGCATCATCTCAATCCAGTAAGGGTAAGAGGCTGTGTCGGATGTAGCAGGCGGGCTAACAGCTACCTGAGCATTCAGAAAAAGGGAAGTAATCCCAAGCATAAGAGCAAGCGAGTGTTTTAGATATTTGGTCATAAGGTAAATGATTAGCAATTGTTGACAATACTTTGACAAAAGTAACAGTTTCCGTTAATTAACAATTTATTGAAAACGTAGTTTTTTACTTTTAAAATAAAATCGAAAAAAGCCATCCCGGTTGGCTTTTTTCGATTAAAATCTGCCAATATCCCAATCTCCCAATCTCTATTAAGAATGGATTTTAGGGAAGAAAAAGTTATTATCCATTAAAAATCAGGGGTTTGTGTCCTCCCCAAGCGGATCGTTGATTATCTGGTTGTTTAGCAATTTTAGTCCGTAAATTACCAAAAACCAGGAGAGGGCAATCATAGCCGGCCAGGCCAGCAACCACATTATTTTGTCTGAGTACATTGTTTATGTTTTAATGATGTTAGTAAACATGGGTCTGATCATCGTTAAGTTCGGTTGCCTCAATCGGTTTGTTATTGATTGATTTCCAGGCCCAGTAAATATAGGCAATTACGACCGGTACAAAAAGCGATACATAACTCATCGCGGTAAGCGTATAATGGCTCGATGAGCTGTTTTCGATGGTAAGTGAATGCTGAAGGTTGAAGGTTGAAGGATAAAATGCCGTGTTGTTAAGCCCGGCAATAAGAAAGAGTGCCAGCACTGCAAGCACGGTGCCGGGGCCAGTGTACCAAATGCCTTTGTTGCTTTTTTTGAACAGAAACAATGCAATACCGGTTAGGACAAGAACCACTCCGGCAAGGAATATCAGGAGAACCACCGGCATTTGCAGGAAATTATGCAGGTATTTGAACGGTTCCATAAATACTTCTCCGGTTCCAGGACTGTAGGCGAATCCATCTTTAAACAACAGGGCAATAACAAAATACAGGAAGAATACCAGGAAAGGTATTGCATTGTAATACATTTGTTTAACACCCCGGTTAAAGATGTTTTCATCCTTCACACTATTAACAATATATAGAATACCCAATACCCTTGCCAGGAAAAATACAGCCAGACCCAGTGCTACATTGTGTGGATTAAGCACAGCTTCGAGGCCATGGAAAGGCGTTTCCCAGCGGGAAATGGCAGAGTCGTAAATATTGGTCAGGTTCAGTTTGTCCATTGAGAACATGCTGCCATTAAAAAATGTGCCAACGGCCGTACCTATCAGGATGGTTGCTAGTGCCCCGTTAATGAAGAGAAATGTCTCGTAGGTGCGTTTGCCAAGAAAATTATTGGGTTTACTTCGGTATTCATAAGAGATTGCCTGGATGATAAAAGCAAACAAGATGGCCATCCACACCCAATAGGCGCCACCAAAACTGGTTGAGTAAAATAAAGGGAAGGATGCAAAAAAGGCACCGCCAAAGGTAACCAGTGTAGTGAAGGTAAGTTCCCATTTACGACCGAGGGTATTAACGATCATTGATCGTTCGGTATCGGTTTTCCCAAGCGTGTAAATCAGGGTTTGACCACCCTGGACAAACATAAGAAAAACAAGGAGGCTTGCCAGGATGGAGATAATAATCCACCAGTATTGCTGTAAGGTAAGTATTGTGAATGTTTCGAACATGTTAATTTCCTCCTGGTTTTGGTCCGTTTTTAATTTGTCTGAACATAATTTTGAGCTCTGCAATAAGCAGTGAGGTGAAAATCAGGGCGAAAAGTATAAATGTTACTATTACAGCGCCGCTGTCGAGCTTTGATACAGCAGCCATGGTAGGCATCAGATCCTGAATAACCCACGGTTGCCGGCCCATTTCAGCCGTTATCCAGCCCGACTGAGAGGCGATGTAAGCCAATGGAATGTTTATAATTGCGATTTTTAGCCAGAAACGCGAAGTTGAGATTCGGTTTTTATAAACGAGCAACAGAATCAGTGCAAAAAATACCAGGAACCAGAAGCCAAGCATTACCATAATGTGAAAACTGTAAAAGGTCAGGGGCAG
The DNA here is from genome assembly GCA_038325075.1 of Bacteroidales bacterium. Classification (GTDB taxonomy): domain Bacteria; phylum Bacteroidota; class Bacteroidia; order Bacteroidales; family Lentimicrobiaceae; genus Lentimicrobium. The sequence goes on along the minus strand of JBBQIQ010000012.1, from coordinate 25,234 downwards.
GTTTGGCAGCAGCCCCTGTGGGTTGTTCTCAAAGTAACCATAACCAAAGTATTTAAAGTTCTCATCGAGAATCTGCTGTGCCTCAGCCAGTTTAAGCTCATCGCCGGCCTTTTTTGCAGCTTTAAATTCAGCAAGTGCATCGATGGCAAGCCTGCCACGGACAATTTTTTCTGTTGCCGACATAATGCCGTGTTCCTCGTTCCCTTCCATCAGGTCTTTAACACCGGGTATAAAGGCATTGAAATCCTGGAACGCCATGTAGGAAAGAAAGTTCGGAATTTCAATTTTAAAGGCAAAATCCTTGACATTTTCGTTGTCCGGGTCGTCGGGCGAAGAAGAAACAATGCCCAGCGCAACCAGCGGAGCGCCTCTCATGCCAACGGACAATCCTTCAAAGGCTGCGAACTTCATGGGCTGATGTTTTGCTATCACTTTCGCGCTATAATCGCCTGTTAAAATGGTGAACAAGGAGGTAATCAGTCCGAAAACGGCGGCTACCACCATGCTGCGTTTGGCAAATACCAGATGTCTTTTCTTTAGCAGGAACCATGCGCTGATTCCGATGACTACAATTGCAGCCAGCAGGTAAGAGGATGAAATGGTGTGGGTGAATTTGCTGACAGCCATTGGTGAAAGCAGCACTTCCCAGAAGTTTTCCATTTCGTTGCGGGCTGTATCCGGGTTAAATTTCATGCCCACCGGCATCTGCATCCACGCATTGGCAACCAGTATCCAAAGCGCTGAAAGACTGGCCCCAAAGGCAACCAGCCAGGTTGAAAGTAAATGGAACTTTTTACTTACCTTGTTCCACCCAAAGAACATGACTGCTATAAAAGTGGATTCAAGAAAGAAGGCCATGATGCCTTCGATGGCAAGCGGGGCTCCAAAGATATCACCCACAAACCAGGAGTAATTCGACCAGTTGGTGCCAAACTCAAACTCGAGAATGATGCCGGTGGCAACACCAATGGCGAAGTTGATGCCGAAAATGGTCATCCAGAATTTGGTGATCCGTTTCCAATCCGGATCGCCGGTTTTTACATAAATGGACTCCATAATAGCCACAATAAACCCCAGCCCCAGGGTTAAAGGCACGAATATCCAATGATACATAGCTGTTAGTGCAAATTGTGCCCTCGACCAGTCGATCAGTGAATAGTCAAAATTTTCAGTCATACAAATGTTATTTAGGTTTGGTTAATTGTTCAATTACGTAATCACTACGATCTTCATCGTTATCGAAATTCGTTTTCAGGAAATTTGGGAAAAAGAAGATTTTAAGAACCGCGAACATAATAAATAACTTTATAATAATTATAGCCCAAAGGGTGCGGCCGAGGGTCATGCTTTTAAATCCATCGTAGTAAAAATGAAATATGCGGCTGAATATGTTGCGTTTCATGATTAACCGTTTTTTGTTTTCAAATGTAAGTAAGAACAATGGTAAAATAACAAGTAATTCTAATTTAGACTTCTTCCATATTGTTTAATATACAGGTTTAAGAATTAAACAATATTAATATTTATAACAGGCAGTAAATCAGCAACATTAATTAAATAGTCAAATATGTGGGCTTAATCAACCTGATTTGAATTATACCTGTGTACATTATTTTATTATTGTGATTAAGTATTTAAGTATAAAAATGGATTAAGATTAAACAAAATAATGCGACCATTGGCTGTAAAATATTAATTATGCTATTTTATTTCTTAATATCATAACGAATGAAAATCAATGTTAGCTTTTGAAAAATTGCACTTTCAGGCATAATCTGTCAGACCTCACGACCATTATATTGAATTTTAATACTATTGAATTATTAACAATGCAGTTAACCTGAAATGGCTTATATTTACTAAATAAAATCATTTAACATTAAATCAATGGAAACCATTTCAAATCAGGAATTTATTGCTATGCCGCGCATTGGCGATAAAGCACCATCTTTTAAAGCAGTGACCACTCAGGGCCCAATCAACTTCCCGGAAGATTACAAAGACAGTTGGGTTATTCTCTTCAGCCACCCGGCTGATTTTACACCGGTTTGCACTTCAGAGTTCATGACATTTGCGAGTATGGAGGAACAATTCAGCAATGCCAATTGTAAACTGGTTGGTTTGTCGGTGGATGGGTTGTACAGTCACATTGCATGGCTGCGTACGATTAAGGAGAAAATTGTATTCAAAGGCATGAAGAATGTGGAAGTAATGTTCCCCTTGATTGAGGACATTACCATGGATGTTGCCAAAAAGTACGGCATGATGATGCCCGGCGAAAGCAGCACGAAAGCGGTCAGGGCTGTGTTTTTTGTTGATCCCAAAGGCGTTATCAGGGCGATAATTTATTATCCGCTGAGCCTGGGCCGCAATTTCGATGAACTTTACCGTGCACTGATTGCCATGCAGACTGCCGATGCTTTTTCCATTGCCACACCGGCAGATTGGCGACCCGGTGATGAGGTCATTGTTCCTCCGGCAGGTTCATGTGGTGCCGCTAAGGACCGGATGGAGAACAAAGAAGAAATGCATTGTTATGACTGGTTCTTCTGTACCAAAAAACTGAGCAAGGAAGAGGTGCTGAAGAAAGTTCTGAAATCCTTCTGATCTGATTAAATCAGAAAAGAAATCTGCCTGACGCGATCACTATTCCGATGCATCAGGCAGTTTTATTGATCATTAATTTGTATCAGAAAACAAACGGTTGACCCGGTTTCTTTTCATCCGGGGCCAGGCGAATTCATTATCAGTTTCCTGACTATTTCTCAGGAGCAGCATTCACTGCCAACCCTTCAACTTTATAACCCAGATCGTTGATGACGGCAGAAAGTATATCAATGTCAGTCTGTGTGGTATCGTAACTAATAGTGGTTCGTTCTGATGTGTAGGATGCTTCCGTCGAAGTGACCCCGCCAACTTTATTTACAGCTTCTTTAACAGTGTTTTCGCAGCCTTCGCAGGTCATTCCGGTTACATGTAGTTCAATGGTTTTGACTGCTGCAACATTTACTTCTGTTTTAGTTTCATTTGTTGCTTTATCGGTAACGGTGCTGTTGCAGGCAGCAAGAAATGCCAATGAAAGTGAAAGAAAGAGGATTTTTTTCATGATTTGGAGAATTGGTTATTGATTCAGTGCAAATTTAAGGCATTACGAATTACGAATGACGAATGATGAATGACGAATTACGAATGATGAATGACGAATGATGATTGACGAATGATGAATGACGAATGATGAATGACGAATGATGAATGACGCACAAGCCAGACGCTCTTCAGGTTGGTGACGAATTACGAATGCCTTCCTAATCAGGATTGATGAAAGGTTAACCCACCTCAACCCTGTCTGACTGGCTAAACAGATCATTCTTTAGAAGCCGAATTGTCAGACAGGTTTACCCGACGTACTTTAGTCGGGCAGGCTTAACCTTAACCTTAACCTTAACCTTAACCTTAACCTTAACCTTAACCTCTATTCTTCAAGTGTCGATAAATCACCGGTTTCCTGGCCAAGGGCCCGTGCTTTAATCACTCTTCGCATAATCTTTCCGCTCCGTGTTTTAGGAAGAGAATCAGCAAATACAACAAAAGCCGGACGGGCTATGGGCCCTATTTCCCTTTCAACATGGCTTTTGAGTTCTTCGGCCAGTTTATCACTTGCTTCAAAACCTTGTCTTAAAATAACCGTTGCATGGATAACATTGCCTCTCAGTTCATCGGGTAAGCCAATGGCTGCAGCTTCGGTAACGGCAGTATGACTGACCAAAGCACTTTCAATCTCGGCCGAGCCGAGGCGGTAACCACTCACCTTGATAACATCATCAATTCGGCCAATAATCCAATAGTAACCGTCTTCATCTTTTCGTGCAGAGTCCCCCGCAAGATACCACTTCTGCTTGCTGTATTTTTCCCAGTATTTTTCCACGTAACGGTCAGGGTCGCCCAAAATGGTGCGTGCCATGCCCGGCCAGGGGGTTTTGATAACCAGCGTTCCTTCTTCACCGGCCTTTACATCCTTTCCGGCATCGTCAACGACAGCAGCTTCAATTCCGAAGAATGGTTTGGCGGCAGAACCCGGTTTCAAAGGCATTACAGGCAATGGGGTAATCATGTGGCCGCCGGTTTCTGTTTGCCACCAGGTATCCATGATGGGGCAACGGCCTTTGCCAATAACCTCGTAATACCATTTCCAGGCCTCAGGGTTTATGGGCTCACCAACCGAGCCCAGCAACCGCAACGAACTCAGGTTATGCCGGTCGGCCCAGGAAGACCCGAACCGCATCAATCCCCTGATCGCAGTAGGGGAGGTGTATAGTATATTGATGCCATATTTTTCAATCATCTGCCACCAGCGGTTTGGGTATGGGTGGTTAGGTGCGCCTTCGTACATCATAATGGTTGCACCGTTGATCAGCGGACCATAAACCATATAACTATGACCGGTTACCCAACCCGGATCGGCAGCACACCAGAAACGGTCTTCAGCCTTAATATCAAATACATACCTGAAAGTAGCTGCTGTATAAACACTGTAACCGCCGTGTGTATGCACCAGGCCTTTTGGTTTTCCGGTTGTCCCGGATGTATAAAGGATGAATAGCGGATCTTCTGCATCAGTTTCTTCTGTGTGGCAGTTGTTGCAGGCCAGCGGCATCGACATAAGATCGTGGTACCAGAAATCGCGGTCATTTTCCATGTAACATTCTTCACCGGTTCTTCTCACGGTTATACAGACTTCGATGGTCGGAGAGCGTTTCATAGCTTCATTGGCTATGCTTTTCAGCGCAGTGGCTTTACCCCGGCGATAGCCGCCATCAGCCGTGATCAGAATACGGCTATTGGCATCCTCAATTCGTTCGGCCAGCGCTTCAACACTAAACCCTCCGTAAACCACGCTGTGAATGGCACCGATTTTTGCGCAGGCAAGCATAGCTATGATGATTTCCGGAATCTGGGGCATGTAAATGGTAATTACTTCACCGGGTTTGGCACCCATCGAACGCAGAATATTTGCAAATTTCGATACTTCACGATTTAATGCATGGTAAGAGAAAGTCCTGACATCGCCTGGCTCACCTTCCCAGATAATGGCCAGTTTGTTGCGGGTGGCGTTTTTTTGATGCCTGTCGAGGGCATTGTGGATGATGTTGATTTTACCTCCCTGAAACCATTCGTAAAATGGATGGTTTGAATCATCAAGCACCTTATCCCATTTCTGGTACCATTCTAGTTTCTTCGCCTCTGCAGCCCAGAATTCTTTAGGATTGTTAATGGATTCATTGTAAACCTTTTCATAATCCTTGATGATTGCGTGCTTTTTGATTTCTTTTGAAGGCTCGTAAATTTTCTTTAAGGTGTTGACAGGCTTTTCCATATTGTTAAAGTTTTTATTGTAAATAGATATTGTGTAAAACTTGTTCGTAGATAAGTCTTAAAGCTGTGGGAGGAATAGTTAAAGAATGGATTTGCACTTTCGTTCGATCACTTCAGGCGTTTCCAGATCACTGACTTTGGCACCAAAAGTTCTATGGTTACCAGGTTTAACAATGCCTGCACGAAGTATGTTCTTATCAGGATCGATGATGATGTAACCAAAGCCGATTAAGGACCGATCAGGATGTGAACCTAACGAGTAGATGACATTTTCTTCCTTAAGCGGCATGGCATTCGCCATCAACTCCAGATAGTTGTTATACTCTTTACCCAGAAATTTTTGCAACTCCGATTTAAGGGGTTCTTTATTCCATAATTTAACCTCAGAAGGTCGTTTCCCCAGGTATTTTCTTATGCATGAAAGATCCGGACTACTTTCTTCAACCAGTTCATCTTTTGGATGATACGGTTGTAACGTTTCAAGGTTCTCATAAGAAACATCGTGTGAATTGGAGGACCCACATGAAGTGATCAGGAGGGAGGCAAAGAAAATAGCTGCTATGAGTGCATATTTATTCATGATGCCTTTGTTAAACCGAAATTACTATAAGGAAATAATGCGACTTTTGTTCATTACAAAGGTCAAATTCTGATGTAAATGAGTGAATTCAGTCATCGTTTTATAGGCAGTTAAATGGGGTAAGTATTTTGGGAATTATACCTAAGTTGAGCGATGGAGCAAAGCGAAAAGCGCTTTACTTAGGTAAACCCCGATTTGGAAATTGTTGCAATTCACCACAGCCATGAAACTGTTTTACTTTGAATTGCTTACAATTTCCTGATCAATTGAGCTATTTTCCTTTTCAAATCGCTCAATTTGGGTTATAGATTTTCACTTTGCATGAGGTTCTGGGCGCTGCCGCGAAAAATCGCTACAGCCTGATTGCCTCAGGCTGACAGCAGTAGCAAAATATTTATAGTCAGTTGGTTACCCGAACCGGAATTTAGCTACTTCCTGCCTGATCAGGCAGACAGGCGTAACGTAATATTACATTTACGTTGGTTAAAAAATAAGACGGACAATAGTGATTACAATGTATGATTTTGCTTAACCCAAAAATCAGATTTCTTTTTTTGATAAAGCGAAAGGAAAACATATATTTGACCACTATTTCAGGAATCGGTATATCTAAGGTTTATAAGAAACTGATTAAGTTTTGTTAAACTCTATAATCAGGCGGGTTTCAGATATATTATTACAGAAGGTGGCATCCTGAAAAATTTGTAAATTCTAATAAATTTTTCAGGATTTTGCCTCTGGGTTAGTTGTTTATTTACAAACCCGCCCTAAAGGATGGACCTGATGAAAAAAGAATATACAATTTAAACAGACTCTTAAACCTGATTTCAGATGAAAAAAATCTGTTTATTCCTTTTCCTGACCATATTATTCAATACCGCAGATTCTCAGACTACTGGTAATCAGCGCTATTTTCTGATTTCTGAGAGCAAATACAGTCAAAGACTCAATAAAGATAAGGATGTACTTTTTAAAAGATACATTATTGTTCCCGATGAGGTAAAAGATAAAAACCTGCTTTTCAAAACCGGTAATCCGGACAGCCTGTTTATGGGGGCAGTTTCGCTGTTGATGAATGGAAAGTCATCAACAGTGCAGGGTTATTTAAAAACGTGCAATATGGAAGTGCCGGTAAACCATTTGATCGCAGGGCTCTTTCACGTTTTAAAAGGCAATTTTCAGCAGGCTGATCAGAATTTGGCACTAAACCAGGGAATTGCTTTTTTGTTTATAAAAAATCTGCTCAGGGCCGATTGTAGTGCTGAGCTATTGCAAGGCGAAAAAGATTTGAAAACGATCGTTCAGGAATACCAGGCTGCATTAGACTGCACTGAGAATGAGAATTATAGAGACCTTATCAGAAACAGGATTAAATATTTAAGATACAGATAAATGAAAAATTTCAGGACTTATATGCTGCTGTTTTTCGCATCAGCTCTATTCGCCGGTTGTACATCCACAGCCCGGATTAGTAAAATAATGAACTCAGGCAGCTATTCCCTGGGTTACCTGCACGATCAACCGGTAGCGGTTTCAAAAAAAACCGGAAGGGTAAGTTATCCCCTGCTGTCGTTTAATGCTCAGGGCTTGCCCGATACCACCGTTGTAATAAAAGTTAAGAATGTGGTTGTCCCTTTATTGGTTGTCAACTGGTGGAAATCTGAGAATAAGTGCATTCAGGGATTAACAATGTATAATGAAGCCCCTGAGAACTTCTTTGTTTCCGCACTTACCGAAGAGATGGAAAGGTCAGGCGATTTTTCATTGGCTGAAGCTGATAGTGCTGATTATCAACTATATGTCAATGTTGATAGCATTAGCACCGTCGGACCCTATTCAAGCAGCGGAGCATTTGTATTCTTATTGTTTGCTTACTCCTATTCATACGCTGATGTTGCCGGGCCAGCCTTATCAACCCTTCACGTTTCTTATCAGTTAAAGAAAGGAGGAATGCAGGTATTGGCGAATCAATTGGAGTTTGAGCAATTTACCCAACAGATCAACCGGCGGTATAACAATAATAAGAACCTACAAAACGACTATGCCATCAGCATGGTTGAGGCTGCCTCCTTCAACATGAAAAAGGCCGCCGATCAGATGGTTGCTGAAATCAACAACTTTTTGATGGGAAATCCTGAAACTGGGTTTAAATAAACTGCTGCTCCGGAACTGAAAACAAATTTCTCAGTTTCTTTGACCTGGTTGCTCATTTATGAGCCAAATTGAGCGATTCCGAAAGGGAATTAATTCATAAATTTTCGCTTTATTCAATTTCTATTTTTGATGCGGACTGAAAAAGACAGCAAACTGCTTAACATTTATATTCCGGCTCTGCTATTCGCTATCGGTTTTTGCTGGAAGCTCTGTTTTATAAATGCGCGTGATATTTCTATTGATGAGCCCTATTCTATTTTTAACGCGCAGAAAAGTGTTGCCGATATTCTCAGGATTCCGGCTGAGGGCGAGCCCAATCCCCCGCTTTTTATGTTGTTGCTTCATTTCTGGATTAAACTTTTTGGCATTGAAGCATTGTCGGCCCGATTTCTGCCTCTATTGTTCAATTCATTAACCATTCCATTTTTGTATTTTACTGGTAAACGGTTTTTTAGCTTCTGGACAGGAATAGCAGCCTCAGCATTGTTTATTTTTTCAACCTATCATTTCTATCATGGCCTGGAAGCCCGAACCTATTCGCTTTTATCGCTGGCGACCGCGTCCTCATTGTATTTTTATCTGGGTTTTGTACAGGATACTGCCAACAAAAAAGCCCTTGCCGGTTTAATCCTTTCAAATCTGTTTCTGGTCTATTCGCATTATTTCGGGTGGTATGTTGTGTTTTCACAGTTCCTGGCCGGCTTTTTCTATGTCAGGAGTTTTAAAATGTTTCTCAGGTTTCAAGTTCCGTCCATAGTCACCGTTATCGGTTTTCTGCCCATGGTGACGATTGTGTTGAAACAATTCCGGATGTCGAGCAGGGGAACATGGCTCGAACCGCCTAATCCGGAAGATTTTTCCAGGGAGTTTTATTTTCTGCTCAATCATAAAGAGGTGTTTAATGTAATTTTATATGTGCTTTGTATTGGTTTATTCTTCGCCATCTTTATGATCATCAAAAGAAAATGGAAAGGATTTAACACAGGCGTGCCTGTATTACTGATATGGTGGCTGGTACCTTATGCCATCATGTTTTTGATTTCCCCCAGGTTGCCGATGTTCAATAGTAGGTATATCCTTTTCAATACCATCGGGCTCTTTTTGTTTATCCCGGCATTGGTCAGCCTGCTCTACCAAAAGAACAAGTATCTTGAGCCTGTTGCCGGGCTGGTAATCATTATATTTATGTATATCCATCTAAGGGTACTGCCCAAAGATTTTGCCTACCGTGAATGGAAAAAATCGATAGAATTTGTTAAAAGCAATGAAAATATAGGCAGTATTATCGTGATTTTCCCAAAATGGACCGATTATATGTTTGCTTATCATTATGACCGTAAGCTCTTTGCCGGGTATCAGGAGTTTGATCAAAATCTGGTTAAGCGACGGATATACAGGGTTTGGGGTACGCAGGATGCTGAATCTGTGCTTGCAGCCAATCCCGGTAGTCGGGTCATTTATCTGCAGGATGGCGGCATTAAACCGGGTGATGAAATTATCAGAATGCTTGACTCTGTGTATTTTAAACCTGATCACCGCTTTTATCCACAAACAATTAACATAAGGATTTACGATCCGAAAGAGAAAAAAGAACTACCTTAGTACGGATGATCCGGATATTATTTATGTGAGCTGTTTGACAAAAGTTGACCGGCGATGGAAAAATAAAAGTCTGAGAAGCCACCAGGGCAACTTTTGGATAAATTCGTGTCTTGTTATTGTTGCCCGGCCTGATCGGGTGTCAAAAGTTTATCAACCGTTCGTTAACCTGACAAATCAATAAAATCAAATCCCATGAAAAAAATTGCTATTTGTAGTTCACTGATCATCTTGCTTTTTTCTGTTCAGACAACTTTTTCGCAGGGTTTACTTCCTGCTTTGAACGATTCCACCGGTGCCTGGCGGATAAATTATATCAATGACAATGGAACTGCGGGGAATTATTTTTCCCATGATCATTATCGCTATACTTTTTGTGACGATACAATCATCAATGGACAAACCTATCATAAATTGTACAAAGGCGGGCACTCATGGGAAGAGGATTTTTTTGCAGGTAATACCTATTATCATATTCGCTATTCGAATGTCTATTCCGGAGCTATCCGCGAAGACAGTGGCAGATGGTATTATTATGGCAGCTCCGATCTGCAGCCCGAAGATGAATATCTGCTGTACGATTTTAATCTGAATACCGGCGATTATCTGCCCGAAACCTTTAACAACGCCGCAGATAACTTATTTGTATCCGCAATGGATACTGTCCTGATCAACAACATTGAACGGCGGCGGTTTTTCATTCAGGGCAATTCAGGCCCGGGTGTTGGTTATATCATCGAAGGCATTGGCAGCAATGTTGGACTTATCGAGCCCCTGCAGCAGTTTGAGCCAATCTGGTACCTGGTGTGTTATGCCGAAAATGGAGAACCTGTCTGGAGTGATGGTCCCAATGAATGTGACCTCACCGTTAACGCTCAAGGCATTGCTGTAGAACCGGAAGGTGGAATTTTTATCACGCCCAATCCATTCAAAAGCAACGCTTTGCTTAGGTTTCCTGAGATCAGGCAAACAGGTGAACTTCTGATTCTGGATATGAATGGGCGGTCCTTAATGAGACATGCGCTGACCGATGGACAGTCGGAACTGGAAATTCAGCCTCACCTGAATGCCGGGATTTATCTTCTTCAGATAAATGCAGCAGACAGAACCCTGAGCATGAAATTTGTCGTTCATTAATCCGGGTTCTGCTTTCAAAAATCCAGGGTTCGTATAACCACTTCAGAAGCAACGCATCTGGTAAAACCCTGCTCAGGGACGCGACATTTCTTGGCCCTGCTGTTAAATCCGATGAAGTGATGCATCATGTTTAATCCAAAGTGTAGGGACACGACATGTCGTGTCCCTACACTTTGGATAAATGACCCTACACTTTGGATAAATGACCCTACACTTTGGATAAATGACCCTACACTTTGGATAAATGACCCTACACTGAGAAATAAAGCCGGATATCAATTCATCGGTTGATCTCTTTAGAATCCTTCTAAATTTCTTTCTGTCCTTGCAAAACCTGAAACTTGTTATATTTTTGCCACCGATATGAATCTCAATTCTAAACGAAATTTTAATCACCAGAAAAACATGAAAAAGATTTTAACACTTTGCGGGTTGGTACTCTTTACCGGACTGATTTTTAGCAGTTGTACAAAAGATGAAGATGAACCGGTTCCGCCAACCGTAGCTTTTAATCAGCAAACCGGTTATATTAGCGAAAATACCACCGCAGCTTTCGGCGACACCCTCTGGTTCGGAATTATCCTGCAGGGCAATGGAACGGACAATATTGTGAAATTTGAGATGAAAGCCAATGATCAGGTTTTACTTGATTCTACCATCAATACACAGCGTTTTACTATTAATGTTTTAACCACCAAAGGAATCAACAGCGAGGATATCTGGAAATTCACCGCTACCGATATTGCCGGAAATAAGAAAGAGGAAACCATCACCATTACCGGTGCCTTCGGCCAGATCAATTCCTACACAACCATATTAATGGGTGCGCAGGACAATGCAGCCACGGAGAGCTTCCTGTCGTTCAGCGATAATCAGGCAACCAGATACTTTCAGGCTCAGGCTTTTGAGAATCAGGATAAGATTGATCTATTCTGCTTTTTCGAAAATACACCAACCCATCCGAATATGATGTCGCTGGGTTCACCCGGTTCTAATATTACCGGAATATTTACCGGCGTTACTTCGCCCGATAACTACACTACCAAAAACCTCACCCGATTTTATAAAACCACACTAACATCTGCTCAGTTCGACGCTGTTCAAAACGACGCCATCCTGTTGGATTCCTACAATGCAGCAGAATCCCGAAAAAAAGCAAGCGTACTTGCTGTTGGTGAAGTTTATGCCATACTGACTGATTCCGGACTCAACGGACTTATTAAAGTAATTGCCGTGAGCGGTGAAGAGGCCGGAACCCTTGAGATTGCGGTGAAAATCCAGAAACAATAAATGAGCAGGTTCTGCTATATGATCAGGGTAAAGCTGCAAAGTCTGTTTGGAACCGGGCAGCTTTGCCTGTTTTTTGCTTTGGCTGTTGCGATTGTTTCGTGTAAACAGGAGGAGGAAATCAACCGCGCTTCTGTAATTCTCAAAACCGGCGTGGCCTATACTTCACAGGGCGAAATGATCTCTCCCGGGGGAAAGATCATGATTGGTGTGCTTGCTTCGGGTGCCGGCTCGGCGCTGACATATCTGCGCATCGAAAGGATTATTGGACAGGACACTTCCGTACAACTCGATCGTGGAATTTATGCCGGGGCAAAGGGCTATAATGAAGATTTCACTTTCCCGAAAGGCACATCTGAATCGGAACTATGGAGGATACTGGTCATGAATGCCGACCGGGATACTGCAACTGCCAGCATTACGGTCAGAAAAGGGGAGGGGGTGGATTATGGTCCGATCCATCATTGGGGTCCTCTCTCCATAGGAATGCAGAACAATGCATCCACAGCCAGTTACCTTTGCCTGAGCAATGGTGAGGTATATGATGCGGTTTCCGTTTCAGGAAACGAAGCCATCATCGATCTGGTACCGTATTTCTATATAACATCCGGTCTTCCGTCACCAACACTAACCTGCCCCGGATATACTTCCGCCGTTGGTTATTATCCCTTTATCATCAACTGGACAGTTAAAAATACCACACTCTTTGACTATTACACTGCTGATAACAGCCTGGTTTCCCCTTCACAATTTGATGCTGCCGCAAACGACAGCTTGCTGGTAACCGATTATAATCCCTCCAAAGTAAGTGGTAACTGTAAGTTTGCCTATGCCGGAAGGATCGTCCCGTTTAAAACCCAAACAGGAAAATATGGGATGATTAAAGTCATTTCGGCCGACGAAAATGAAGAAGGTTCGATTTTAATGGAAATAAAAATTCAGCAGTAACCCTGATAACGATGCAGATTATCAAGAATAAACATTGGCTCTGTGTTTTGCTGATATTGGCTGCTCCAATATTTCAACTGAGTGCACAGCATTGTATAAACGGGCTTGTGTTAGATGCAACTGACGGCAGGCCACTGGCAGGAGCAAGCATAACCTTTAGTCAAACGGTGGGAACAACCACAAGTCAGAACGGAGAATTTACTCTTTGTGGATTATCAGGCAACTCAGTCAGGCTTTCAGTTAGCTTCGTTGGTTTTCAAACCCTGAGCATCGTTATCCGCGTTTCTCCGGATAACCATCAGATTAAGATGCAACCTGAAGCTTCAGAAATTGAAACCTTTGTGGTAACAGCTACCCGCACCGATTCCCGGATTATCAATACACCTGTCAGAATAAACCAGTTGGGTCCTAAACTGATTGCCGGTCTTCCGGTTCACAGTGTTGACGAAATACTTAAAGTTGCCCCCGGGATTAACTATAGCCGGACTTTCGGAATATTCAGCACTAAGGCCACCGTTACCATGCGTGGTATGAGCAGCAAAGAACAGGGGCGGGTGCTGATCCTCGTTGATGGCATCCCCATGAATAAAAGCGATGGTGGCGGTTTCGACTGGAATATGGTGGATGTGGGCATGGTTCAGAAAATCGAAGTAACGAAAGGTGCAGGATCGGCCATTTACGGTGGGAATGCCATGGGCGGTATTATCAACATCATCACCCGCAAACCCGAAGGCCCATTGTTTGTCAATGCCGGCCTGGAATACGGAAGTTTCAATACCATGGGTGGAAAAATTATTGCCGGTGGTAAATTTAAAATTAAAAAGCCCGGTGATTCCTGGACCTGGATGGCCAATTCCTTTTATCGCCAGAGCGATGGTTATGTTACCCAGTCTGAAGCCGATGTTAAAGCCAACCCTTATATTGTTAATTCTGATCTGCGTGAAGTTGGTGCTGGTATCAGGACAGAATATTCAATGGGTGGAAAGCATGTTATCGGTGCATCACTCAATTATTACAATGACAGCCGTGGAACAGGAGAAAAGGTTTATCAGCCCCGTGGAAATGCTACAGATCATGATTCTTACGGCATAAATCTCAACTACAAAGGACAGTTAGGTAAATACAGTTTACTTTCATCGGCCTATTTCCTGAATGAAGATTACAAAAAGGTGAATGAATACCTCAAGGATGATTATACCTGGTACGATGTACTGAGCACCCGCCGTGATTATGGCTGGCTTACTTCGCTTACCCGTTCGCTGGGCGATCATCATAAGGTAACCGGTGGTTTCGATTTCAGGATTGGCAGCGTTGATGCCTGGGACAAGTATTATACCTCCACCGATATTGTTTACAATGCAGGCAAAATGAATACCTGGTCATTCTTTCTGCAGGATGAGATTGGCCTGCTGAACGATAAAGTGAGGATTCTTGCCGGATTGCGTTACGATGCAGCCCGTTTTCACGACGGTTCCTTTTACATAGATGCGCCCACCAAGGAAACGGAATTTATGGATATCTACCAGGATAAAGCAATGCCCACCCACACCCGCAGTGCATTGAGTCCGCGGATTTCTGCACACTACCGCTGGAACAGTAACAGCCGTTTATATCTTGGATATTCAAGGGGGTTCAGACCGGCCGTACTTGACGATATGTGCCGGTCTGGTAGGATAAAAGGCGGATTTAAAATTGCCAGCCCTGAGCTTAAGCCTGAGTACCTTAATAATTTTGAGGCTGGGGCCGATCTGAAACCCTTCAGCAACGGCGTATTGCGCAGCCTGATGGTTGAAGTCTCGGCATTTTATTCCATGGGCAGCGACTTCCAATATTATGTGACCAACGGGAAGCGTATAGATATGGGTTTCGGCGAACGCCCTATTCTTATCAGGGCAAATATAAGCGAGGTAGAAATATATGGTACTGAATTTTCGGTTAACTATGAAATGAACCCATCGGTAACCATCTTTGCCGGATATGCTTATGCCAGTGCCAAAATACTGGAATATACCAAAATAGCAGAAAACGACACCATTGACCTTTCGGGTAAAACCATGACCGATGTGCCTGCCAACATTATTACTGCAGGTGTTTCGTGGAAAAACCGCATCGTCAATACCGGGCTTACCTTTCGGTACACAGGTTCCATGTTCATCAACGATCAGAACACCTGGGACGAAATACTGTTGTCTGATCAATATCCGGCCTATTCCACCCTGGATCTGAAATTCTGGCGGCCCGTCTTCAGGCATTATCATTTATCGCTGGGCATACAGAACCTCTTTGATGTGAAGATATACGACAGCAAATATGCTGTGGGGCCCGGACGATTTATAACCGCAGGCATTCAGGCGAAATTCTGAGTAGTGCTTCATTTATTAAAGCACGAATTTGTGATTTAACGATATGGATTTTTTTAATAAACATACAAACAAACAGCCATGAAGAAGCTATTAACAAATGCTGCAGTCATATTATTTGGAATCGCTGCTGCCCACGCCCAGACAAATGATTTTTATGATGATGCGCCCCAGAATGATTTGAAGATGTCAACCCTGAGCATTGGCGGGGAAGCGGAGAATCCCGGGATTGTTGATTTTTCATTGTTACCACTCCGTCAGATAGTTGTTAAGGAAACGTCATTTAACGGCGAAAATGGAAATTTTATCGGAGCTTATCAATATGAAGGATATTCGCTTTACGATATTCTCGACCGAATAGTGCTGAAGAAAAAAAATCAGGATGAATTTCCTCCGATTATTGATCTTTACGTAGAAGTTGAGAATGCTGATGGAGAGAAGGTTGTGCTTAGCTGGGGCGAAGTTTATTACCCGATTCATCGTCACGAAATAATCATCGCTTCAAAGGTGCGGAGAATAGTCCCTTCAAAAACCAAAGACTTATGGCCTCTGCCCACTGACTCAAAACTTGTGGTTGCTTCCGATCTTTATACTGAGCGCAATATCAGCAATCCTGTAAGAATAACTATAAAATCGAGCACCCTGAAGTATAAGATCGACAGGGAGATCAAAGATATGTACGCCAGTGAAGTAAAATTCTTTATTAAAAATTCTCTGTTAACTACGCTTAAAGACAAGGCCCTGGCTGAAGACAACTTAGTTAATTATGGATCGGTTTTCTATGGCAGGGGAAAAGGAATACATGGTACAACCCCGTTTAAAGGCGTAATGATGAAAGATTTTACTTCGGAGTTCTATAAAATGAATCAGGACTTTTTAAGAACAGGACTCTTCATTGTTGCAGCTCCCGACGGATACCGTGCTGTATTTACCTATAGCGAAATTTTCAACCGCAACGATCAGGCAGAGGTGTTGATAGTACCCATGGCTGATGTCAAAGATCAGGGTGCATATTTACTTTATCCGGCTGCCGATTTCTTTTCCGACAGGTCAATCAGATGCCTTAACGAGGTTAGGTTTGTGCAAGTATCTGATTTGTAGGATATAATATCTTTTTTTGACCTGGCAAATCATCCTTGATTTGCCAGGTTTTTTTTTGTAATTTTATCCTCTTGTTTTGCTATTCCCACGCTCAATTACCATGATGGGTATTTCTACCCACCATTTCTCTGCCCCCGGTTTTACAAAAAGTAGTATTTAAACGAATTGCGCAGTCTTTGGGTGCGCTGTACTTTTGTCTCGTTAAGATTATTGAAACAATCTGACAATCCAAATCTAAAAAAACATCCGGGGGGAAGGATTTAAAGAAATGGAAAATAACCGGGCGACCGGCGGGAAAAAAAAGGAAACAAGAAAAAGGATCAAGCCATGAAAAAATTAACTTTAGTTTTAGGGATATTGTTGGCAGTTGTGATCAGCAACGCCCAGTCACAGAAAGTTAAGACGGAGAAAAGCCCCACCCTTATGATGGGCCTCGACAGTACGCTGATAAAAATGGAGTACGCCCGTTTTAATAACTATAGTGAAGTAGAATTCTGGCAACAAATCATCACCCCGGATTATCTGGTTTATTATTGTGTGAAATCAGATAATAAGAACCAGGTGAATACTGCCCGCATTTACGAATTTGATGAAAACGGAATCAATAACAAATATACAACGGTTGCTGCCCAGGAGAAATTGAAATACGCTTGTGATTATCTGAATACCGTTGCTTTGAATTATAAATTTATCTACGAATATCAGGGCGTTAATGATAACAATCAGAACGTTTGGTTTACCAGTAAGAAAATAAGAGACTTTTCAAGTTGCGGTTGTGGTAATGTTGTGGTTACAGTTACATCCAATATTTCTGAAGTGAATGCTAAGGATATTATCGAAAATTGCCCGGTTAAAGTTGGTAAATCGGGTGAACTTCTGACGGTAGTTTACGTTCCTATAAATTAGATGCATTTATATCATTATTATGGCCGGGGGGTCGTTTTAACCTTAATTCATAGGTTTCATGGATGTGATAGGATTTATAGGGAAAATGGGGCAATTAGCCCCATTTTTTATTGCTGTAATTTATTCCTGCTCTTAAGATTTCTTATTGGTATTGAGCTTAAATATGGGATACAAAGGGCAAAAACTTATCAGGCTGGTTAATAGGAATACCAGTGCAAGAATAAGCAATATAATTCCTAAAGTACCAGTGATAATGTTTGTAAAATAAAATACTGCAATTATTGCAGCAATCACCAGCCTTATGATACGGTCGGCAGGACCCATGTTCTTTTTCATAATACTTAATTTTTGTTTGTGGTTTTTGATGCAAAGATAGATCGGTTATTTTCGGTTTTTCAGTGACCTGGGTCACCGGCTACAAAATTTCAATACCATCGGAATGTTGAATGATCTTACCCTCCTTCTCCATTTTCTTTAACAAACGGCTGATAACTTCGCGGGCCGTGCCTAATTCCGAGGCAATCTGTTTATGTCTGATGTTAAGTAATTTTTCACCTTTAACGTGGCTTTTTTCCAGCAGGTAGTCATAAATACGCTTATCAAGTTTATGATAGATCAGGTAGCGGATGGTGTCGATCAACTCCGCGTACCGCATGTTATACTGTTTAAAAAACAATGAATTCATCGCAGGATAATCTTTCAGCCAGTGCGGCATTCTTGTAACCGGAAGCAACAATGCCCTGGTGTGGTCTTCAGTAACAGCAAACACCCTGCTTGGGTCGTTGTTGAGGCTTGCAGCAAATGACATAATGCAACTTTCATTCGGCTGTATGTAGTAAAGCAATAATTCTTTTTCCTCAAAACGGCTGTAAACTTTAATAAGCCCCTGCAATACAATGGGAATAACTTTAACATATTGACCCTCTTTCAGGATTTCAGTTTCAGAAGGGAAATCCATAACTGTCCCATAACTAATCAGCTCGTCAATAAGTTCGTTGCCAAGGTAAAAAAGAGCCTTTCTTAAATTTGATTTTTCATGCAGAGTAAGTTCCATACCAGTTTTGATTTATCAGAGATAAAATTATCAAATTTTTATGTTCGGTTGAGCAATTTCCTTTACTAAACGGTTCAATTTGGGTATTATCAAATCCGATTCGTAAAAATAAGATAATCAATTACATAAAACAATGTATTGACAAAATATTTGAAGTGGTAACTTTTGTCACTGAAGTGAATGTGTTTAGCTATTATTTTTGTTATTTAAAACAATACTAAATAACATTCACCTCATGAAAAGAAACAAACTCTATTTGATCGCAGGCTTGCCGATTTTACTGGTTTTGCTTGTTTCCAATGCATTGTATCATACCGGGTCGCCGGGCGCTAAAACAGGTTCACCCGGTGATGGCATGGCTACCTGCACCGGCTGTCATGGCGGCACTGCCCAAACAGTAACAGGTTGGATAACTACAAATATTCCCGTATCAGGTTATGTTGCCGGACAGACATATACCATTACAGCAACTGCAACACATACCGGTGCAGCACTATTTGGTTTTGAATTGACAGCCGAAAATGCAGCCAATGCCAAGCGGGGGACTTTTATGATCGCAAACCCTGCTGAAACACAATTTACAAATGCCAACAAAGCGGTAACCCACACCACCAATGGTACCAATCCTACCGGTAACAGCCGGACATGGAACATGAACTGGACTGCTCCGGTTAGCGGAACTGGTGCCATTACATTCTACGCTGCCTTCAATGCTGCCAACGGAAATGGTGCAAATACGGGAGACATTATCTACAAGTCTTCGCGCACTGTTCAGGAATTTGTAGCCCCGCAAACTACGTTAACCCTGAACCTTTCAGGCATGACTCCGCACCTGGGTCAATTATTTGAGGCCAGATTGATTGATAAAAGCGATCTTTCTGAAGTTGATCGGAAAAAGATCGCATCTGTTACATCGGCTTCTTTTTCGGTTGTTTTTGACGGAATCGTAAACGGCCATAGCTATTATATTGATTTTTATGCAGATATGAGTGGTAATGGCTCATACAACGCACCGCCGGTTGACCATGCATGGAGACTGAGTGCAGATAACATCAACGGAGGTGCTTCGGTTAATTTTGTGCATAATACAAACTTTACCGATATTGACTGGCGTCATCTGATCACGCTTAACCTATCCGGGATGACCCCGCACATTGGCCAGAAGTTTGAAGCCAGGCTGGTGAACATCAACCGGAATATGAAGGAGGCAGGGAGAACGACCATTGGTTCTGTTTCCGGTGCTGCCTTTGAGGTTAAATTACCGTTTGCTGAGGCTGGTCATAGTTACTATGTTGAGTTTTATGCCGATATGAATGGTAATGGCAGGTTCGATCCGGCTCCTGCTGATCATACCTGGAGGCTGGAAGCTATGAACACCAATGGCGACGTAAGTCTGAACTTTGTCCATTCGACCAACTTCACCAATATCCCCTGGAAGGGTCTGTTAACGATGCAGTTCAGCGGAATGACCCCGCACCTGGACCAGGAAATAAAAGTGAGGCTAATTGACAATGCAACCGGAAAAGAAGCCGGCCGTGCCAGCCGGATGGCCGACCTTGCCACGTTCACACTCGGGCTACCCGACCTGGAAAATGGCAAAACCTATCAGGTTGATTTTTATGCCGATATGAATCAAAACGGAATCTATGATGCACCTCCTGCCGATCATGCATGGCGATTATCAAGCGGTGCTATTTCGGGTGATAAATCACTGCCTTTTATCCACAACACAACATTTACCGATATCGGCTGGAGTTACCTGATAACCCTGCATGCAAAAGAAATGACCCCTCACCTCGGTCAGATGTTCGAAATGCGCATCACCAACACTCAATCTTTCTATGAGTCGGGCCGGGTCAACATCGCTGAATTGCTGGTGCCGGAAATCTTTGTAGAATTGCCTGGGCATGACCTTGGCGAGACTTATAATATTGATTTTTATGCGGATATGAATGGCAACGGTGGCTACGACCCACCGCCAGCCGACCATGCCTGGAGGATTGTTTTAGAGGGCCTGCTCAACGATAGTGTGGTTGATTTTGTGCACAATACGAACTTTACTGACATCGACTGGACTGTAAATGTTCCTGTAGTTTCACTCCGTGATGACCTGAAGGTATTTCCAAATCCATTTACGGATAATATACACATCAGCACCGACCCATCTCTTCCGGGAATCAGCGAAATCAGGATTTATAATGCGGGAGGAGAAAGTGTGGCCATTACAAAAAGCCAAAAATCTGGTTTAAAAGTGGATGCCGGAATGCTAAAACCTGGTGTTTACTATATGCAGGTCATGTTCCTGAATGGAAATACCGTTACCAGAAAACTCGTCAAAATATAAACTCGGTTTATCTAAGTAAAGCGATTTATCGCTGCACTCCAATCGCTCAACTTAGGTATAAATAAGATGCAAATTTTTTCAGCGGGAAGGCAGGGTTGCCTTCCCGCTTTTCTTATTGAGAATTTATCTTATGCTTCCATCAAACTGTGCTTTTGCTATTGACAGTTGCCCGCATTTGTCTTTCAGGTTTTTAATCTTACACCCGGTGTACCCTCCGCCGGCATTGTTTACGCCTTTTGCCGACTTAACTGAACGAAATATGGAATACCCGGCAAAGTCTGTAATTTCAACTGTCCGGTTTTTTCGGACAGTTCACTTCCTTCTTTTTTAAGTTTGGCTTTCAGGTTCTTTTGAACTGCAGATTCTTCAATCCTAAGTGTTTCTGCAATATTCTTTCGGGTAATCTTCTGTTGATTTTTTTGATTCTTTTTCTTTGGTAATAATTCGGAGGTATTGTTCTTTTGTTTTATTTCTTTGCAATAGATTCGGGCATTCTTACTACCCTTAAATTTCATTGCTGTAATATTTTTACCTAAGTTGAGCGATTTGAGCAAAGCGAAAAAGCGCTTTACTTAGGTAAACACCGATTTGGAAATTGTTGCAATTCACCAGAACTGTGATTTTTTTAGTGAATTGCTTACAATTTCCTGATCGATTGAGCGATATTCTTTTTCAAATCGCTCAATTTGGATTCAAATCGCTCAATTTGGGTACAGCCCTTTGCCTTGGTGGGCATGATTTCTAATGATGCTTTTAAAATGATTAACTCTATATTTTATCACTATTGTCCGGCAAAAAAACATATCGTCCGCCTTAGGCGGACTTGCTTTAAATTCGTAATCGTTTATCTACCAATATATTATCCCTAACGGGATATGTCCTGTAGGGACGATATATGGGTAGAAAAGAAGCAGCCCCTAACTATTCAAAGTCCCGTAGGCCTGCCCGACTGACCTTTTCTGGACAATATAAAAACAACAGATGTTCAGGCGGGGACGAGATATATCGAAGCTTCAATGATTAATATCAATTTTATCGGACAGTAGTGATATCTTGTAATAAAACGAATCCTTAACATAGTGCGTAATACAATGCCGGAATCCTTCAAAAAGCCTTATTACAAGAGAGAAAGAAAATAAACTAGAATCAATAGAAATAAAACCACCTTCTTAAAGAACCAAAATGCTGTTAAGTTGGTTTATTTTTATGAATTACGCTCTTGAACTGATTTATGAAAACCCATACGACCAATTATCTCAACACTTTTATTACTGTCGCGGACGATTGTCAGGCCAGGAGTGGCATTGAGCCACCGGTAAAAGGTGATGTGAAAACCTTAGCTAACCTACAATTTGATTTGCTGAAAGGAAATCCCTATCAATACACTTCCGATGAATTGCTTTTCAGGGTTGATGCAATACGCAAAGGATACGGCAAAGGCGAATGGTTGGAGGAAACGAAGAGATTTTTTTATAAAGGTCAGCCGTGTTTGCGCTCTTCACCCCTGACAAAGCGCTATGGCTGGGGCATTCACAGCGATTCGGATGGGCGGGTAGCTATTTATGGCCTCGGGACACCGGAATATAAACATTTTGCAGATCAGCAAAGTTTAAGCGTGGTAAAGGCTATGAGGTCAAAAAAGGGCTGAGTAAACGTTTATTTTCATGATTGGAATTTAGTATTTTTGTTAAAAAAAGCAACCATGGAAGGCGTCATATACATAGAATATCCTGAATATCTTGCCAATTCATTACGCATGAAAGGCAAAGACTTTGAAGATGCAATAAAAACAAGTTCGATGGTCAAACTATTTGAATTGGGAAAGATATCTTCCGGTATTGCAGCAAAAGTGTTGGGTTTGACAAGATTGGATTTCTTTGACCTGCTTGCAAAATACAGGGTCTCTCCCTTTGGGCCTTGTGATATGGATGATCTGAAAGAAGATATCGCCAATGCATAAAGTAGTATCAAATACATCTCCGAAAGACGGCATTATCTGAAACCTTATTGTTTATTCGTTGTTTAAATTCTATTGATTGAAGGACAAATCAAGTCTTTCTGCACCAAACTCAGGAACGTTCTATAGTTTCCCAGATAAGATTTTAATGTGATACAAAAAGGCCCATTCCTCTCAGATTCGGGCCTTTTTGATTTGACGAATATAGCCTTTAGTTTGAATTATCGCTTGAGGGATGATGGTTTTTACCCGTCAGGCAGAATGTTATTCTTTACCTTGCGCTTCCTTGTTCTTTTCCTGATAAAATACCTTCGCGGAGCTGTCAATGGCGCGCAATGCAATGTCTTTCACGCTGGCTTCGGCCGACATGGCCTTCTGGGCATAATCTTTCAATGATGCTTCCATGTCCTTGATTTTTGATTGCAAGGTTTCGATGATTTGTGTTTTAAGTTTGAGTTCGCCTGAAACCTCTCTTTCGCGCAGTTCCTTTTCAAACTTATAATTGGTTTCGAGCTTTTCTGTGGCGCTTTCCACCGCGACTTTCACCGCTTTTTCCAGTTCGGCAGGGAAAGCGACATTCTTCTTGCGCAACTCATTTAGTTCACTTTCGGCCTGTTTGATATTCAGTTCACGTTCTGCAAAATCTTTTTCGAAAGCGGCCTTCTTGTCGGCCAACTCTTTTTCGAGTTTATCCTTTTTTTCTTCGTACAAATCGGTTTCTTTCTTGCGATTTATTTTCAAGGCATACCCGTACTCTTCTTCCTCACGTTTACGATTTTTCTGAAGCTGCTCAGTTTCCTCTTTTTGCTTTAGTTGTAAATCTTCCTGTAACTTTTTCCAGGTTAATTTACGCTCAGCCATTTCCGTTTCAAACTGCGTTTTTTCAGTCTTTATCTGATCTTCCAGCTCCTTGCGACGATTGGCCATTTCCAGTTCGAACTGCTCTTTCTTTTCCTTTTGTGCCAACAGCATCACCGAAAGCGAATCGGTGCTGGCCGATAGTTGATACAAATCCTGCAGTTGTTGTTTTTCAATCTGGATGGCTTTTTGAAGCTCTTCAAACTTATGGAATTCGGCAATAAACCCTTCGCTCAGTTTGTCGAGTGAGGATGACAGGTTTACTTTTAAGCCTGATACCTCCTTAACAATACTTTCTGTACTGAGACCAGATGCATTTCTGACGACAGTCTCCTGTTTTTGCAGCTCCTGAACTTTTTTGGGTTCATCGGTTTTCTTTTCCTGCTGTTTAACAAGAAGTTCCTCATAAGCTTCGAGGATTTCATTCTTGGTGTTTTTTGTACTTAAGGGGCTGGACCATGTTGTTATGTTTTTTAAGGTTGTTGTTCAAGGAAATAAAAGTACTCATTTTTCAATAAATACCCGGATTAGTTCATATCAAAACGCCATATTTTAATCTGTACCATTCCGACAAAAGCCTATGGGAAAGCCTTTTGCTATTGAGTTGCAGGGATTATAAGAATTGAATCCTGAGCCTGCTCCGAAAAGTCAATAAAAAAGAATAGACACCAATTCTCCAAGACACAAATTCACGTATAATATTGTATATCAACATATTAAAATTGGCGAGATTTGGTGTTTTTGTGGCACTTCGACAGGCTCAGTGCATCGCTTGGTGTCAAATAATTAGTTTTCGGAGTGGGCTCAATCTTATGCTTCCACAATATAATCATACCCTTTGGGCCCAACACTTCTGTTTAATGTGTTTTTTATCCGGCTTGCATCATCATAAGGGCCTTGAATATAAAACGGTTTGCCATCGCGCCCCATTTCAATATCATCAATGCCATCATCAATTAAGTCAGGGTCAAGCACATATTCGGAGATGTAAAAATCGTCAGGTGTTTTAAAACCAAGCTCGGCAGCATAATCAACGGCTGCATAGATGAGGTTGTGAAAATAAGCGGGGGTTACCTCTTGTATTTCCTGCTTTCCCTTAATTTTATCAATAATTTCTTCAATTTCAGGAGCCGTGAAATTACAATTTGCCATGCAACTTTTTACACCCAGGCAAAGCCGGTCAACCAAAATATTGGCAAAAGTAAACTTGCCGCCAGGCTGCGCCCTGACAATCAGACAAATGGTTAAGCTATTGGTTTTATAGCCATCGACAATCAGGCATTTGTGAATGGGCAACAGGCGGCCTTTTTCCTTAAGGTACTTTTGGGGTGAGAAGGGTTGCTTTTTCATGTCAATAAATCGTTTAAATGTGTTGGGATTTTGTGGTGGTAAAAATATGTAGTCTGAATTGAATTATGACATTGTTTTGGAAACATGAAACATGACATGAAAAAGTAAACCTGAAACATGATACGGAAAACCTCTGTCAGCGGCTTCAAAGGCACGGCTAATTTAGGAATTTTTTTATTTCAAATTTTCAGAATGAATGGTCTTTTGCAAAGTTTTGCTAAAATTT
>JBBQIQ010000011.1:0-47834 GCA_038325075.1 Bacteroidales bacterium | reverse complement strand
CAAAAGGTGTAACATTTCTTTACAGAACGTTTCACCTGGTGCTGATAATCGCAGCGGCCCTACGGGGGCTATTTTATTCCTGCTAGCTTCCTTCAATTTTAGTCTATTTGCTGGCTGCTATTTCTGGCTGGTTCATGGTGTATTTGTTACACTCAGGTTACCGGCTTTTTCCCAACAGCATGCTGAAGAAATTTTGTTTCAAATGGGAAATCAGGCATCGCTGCAACTTCTCCCAAAGTGCAGATTTTTGCCTGATTTACTGAAACGTCATATTGCTTCAGGACGCTGACTGGCGTAATAGTACAGTCAACTTTATTAGTTTCTTTAAGATTTGTACAGTATGCCCAATGTGCATCATTGTATGATTTATATACTGATTTTGATATGTTTACGGAAATTGTGTGATAATAAGAATTGTGATTTACCGGTAGGGTGGAATAAACCGGCTGAATCATTTCATCAGAAGAAAGGCAGTTCCGGATTTTGGAACGAATTGCTTCTGATTTTGACATGTTGGCGAAAAACAAAAGAGGCAGGCCCACCACCGAAAATGATGACGATGAACAGCCAGTAAAAAAATTACATGGCTTTAATTGACGGTTTGTTGCCGACCTTCCGGAAAAACTGTTTGTTTTTCCAATTGAGTATGTTTTTGTTGCCTCCAAAATGTTCCGCATCTGCGGGTTTATTCACTTGTTTAACTACCTGATAAAAAGTAGTTTAAGTTTATTTACCCCGTAATCCGAATATCCGACATCAAAAGATGTAAAAACTGTTCTTTGGCTTTTCGCTCTCCCGGGCGCTGATTGCTCAGATTCCAAAGGCTGTAGCATTCATAAATTACGGTATAGCTTTATCGTAATTTCTTTTAATTGTAATACCTGTGTGAAAAAAATAATTCCCCAAACACGTAATTCTTTAACCATAGTTTGTTTAATCTCAATCATATTTATATCGCAATTGATCGAAGAATAACGAATGATGGGTAAATGTATATCCTACGCAGTAAAGAATGTTTACGTTGTAAATGTAGAATGGAAACCTGTCTTTATTTTCATCAGAAAGTTAACATTCAATACAACAGTGCTTTAGTTTAGCCATTTTATGCTTCTGTCATCCCTGTCAAGTGGATTTATTTGACTAATATCATATTTAAATTTTGTTTTCCTGTTTCATGTTAATATTCTTACACTTGCAATTGCCGGAATTCTTACATTTTTAGTGTTCTTTATTTTTCTTCTTTCATAGATTTTCTT
Organism: Bacteroidales bacterium; assembly: GCA_038325075.1. Lineage (GTDB taxonomy): Bacteria > Bacteroidota > Bacteroidia > Bacteroidales > Lentimicrobiaceae > Lentimicrobium. Next base: position 46,578 of record JBBQIQ010000011.1, on the reverse strand, counting down.
TACAAATTTTAAGGTAATTTTAATGTTAAAATTTTCCGGAAAACCTCAAAGCCGATGATTTATTTATAATTCCGATGCAATTCCTTTAAATATTAGATTGTTTGTTGACTGTATTTTCTTAACAGAAACTATCGGGAAAAACTGCTGATTACCTTTCAGCATCCGTATTAATACCTATTTTGAAGGGTGAGGGGAATAAATTGAATATTTATGTTGTAATTTCACCCTCGATTTAAAGGCAGATTGTTCGATTAGCTAACAGCTTTGTAACTTTAGAAAGGTTCACTCAATTGCAGGGTTCAGATTCTGAAGACATAAATTGTTTTTTAATAGCGTTATAAGTCGATAGTAAATTCGAATTTGCTTTAAGCAGGCTGAATCGAACTCTTTTTTTTTGGATTATTCGTTAAACTGTCAGGTAAAACAGGATTCAGAATTTTAAAGCGGCTCCGGGATTGGCACTTGTTATTGATGGTTTCCTATATAAGTGTGAAAACCAGAATAATTTTACATTTTACCCGAGCAACCATGTTATCGTTTATTGAATAGTACAAAGTATTTTGAAAGGAACAGGAACTTGATCAATAAAACTACTTTCAACAAGTTAATCAGTGATAATATGTACGTCAGTATTATCAATACCGGAAGGATGTTCGTCATAAGGGAAGAAGGACTGGAATCGTATCTGGCATACCGTAGAAATCAGCAGGGGATCGTCCTCTGTAATGCTTTCGTGCCTGAAGTTCACAGAGGTAGGGGATATGCTTCTCAATTGATTTTGCATAGTATTCATTTTGCTGTTTTGCATGGCCTCAGGATTAAAGCTGATTGCCCGGCTGCAGAAGCCTATTTAAGACGAAACCCGGAATGGAATTACTTACTCTCTGAATTTGTGAAGGCCTGAAAACAATACTGATCATTCGGTTTTAAAACGCATATCTATAAAGACATTCTGGATTTAAGAATTTTCAGGAAGCGCATTTTCTTCTGTTTTACATTTAATTTTTTATTGATATAGAATTTATATTCTTGAGCGCTTTATTAACCGAATCGGGTTAAATTTCCAATTCCTGGCTTCTGGCTGCACAAGGTTCTGCCCTATAAATTTAACACCCCTGCAGTTTATTCCTGATTATTTATCCATCCACTTCATTTTCTTAACTTTGCCACCAGTAGCTGGCTCCGGGTTTTTATTATAAATATCCGGTTAATTGAACAAATTTGCGCTCATTACAAGTGGTTTAGGGTTTTCTTAGCTATTGTAAACCATAAACTTATATTCTTTTGGATTGTTATAAACTCAGTATAATCCGGCTTTTTTCAATCTCACAAAATTGATATGTTAAGATTTTATGCATCAATAAGAAATTGGGGTCTTCACTTTAAAGTGATTATCCTGCTTATTGTTGCAATTGTGGCGGTTGCCCTTGCTGGATATGTAGTTCGTGAGAATACGAAAGTCCTTAAAGAAACATTTGCCATTCTTTCAGGTAGCGACCCGGAAACCCTGATGCTGCGCGATTTACTTGCCGATCTGACTGAAGCAGAAAACAATTTCAGGATATACTCAATTACCAATGATCAGAATTATATTGATAATTATAATGACCGGATATCCAGAGTTGTGGTTAATCTCGATCTTTTAAAACAGAATTCACTCGATAACCAGGCAAAGCTCTCAAGGTTTGACTCGGTTTCATTACTCCTGGACAGGAGGCAAACCATGATCGATGCATATCTGATATATAAAGCAAGCCGGGAACGTTTCGATTTTGCTGAGAAGACGATCAGTCAGATTAAATCAGGCCCTTTAGATACCTTGCCAAACCGGTTGCGTACATCGACCAGGGTTGTCACAGTTTTTGACACGATCAAACCTGAGCAATTGCCCAGGGCTAAAAGCACAGAAACGGAACAGGGTATATTTAAAAAACTAAAAAAAGCATTTTCAAAGAATCAACCGGAAGAGAGCAATCAACGTGTTAATGAGGCTCCGGCTGTATTATCAACAACGCGGATTATAACGGACACCTCACTGATCAGGCCGACAGATTCGGTGATCCTGCGGAATGTCCGGAATGTTTTAACCAACGTGCGGAAACAGGATATGGTTTCGTACGAAGGGCTCAAAGCTCAGGAATTAGACATGCTGCATAACAGTTCATTGATTATCAGCCAGGTATTAAGTATTTTCAGGCAACTTGAAACCACACAAACCCTTTTAGCTAAGCAAAGAGCTAAAGATGCTATTTTCAAGGCAGATAAATCGATCGTTTCAATTGTTGTCATTGGATCTGTATCTCTTTTACTGATAGTTTTATTTGTTTTTCTGATTATGGGGAATATCCGCCGGCTTAACCGGTTAAAGAGAGATCTGATAAAGTCAAATCATGAAGCGACTGAACTGGCAAAAGTAAAAGAGGAGTTTTTGGCAAACATGAGCCATGAAATCCGTACCCCGTTGAATGCCATCATCGGATTTTCCGATCAGTTGATCAACACGCCCCTTAACAAAGTGCAAGCCGAGTATCTCGGGGCTGTCAGACGATCATCGCGGCACCTGCTCGAAACGGTGAATGATATTCTTGACCTCTCGCGCCTGGGCGCCGGAAAATTGCAGATAGAGAATATCCCTTTCCGTTTACAGGATGTTCTTGAAGATGTGATTGTTCCCTTCAGGTTATCAGCCTCAGAGAAAGGAGTTGAGTTTGAATCAGATTGCAGCATTGGTGGTGAATTGGTATTAGAGGGAGACCCTTTGAGATTAAAACAGATTTTATACAATCTTTTGAGCAATGCACTGAAGTTCACCGAAAAGGGTTTGATTAGCATCAACTCAAGCTTAGTGTGCATTGATGGCATTTATAAGGCAGTCATCATTGTAAATGATACCGGTATTGGTATTCAGGCTGAGAAGCTGAACGACATATTTGAGGATTTCAGGCAGGCAGATTCGTCGCAGGCCCGGAGGTATGGTGGGTCGGGACTTGGCCTGGCCATCAGCCGCAGATTAGCCCGTATCCAAAGCGGCGATATTACAGTTGAAAGTGACCCCGGCAAAGGGTCGTCGTTTACCCTGACAATCCCTTACCTCATTACGGATAGGGAGCCGGTAACGCAGGAAAACACCTTGGTTTTAAGTGATTTTAGTTTTGAAGGTCGCCACCTGTTACTGGTTGACGACGATGTTTTTAACATTCTGCTGGCCCGCATTATTGCAGAAAATGCCGGTATGGTCGTTGACGTTGCCTCAAATGGTCGGCAGGCAATAGAGATTTTGAACGACGGGGTTTATGATGTCATTATGACGGATGTGCAGATGCCGGAAATCAGTGGAATAGAGTTGGTTAAGCTTATCCGTTCAAACCCTGATCCCAGGGTGTCACGGGTGCCGGTGATTGCATTTACGGCTGCTAAAATAGACCGCTATGATATGGGCTATATGGAAGCCGGATTTAATGAAGTGCTCCAAAAGCCCTTCAGGGAAACCGATTTTCTGTCACGAATCGGAGCTTATCTCGCACATTCCATCCAGATACCTGATCCCGGATATTCGGATAAAGTGCTTTCAGACAGGCTTTATGATCTGAAACAGACTGAAAAATTTACCTCCGGTAATACTACTCAGTTAGCCAGTATCATCCGGTCTTTTATCCTTACCTCGCAGGTGGCAGTGCAGGAATTGTGGAATATGTGCGATGGAAATGATTATAGCGGAATCAAACTTCTATCCCACAAACTACTTACCGGATATGGTCACATGGGTGTATCGCAGGCCATGCCGGTTTTGAATCAGCTCGAGTCACTCGACCCTGAAAAATGTGGACAGGAGGAAATAAAAATGATGCTGAAGAAGATAACCTCAATCAATAACCGGCTTCATCCATTACTTGAAGCAGAATTGCTCCGTTTGTCGGGGATTGAAGCTGAGAGATAATGAGATTTTAATCCCTGAAGAAAACGGCATTTACCCTTCCAGACCGTAAAGTTTCATTTTGTTATAAAGTGTTTTGCGATCAATATTCAGCAGTTGGGCTGCTTTGGATTTATTAAACCGGGTCTGTTGCAGAACATTCAGGATGGTTGATTTTTCATTGGTTTCGGCAAGCGATTTAAGATCGGTATTGCTTTTTAGGTTCTTGTTTTCACCTGCTGTTGCTTTTGCGAACATTTCCGGAGGCAGCTCCAGTGAGGTAATAATGTCGGCGGTACTCAACAGTACACTTCTTTTAATGGTATTTTTTATTTCCCTGATATTACCTGGCCAACTATAAGTGAGTATGGCTTCCATAGCTGATTTGTCAAAACCATTCACGTTTCTTCCCAGTTCCTGATTCGAAAGTTGAAGAAAGTATTCGGCAAACTTAGAAATATCCTCACCTCTCTGTCTGAGCGGTGGTACTGTTATTTTAAATTCGTTGAGCCTGTGAAACAGGTCTTCTCTGAAAGTCCCCTTTTGCACATTGGCGCTCAGATCTTCGTTGGTAGCAACGATGATGCGCACATCAACATTAACGTCTTTGTTATCGCCTATTTTTCTGACTTTTCGTTCCTGCGTGGCCCTCAGTAGTTTGAGCTGTGTTTCGTATGAGAGGTTCCCGATTTCGTCCAGAAAAAGTGTGCCCCCATTAGCCTGTTGAAATTGTCCTTCCTTGTCGGCATGGGCATCGGTAAATGATCCTTTCGTATGCCCAAACAACTCGCTGGCAGCCAATTCGTTGGATAATGCACCGCAATCAACTGCCACAAATGGTTTGCTGTGCCTGTAGCTTTTCAGATGTATCATACGGGCAACGTATTCTTTGCCGGTTCCGCTTTCGCCCTGTATAATGACTGACATATCGGTCGGAGCGACCAGCGAAATATATTGCTCAACCAGCAGCGATAACTCACTGCTTCCCCTAAAGTAATTCAGGCTGCCAGGAAGTCTTTGACTGAGGATTCCGGTTTTCTTCATGTTCTCTGACTTCTGTTTTTCGAGCGCCTTGTTAACGGTTAACAGAAGTTCATCAGGATTTACAGGCTTGGTAATATAATCAAAAGCCCCTGATTTGATGGCTGTGACTGCTGACCGAATATCGCCATACCTCGTCATAAGAATGGCCGGTACGTTCGGGTTGATATCCTTTAATTTGTCAATCAGTTCAATTCCATCGAAATCCGGCAGTCTCAGATCGGTAAGAATAATGTCAAATTGTTGCTCAGCAGCAGCCTTCAGCGCACTTCCTGCGCTGAAAACTTCCTTCACCTCAAACCCCTTATTCCCGAGATATGACCTTAGCATAAGGCAAAAGGTGGCGTCATCATCAACGATTAAAACTTTGTACATGAATGAGTTATCGGATACTCAGGGTTGAAAAGAATAAACAGCTAAAGTAGGCAAATATTAGGATTATATTCCAATTGTATGTCAAAATTAGAATTATTCAACTCTGTACTTCATCCTTTTATGTTGAATTTATCATGCTGTCATTGTTCTGATCGTGAAACGTTAAAAGTTATTTACACCCAAATTGAGCGATTTGAAAAGAAAATCGCTCAATCGATTAGGAAATTGTAAGCTATTCATAATAAAACAATTTCAAGGCTTTGAAGAATTGCAACAATTTCCAAATCGGGATTTACCTAAGTAAAGCGCTTTTTCACTTCGTTCAAATCGCTCAACTTAGGTAACATTATGTATATCAAGAATATGATATTTCAAAAAGCATTTTCGTGATTAAATATTTTTTGATTTTGTTACAACAGGCAACCTTTTTTGGAAAAAAAACCAAGGTATTTGTGCTTGTTATGAAACGATCTTTGTATGGAGAGAAGTGCTGGAATGGAATTGAAGCCTTTTTGCGAAATACCAATAATCCGACCAATGAATAAAACTGATTTTGAGACAAAACTTAAATCCCTGAAGTCAGGCTATAAGAAATTGCTGACATTGAAGAATGAAATCCGGGAGGAAACTGGTAATGGGATATATTCGCGCTATAAGTATCCGGTGCTTACTTCCGCGCATACCCCACTTTCCTGGAGCTATGATTTTAATTTTGAGAGCAATCCTTTCCTGATGGAGCGAATCGGGGTAAATGCTGTATTCAATGCCGGGGCAATTTTTTTCAACAACAGGTACGTGCTGATTGCGAGGGTAGAAGGTGCCGATAGAAAATCATTTTTTGCCATAGCGGAGAGCGATAACGGGATTGATAATTTCCGGTTCCGGGATTATCCGCTGGTTTTGCCCCAGACTGCTGACTTTGATACCAATGTATATGATATGCGGCTTACCAGCCACGAAGATGGCTGGATTTACGGAATCTTTTGTACCGAAAGGAAAGATCCTGCTGCTCCTGCAGGAGACCTGAGTTCAGCCGTTGCCGCCGCCGGCATTGTAAGAACCCGCGATCTGATTAACTGGGAACGCCTGCCAGATCTTAAATCAACCAGCCAGCAGCGGAATGTAGTGCTGCATCCTGAATTTGTTAATGGAAAATATGCCTTATATACCCGCCCACAGGATGGATTTATCGATACAGGAAAGGGTGGAGGCATAGGATGGGCGCTGCTTGATGATATGTCTTGTGCCGGAGTGGAAAATGAAATCATTATTGATCACCGCCATTATCACACCATCAAGGAATTGAAAAACGGAGAAGGTCCGCACCCTATAAAAACAAAGAGTGGCTGGCTTCACCTTGCGCATGGTGTTCGCAATTGCGCGGCTGGGTTGAGATACGTCCTCTATATGTATATGACTTCGCTTGAAGATCCGACAAGGCTGATTGCAAGTCCGGCAGGCTATTTTATGGCGCCTGAAGGGGATGAAAGGGTAGGGGATGTCTCCAATGTTGTTTTTTCGAATGGCTGGATAGCAGATGCCGATGGCACCGTTTATATCTATTATGCATCTTCAGATACCCGGCTGCATGTTGCGGTTTCAAGCATTGACAGGCTGATTGACTATTGTATGAACACCCCGGCTGACGGCATGAACTCAGCGGCATCTGTCGGTACCATCTGCAAAATGGTTGACAGAAACAAGGAAAACAATGGTTGACTGATTTGAAATTCCAGACAATACCGTGCAAAAATTTATGCCATAAGTAAGGCCAGTATTAAATAAAACAAGGCAATGATAACGGAGAAACTCAGCATTAAGGAAAAGATAGGATATGGTTTTGGTGACATGGCATCTTCCATGTTCTGGAAAATATTCGGTATGTACCTGTTGTTCTTTTATACCGATATTTTTGGCTTGCCAGCCGCAGCGGTTGGAACCATGTTTCTGATTACCAGGATATGGGATACCCTGTTTGATCCGGTAGTGGGAGTAATGGGTGATCGTACCCGCTCAAAATGGGGCAAGTTCCGCCCTTACCTGCTTTGGTTTGCGCTTCCTTTTGGTATCATCGGAACACTTATGTTTATAACACCGTCATTCGGCACAACGGGCAAACTGGCTTATGCTTACCTCACTTATTCGCTGATGATGATGGTGTATTCGCTTATCAATGTTCCTTATGCATCTCTGTTGGGCGTGATGTCGGCCGATGTTAAAGAGCGCAATGTGCTTTCCTCCTTCAGAATGGTGTTTGCTTTTATCGGCAGTTTCGTGGCATTGATTCTGATTGAGCCGCTGGTGAGTTTTTTCACCGCAAGCACGGGATCGCTACAGAAAGGCTGGACACTGGGCGTGATGGTGATCGCCATACTTTGTGTGCTCTTTTTCATAGGATGCTTCGCGCTCACCAAAGAAAGGGTAAAGCCCATTACTGACAAAAATGATTCGCTGAAAGATGATGTTAAAGATCTTTTCAACAACAGACCCTGGTGGATATTGTTGGGCGCTGGTATTGCCGCGCTGATTTTCAATTCAATAAGAGACGGTGCAGCAGTTTATTATTTTAAATATTATGTACAGGATACAGGTTTTGTTAAGTTGCCATTTTTGAGTGCATCCCTTACCTTAACAACGCTCTATCTGGTTCTTGGACAGGCATTTAACATTGCTGGCATCATCGTCGTAACGCCACTATCTAATAAATATGGTAAGAAAATAACCTACCTGGGTGCCATGGCACTGGCAACGGTTTTCAGTATTGCTTTTTTCTTCCTGCACAGCGAAAGCATAGGGATGATTCTTATACTTCAATGCCTGATCAGTATGTGTGCCGGTAGCATCTTCCCCTTGCTTTGGTCGATGTATGCCGATATAGCCGATTACTCTGAATGGAAAACAGGCAGGCGTGCAACCGGACTTATTTTCTCATCCTCGTCCATGTCACAGAAATTCGGCTGGACATTGGGCGGGGCATTAACCGGCTGGCTGCTTGGATACTATGGCTTTCAGGCCAATATGGTTCAGTCGATGGATGTGCAAACCGGTATAAGGTTGATGCTCAGCATTTTTCCGGCAATCGGCACCATATTGTCGGTCGTATTTATTGCTTTGTATCCGCTGAATGAACGAACAATGGGCCGGATTACCATAGAGTTGAATGAGAAACGATCGGCTAACGCATAAAGTAGCACCAATCCTAACAACCTGAAAAATGGAGGCAAAGACCAAACAACTGCTGCATTTATCTGCTGAGCTGGAGGCTGAACTTCAAGAAAACATTCTTCCTTTCTGGATCAATCGGATGACAGATCCATTGGAGGGTGGATTTTACGGGAGGATGTTAAACGATGGAGCGGTAATACCCGGAGCACCCAGAGGGGCTGTGTTAAATGCCCGGATTCTCTGGACTTTCTCTGCAGCTTATAATTCAACCGGAAGAGAGGAATACCTGCAAATGGCCAGAAAATCATTCAGGTACTTTTTATCCTCCTTTATTGATAAAGAATTTGGTGGCGTTTTCTGGTCGGTTTCATACGGCGGCGAAATGCTCAATGACCGCAAACAGATTTACGCTCAGGCTTTTGCAATCTATGCCCTGTCTGAATTCTATAAGGCAAGTCAGGATGCGGATGCAATCATACATGCCGTTGACCTGTACAATCTGATTGAAAAACATGCTTTTGACAACAATAACAATGGATACATTGAGGCGCTGACCCGCGACTGGACTGAACTGGAAGACCTAAGGCTTAGCCCCAAAGATATAAATGAGCCTAAGAGCATGAATACACATCTTCATATTCTGGAGGCTTATACAAACCTTTTTGATATATGGAAGGACGATGAATTGAAAAAACAGCTTCACAATCTTATAATGCTGCATCTGGAGACGATTCTGGATTCCAGTACCGGGCATTTCAGGCTGTTTTTTGATATGGACTGGAAATCGAAGTCAGAAAAATACTCTTACGGACACGACATAGAAGGTGCCTGGTTGGTAAGAAGAGCTGCCTTGTCGGTTGATAATCAGGATTTAATGAATGCCTCCGGACTCAAGGCGTTGTTTATGGCCAGGGTTGCCTTGTCGGAAGGAACAGATGAAGATGGATCGCTCTATAATGAGGGTTTCGCGGGCAAGGTTACCGATACTGACCGGCATTGGTGGCCACAGGCTGAGGCCATTATTGGGTTTATGGATGCTTATGAAATCAGTAAGGAAGAAAAATTTCTGAATGCAGCCCTGAAAACCTGGGAATTTGTAAAGAAAAAGATGCGTCACCCTTCAGGAGAGTGGTGGTGGCTGGTTAATCAGGATTATGAACCTGACCCGGGCCAGGATCTTGCAGGTGAATGGAAATGCCCTTACCACAATGCCAGGATGTGCCTTGAAATTATGAAAAGAACTACCCATTTGATTGAAAAAATACCTTACCCTGTTTTTAACCCAAAGAACTAAACAATGCCCGTGATCTTAATTAAATGCTGCCCTGGAAAATACCCTGATATGCTGCGCTTTTTAATAGTGCTTGCGTTGCTTCTGCCATTAATGGGAAGAGCTCAGGGTTCTTTTGTTCCGTCTGATACCGCTGCAAGTATTAAAACAGTAAATCTCTATCAAAATCTTGTAGCCTTGTCGGCCGATTTTATTCTGATTGGACATCAGGATGCACTCTCTTATGGTGTAGGGTGGAACGGAGATGCTGACCGCTCTGATGTTAAGGATGTAACCGGATCACATCCTGCTGTTTATGGATGGGATATCGGGGGTATTGAGCTGGGATGGGATAAAAATATCGATACCGTGCCTTTCAGCTCGATGCGTGCGAACATTCTGCATGTTTTCAATGAGGGTGGAGTCAATACAATAAGCTGGCATGCCTACAACCCGGTTACCGGAAAGGATGCCTGGGCTGATACCAAAGAGAAGAACAATACGGTAAGCATGATATTACCTGGTGGAAGTCATCATGCGCAGTTCGTCCTGCAACTTGATCGTGTTGCCGGCTTCCTTTCATCACTGAGAACGGCTGAAGGTGAGGTTGTTCCCATTGTATTCAGGCCTTGGCATGAGCACTCCGGCAATTGGTTCTGGTGGGGCAGGATGCATTGTACCACAGATGAATACATAGCGTTGCATCGCTTCACTATTGAGTATTTAAGGACAAAGCATCACCTGCACAACCTTTTAATTGCTTTCTCTCCTGACATTGGGTTTACCAATGCCGCAGAGTACCTCGAACGGTATCCGGGCGATGATGTAGTGGATATTATCGGGCTGGATGATTACTATTCCTTACGCACCGGAAAACCGGAAAACCTGATATTCAATCTGGAAACCATTGCAGGTATAGCAAAATCAAAGAATAAGATTTCCGCCTTTACTGAAACTGGTTGCACCAACGTGGCCGATGAGCATTATTTTACAGGAAAGTTGATACCCTGCCTTGATTATTCAGCACTGACACGGTCGGTTTCATGGGTTCTTTTTTGGCGCAATGGCGACAGGAATCATCACTTTTTGCCTTACAAAGGCCATAAATCAGCGGGTGATTTTACAACTTTCATAAACAATCCGCTTATGCTTTTGCAGAACGATATCCCTGACCTATACTTGAATTACCAGGATATCCGTCAGAAAATAAAAAGAAATTCATTGAATTAAAGTCCTCCTATGGTTGGAGGTGGTTGGTTGGTAGTGTGTGAAACTTCCCTGCAAGAGCGGGGAAGTTTTTTTCTGGTTTCTGAGTGCACGAAATCGATTCCCGAAGCATCTGAGGTTCAAATGCCATTTCAGGATTTATACACCGTTTTCAGAAAAAGTTCTTCTTGCTATAAAATTTTCCGAAGTATTTCATCAGCTACCATCTGATTTCCTTTATTATTCAGATGCACGCCGTCGGTAGTAAGGATGCCCTTTTCAAGGTTTTCGGGGTTGTTCTGCAGGTTGTATGCCAGGAAAATCTGTCGCAGGTCGATCAACTTGCATTGATTAGCTTTTGCCAGATCACGGATAATCTGTGAATATTTGTTCAGGTCACCATCCTGTTGATTGGTGAAATCGGTTTTTTCGCCAATAACAGCCGGGGTGCAAAGGATTACTTCCGCACCTGCCGTTTTTATTCTGCTGATTACTGCAGAATAGAATTTCTCAAATTTGTCAGCATCAGTGCCGGTTCCCAATACTTTGTGCCATACATCATTCACTCCGACCCAAACAATCACTACATCGGGATTTTTAGATAGTACATCTTCTTCAAGTCGCAGGTAAAGGTCATATACTTTATTGCCTCCTATACCAGCACCTATCAGTTCAAACTGGCTTTCAAGCCCTTTGGTTATTAGATAAGTCCGCATTTTATCAATGTAGCCGTCTTTCTGAACCCCCATTTCTGTTATTGAATCCCCTAAAAATATAACACGGGTGGTCTTTTTCATGATAAAGGAGAAAGTTAACAGAATGGTGGTGGCAATGATAGCCATAATCAGGGCTTTTTGCCCTTTTTTCTGCAGATGCTTCAGATACATATTATCCAGATTAAAATTAATGCAAAAGTAATAATGATTTATTTCCGTTTTTCAATTCTGTATTTAAAGACAATATTGATTGTATTTGCAATTATTCCCAGAATATAATCACATCGCCCAAAGGCTTCAGTTTCTGCTGATCGGTTTTAATGCTGTTATCGGGCATTACCGTGAAGCTTAAAGTGCTGTACTTCCCTGTTTCACAATCATAGCAGCGCATCTGATTTTTGGTATTCAGTGTCCCGATGCCGTTTAGCTGGATGCTTTCGCTGATTGCATTTGAATTGTACAGGTATATAAAACTCTTTTTGCCGCATTTTACAGCGTAGGTTATAACCCCATCCTGAATTGACTTTACGTCCAGGGATTCAAATTGTCCATCACCGGCAGCAAGCATGCTGCGGTTGATTTCGCTTACCTGTTTAAAATAGCTCATCATTCCCCGGTTTTCGAAAAATTCCCACCACCAGCTCATTGGAAGCACAGGTGTAGGGCTGAAAAGTCCGTACCACAGTGCCCGCTTGAAATCGCCATCCATCTCATTAGCAAAGTCATTGAAATTTTTACTCCAGTCCCATTCATAACCCGATTCACCGATCACATAAGGCTTGTTGTGTTTTGCAGAATATTCGTGCAACGTAGCCGGAATTGCCTGTGTGTTTTTGTAGATGTGTCTTTGGTTGAGGTCAATATCCGGCAGATCGTTCATTCCCGGGATATCGCGGTGCGAAACACTGGTGGTGACAATATGTCCGAAGGGGTCAATACTTTTGAGGTAAGTACTCATTTCGTCGTGCCAGTCGGTGACAACTTCTGCCGGAATTTGATCTTCGGGGCCGACATTGTACATGGCGTTGTCCACTTCGTTGAAAAATTCCCAGGCCCCGATCGCAGGGCTGTAACCATATCGGGCGACCATAAGCCGCAATTTGTTTTTGTATTGATGCTTTGATTCCGGAAGTGTAAAGAACTCATAAGGGGTCTTCGCATAGCCTCCGTTTGCGATATTGTAACTGCTGATTTCCCAGCCCAGCCCCATAAAGCCAACATGACTTTCGAGTGCCAGCATCATATGAATGCCCAACGAATCGCAAAGTTCAACAAGTTCGTCAAGGCGTTTCATGCCGCTTTCGTTGTAAGGTGATGCGGTATTCTGATAACGGCTGTTGTTGTTTACTGTTTTCCAGTCAATGGGAAGGTTCCAATAGATCATCCAGGTGCGAAAGAAGTTACCGCCATTTGCTGCCAGTTTTTTCAGCATGTAATTGTAGTTAAAACGGTTGTCTTCGTGCAGTGCTTTAAAGTATTTCGAATCGTCTTCATCGCGCGATTCCCAGCAGATATTTTCACCGATTCCACGGAATGGCTCGCCGTTGTCGTAACGCAGCGTCCACAGATCGCCGGGGTTCAGAAATCCCTTTTTTTTCGATGGCAATACTGTAAAGTCGGCCTTTGGCGTCAACGATTCCGGTTTTTCTGCCACCTTCAGTTCAAAATGGTAGGAGTAAACACCGGTTTCACGGGCAGCAAACCGGGCTTTCCACAGCGACTCACCGTCGCTCAGACCCGATTCGTAATAGCAGGGCAAGGTCAGTGTATTGCCTGACGGGGCGACTAGTATCATATTCAGGGCAATTTCTGAACTGGCATAAGGATTTTTCCACGAAGCGTTCAGCGTTATATTCCATTCGGCTTTCTGATATAATTTTACTTCATCGTTTGGTAGTTCAGAGCCTATAAGCTGGGCATTGAGCTGAAATGTGAAGATCAATAATGCTGTCGTGATTAGGACGCGTTTGAGTTGTTTCATGTGGTATCTCCTGATCGGTGGAATTTCAGACATGGAATAATTAAAGCAATTGTTTTACAAATCCCTGGAATGATACTCAGGCATATTAAACGCCTTGAATTCAAAGACAGGTTCTTCAGGCATGCCCGATGCTGCCGTTTCAACTCTTACGGTTTTTTCCTCTCCCGGCATCAGTGAAAAGTAGTTATCGCTCCAGTAGGAGGGGAGAATTTCCTGATGCGAATTCTTGCCTGCTATCCTTAGGCTTAACATAAAGGCAATGCTATTGCCGGTGTTTTTTAGCGTTATTTCATAAAACCGGGATGAATTTTCTGAACCCGGCCTTATGCGGACTTCAATTTCTGGAGCCGGCAGCTCATTCAGTGCCTGGTAATTGTTCTTACTGCTTATCCAGTAAAGATTCTCGCTCAGTATTTCACCGCTGTTGCTTCTGGAAACAAGCTTCAGAAAATGCATTTCATCATTTTCCGGCACACTAATCCCGGCTTCGGCAACAGCATCGGCAGCAACCCTGATTTCTGAATTTTCACTCCAGACAGGTTTCATTTTTACGTCGCAGAGGCTTGCTACTATCTTCACCTTATTAATTGGTTTTGCTGTATTATTCACAAGCGAAACGCTCATATTGTCTCTGTTTAACTGCACATGAATGGCTTCTCCGGCTTTTTTAGTGCCGTAATAACCTGCATGAGCCTGAAGATACCAGTCGTAAACCTGCCAGGTAGCACTCGGCCAGCTTGAGTTTGATTTCCAGAGCAGGATTCCGCTGGCGTTTGACCAAAGCTGCCGGTTGATGGATTCGATGGAAGCCCGGTATACATCAAAATTGACGATCTGTGTTTTGGAGCTGTATTCAGCAAATCCTTGTAATCCGGTTGAATCGGGGCTTCCGTAGTACTTCCTGACAATGTTGTCGTAGGAGGTGAACTTTCGGGTATCGTCACGGGGCCAGTCGTTGGCATCGTGATAGGCCCAAACCCCATCGATTGGGAATCGGCCGGGTTGCCATGTTTTGGCAGGCTCAGGCATAAACTTCAGCAGACTTTGTAATTCAGGTACTCCGCTCGGGCCTATTTCGCTGCTGAACCCCATAAGTTGCGGATGCATAAAGTAATCTTTTGGTTCCATAGTGTGATAGGGACCTCCACCATGTAAGCCATCACCATCAGACTGTGTAAGGTAATGGCGGTTGCCACGTGCATCATATTTTGCTAGAATATCATTTAAAATCAGCGATTCGCGGGGGTTTGGGCCCTCGTTGCCACCGCACCAGATGATCAGTGAAGGATGGTTGCGGTATTTTTTTACAATTCCGATGGTTGCTTTTTCAAAAAGGGCAATTTCTGGTTGATAACCAGGGGTGTTTTTAAAGGTTCCCCAGAAATCGTTCAGGAAATCCTGCCACAACAGAATGCCGTATTTGTCGGCAGCGTCGTAAAACGCTTTTGGTGCTGCGCCGGTTGGCCCCCATACACGGAGGATATTCAGGTTGGCATTGCGGGTGAGTAGTATTTCCTGTTCATACCGTTCTGCATTCCAGTTCAGCATCATGTCAATAACCCAGTTACCTCCACGCAGGTATATTTTGCGTCCGTTTATTTTAAATTCACGCTCCCTGGATCCGATGTAAGTTTCGAGTTTGCGGATGCCGAAATTATCTGAAATGGCTGCCTTCTGACCATCAGAAGTTTCGGCCATAAGAGAAATAACGTAAAGATTTTGCTGACCGTAACCGGCAGGCCACCATAGTTGCGGATTTGCCAGGCTGAGTTCCGGAACGTTGTTTTTATCAAGAAGTATCTCCTTTCTTTCATTTGCCGTCAAATTATAGGAAAGACTGAAACTGATGGTTTCATTTCCAATGGAGTAGGAACCTCTGAGTGTCGTTTTCACTGCTTTTTTAGAATGATTTATAAGTATTGCTGCAACAGTTATTTCTGCTGAAGTAGTGTCAGGTAGTTTCAGGTCGGAGCTTACATAAAGATCGCTTAGCTCAATGGCATTTGTAGCCGTTATAAAAACATCTTCGGTTATGCCCATGTCACGGTCGCGAACGGCAGGCTGCCAGTCCCAGCCCAATACATCCCATTTGGTGTAATCGCGGCTGATGGCACCATCGGCCATATTCTGGCCAGGATCGGCAAATGGCGTAAGTGGCTCGGGTGCCGGTTTTCCCGGATGGTTCGGTGGATAAATAATAACAGCAATGGTATTGGATTTACCTGGGTTAACCAAATTGGTAACATCGAAACGAAATGTACGCTCCATACCAATCACCTGTGTAGTGTCGGCAATTTTTTTCCCATTCAGCCATACTTCTGCTTTGTAATTGATCTCACCAAAGTTCAGCCAGATTTTCCTGCCTTTGTAATCTGCCGGTACAACAAATTCATTGCGATACCAATAGGGATTTTTCCAGGGGTTGGTATTGGCTATGTGGCTGTATTGCAACAGATTGTAATCTGTATTGTAATAGTCACTGGCATCCGGAATAAGCATGTTGTTCATGCCAAAATAAGGATTCGGGTAAACTCCGTTCCTTACGAGGGCTGTTAATACAGTCGCAGGAACACTGGTAGAGGCCCATCCTGAAGTGTTGATTCTTTCAGTTGTAAGCTTCCTTCCATCATTTCCGGCCTGTAATGAAGAAGTTACCTTCCAGTCATGCCTAAGCAGCAGCGCACCTTCAGGAACATCGGCCAATGGCTCATCGTCAACAGTAAATACATGTAAATTGCTCTTCGTACGATCAGTTCCGTTAACTGCAATAACATACCAGTTGTGTCTTCCAAAAGATAGTGGGAAAGGAACGCAGAAGTTCTGGTGTGCTGAAATTTTTTCATATAAAATTCCATCAACCCACAACTCATAATAGCTGCAGTTTACCTTCTGCCACGAAAATACCGGCATATTGTTGGATGTCACCAATTCATTGGCTGGCGCAAACAAGGTGAATTCTGCCTGGGCAGTTGCTGTTAAACTGCCGGTGGCGAAGAAAATTATCAGAAATAGTGCACTGATTTTATTGAATGGTAGCATATTAGGAAATGATTAGTTGTCTGTACTATTTTGTCAGAGATGCTTCAAGCAGCAGGAAGTCGAGAAATGCGAGATTGGATCCTTTGTTGTATTTTAAGGTGAGCAATTGGATGCCTGCCTGTTCAAATGCAATTTCTCCGATGGTTGCCTGTGTCCAGTAGTGCCAGTTTCCGGTATCTTCCGGAAGCAGTAGTTTGCTGGCAAAGCGGTTGTTGATCCACAATTCTGAGCCATTGTCTTTGTTTCCATAAATGGTGATGATCCGGTATTTGCCGGGTTTCATCACATTGACTGTATAATTCGTCCATTCGCCGTCTTCCTGCCAGCCGATATAGAGTTGATTTACTTTCGGATCGACTTGGTTGGGGTGGTTAAAATCAGCCCAGTCCTTGGTGTAAGAGATGTCGACTCCTTCCTTTTCGCGGAAAAATGCGATGTTATCGGGAATGCCGGGGCGCTGGTGGCTGCCGTAATCGTGCACTTCATGATTCAGTTTTGCTCCTTCATTTTCAGGTGTAACATCATGATAAGCAACCCCTTCGCCTCCAAGGTCATAATAAGAGAGTTCTATACGACCGGGAATTACCTGTGGGCCGGAATTACAGAATTCATCCCTGAACGGAAGGCCTTTGTAACCTGCCGGAACCTGCGATAATACAAACAGCACAGCCAGGTTCAGCACGATGATGATTGTTCCTTTTTTTAGATTCATGTGGTTCATTTTAGTTCTGATTCCTGACTTTTAGTATTTGTGGAGCCATATTCCAGCCCTCTATAGTAATTGCGTAATCCCCGGAAAGTTTGTTTTCGGGGGTAATTGTTACAGTTCGGGTTTCACCTGCTACCATTGAAAAGTAGTTGTCGCTCCAGAACGCCGGAAGCAGGCGCTCGCCGGATTCTGTATCGTTTATCTTCAGGTTGATCATCAATGCAATATTCAAGGTATTGTTAGCAAGGCTGATCTCAATACAGTCTTTTTTGTTGATGCAGGTTTTGCCGGCAATTGCCTGTAGCTTTACTTCCGGCATGTTATTTAAATCGGTATAATTCATAGGATCGTTGCTTCTCCAATAGAAATTGTTGGAAATTTCATGATTGTTTTCATCATGGAGTGATAGCCTGATAAACTGTATTTTGGTAGACCCGGCGGGGAAAACGGTTGTAAAGCAATCGACTGTGCTGTTTGGCGCTGCATCAGTCAAAACTGACTGTTCATTGATTTTTTTGCCTGTGATATCATACACCTGCGCTGTGGCTTTCAGATTGCGGTGGCTATAAATGGTATTGTTGGCAATCTCAATCTTATCATTAACCGGATTCCAGAGTATGTGCAAGGGTTCACAGCCTTTTTTCAGGGCAAAATAGGCAGCGGTTGGTTCAAGAAAATAGTCGTATGTTTGGCAGATAAGAGAAGGCCAGGCAGGGTGGGTCATCCAAACCAGTACACCAGGCCCGCGGTTACTTTGCCAGGTTTCCATCATCGCTTTGGGGCCTTCCATATTGAGCATACTGGCTTTACGGCAGAAATCGTCTATATTTTCGGGCGAACCATAACGGGCAGTCATGTCATCGGTATAGAATTTTACCCGGGGCTGGGTCCAGTCATGCAATCCCCATAGATCGTTTACCGGCCACAGGTATTTTTCGGGCATCATGCGGCGAAGGCTTTCTTTTGAAGGCACACTCACAATGCCTTGTTCGGTGTGGAAGGTTTTACCACGGTTTTGAAAGTACCATTCGGGTTCTTTATTTTCATACGGCCCCAAACCGGTAACCGGACTTTGAGCTGAATTGGAAATGTAATGCCTGCTGTTATCAAATTCGGTTATGATGCTGCGAAACGCTGAATCGAGGGTGGCGGGTGGGTAGCCTTCATTGCGTCCGGCCCACAAAACCAGCGAAGGATGATTTCTGAATCGTTTTATCTTGTCAGTGGCGTTGCTGATAAACATAGCTTCATTGGCCGGGTGAGGTCCGTCAACCGGATTGGCCAGCCAGAAGTCATCGAAGATCATGATGCCGTGCCGGTTGCAGGCTTCATAAAAAGCATCGTTACTGGTTTGTCCTACCCAGTTACGTATCATATTCAGGTTCATGTCTTTGTGTAACCTGACCCATAAATCAAATTTTGCTGCATCGCAGCGGAGCAGAGCTTCCGGAAGCCCCCAGTTACCGCCCCTGATCATCAATGGAAATCCGTTGACAAAGAGATGCAGTGAACTGTTGACGTATTTATATTCATATTGTCTGATGCCAAAGGGGACACCAAGGCTATCGGTTACAACTCCCGACGAGATACAAGTGACGGTAAGCGTATCAAGTTGCTGCCTGCCGTAACCGTTTGGCCACCAGAGCGCAGGATCTTTTACGCACAGTTGGGTGTATTGATTCTCAGTCACCTCAATCAGCCTCTCTTCTCCTGGTTTGAGGTTTTCAACGGGTACATCAAGCTTAAAATAGTGGCAGGCGACTTTTATAGTTGCGCTGAGCTGTTCATTTGAAAGGTTCATTGCATTGATTTTCAGTCTAAAACAGGCCCGGCTTGTGTCGGGAAGATTCAGCGTAGTCGTCAGAAAGGGGTCTTTCATTGCTATTTTGCCAGTGGTTGACAGGTAAACATTGTCGGTAATCCCGGTATTTCTGCCCCTGATGGTTGGAAGCCAGTTCCAGCCAATGGCGGAAACATAGGTCGGGCTGTCGAGACCGATAATGCCCCCGTTTCCGTCGGGGTCGTTCAGGTGTTGTTCGGTGACATCGCCCGGGTTGTCGTTTTTTCGGATAAGTACTGCCAAACCGGACGTTTTTCCGGGGGTAACCATATCCGTAACGTCGAAAGCTGCTCTGGTAAAGGCACCATTAATATTGCCGGCATGTTGTCCGTTTACATATACTTCCGCTTTCCAGTTGATGCCGTTGAAATTGAGGAAAATTTTCCTGCCCTGAAATTCGCCGGGAACTATAAAATTCTTTCTGTACCAGAAGTCAGCCGTAAACCAGCTTTCTGAGATCTGCAGCTGATGATCGGCATACAGCGGATCGGGGACTGCTCCGGCAGCAAGGTAATTGGCCAGCACTGTGCCGGGTATGGAGGCCGGAATCCATGATGAGTCATCAAAAGAAGCTTCTGAAATGGTATGACCGTTGCCTGCCGTATAACCTTCCCGAATAATTTTCCAGCCATTCCCGCTCAATATTCCTGTTGCTGGATTATCAATAGCAATTTTCTGCTTTTGAGCAGATTTGTTTCCGGATATTTCGATCTCGCTTACAACAAAGTACTTGTCCGTTTCGCTCGAAAAAATGATTTTCACAAAGCGGGCCTTCAAACGCAAGGGAAGCCCTGTAATCATTCCGGTGGTTTTGACCCTTTCCGTTGCAACCTTCCAATTTTCAGGTTTTTGCAATGATCCATCTGTGGAAACATAAACCTGAACCTGTATTTCGGTTTCATCAGCATGGTGAATAATGAGTTTTCTGGTTTTATATACTGCTCCCAGATCAACACTCAGGGATGCCTCTTTTGAAAAATTGCTTTTCCAGAAAGTATTTTTATGTCCGTCTGTAGCCAAATGGCCTGTTTGATTATAGTCTATAGCTGATGAATGGAGGGCTGCTCTGTTCAGGGCAAGATTTTGCTGACAAAAAGCTTCGTTTCCAGAACCGAAGAGCAAAAGGGAAATGCAAACTAAAATACTTTTGCTATAAAACAGTCTTTTAGCAGGCATCTTCTCCATATTTATTTGATGATTATCTTTTCTGTTTGAGTAAAACCCTGCATGGATAGTTGCAGTAGATAGAAACCTGAAGAAACCGAAGAGTTGATTGCAATTTCAGTTTCACCTCCCTGGGCGCTCCCATTCTGAATGCATGATCCACCACTGTTTAAAAGCTGGTACCTGAGCGTATTGCCATTGTCTTTCCAGTTGATACGAATAATTCTGTTGCCATGCTCTGCAGAAGGTGATACCAGAAGTAGTTTAGCAGGAATCCAGCCTGTTGAGTTTGCCAGCGCACCGTAAACCTCAAACTCATAAAAGGAGTATCCGAAAGTGGTATTACGTTTACTTCCATACATCCTTATAAAACGGCCTGTTCCGTTCAAACCGGTAAGCGTATCTTTTCTTGCACCTGTGGCCATATTGATTTGATCGGCAATACTTGTCCATGTATTCCCGTCGTCGGATACCTGAATTTTGTAATCTTTGGCTGATGCTGTCTCCCATGTAATTATCACCTGATTTATATGGTATATTCTTTGTAAATCAATTACATACCATTGCGGATCGGAATACTGACTCGACCAGCGGGTGCTTTCATAGCCATCAACACCATTGGAGGCAATATTTCCCAGAATATCTTCTGACGATGAAACCTGAACAGGTCTGTTAAGAGAAAGGCTGCCTTTTTTAACGGTAATTACTACATTTCCCGATCCGGTTTCACCGGTGTTGCTTGTAACTGTAAGATTAACAGAATGAATGCCGATGCTGAATGTATATTCAAAGACTGCTTCCTGTGATATAACCTCGCCGTTAAGTTTCCAGAGATAGTCAATAATCTGCCCGTTGTTGGTGTAACTTGAAGTTCCATTCAGCGTGGTGATTTCTGATCCATTATCGTCTGTATCAAATAGGGTACGGCTTAATCCGGGTTTGGCTTTGGGCCCGGGTGTCATATCATCAAGGGTAATAACTCTGGGGTCATTGTAAACCTGATTTATCCACTCCGGAGTATTATTGTCTTCAATCATGTAGGCCCAGGTGAGGAAGTAAAGCCAGGGCTGTTCATCAAGGATATCCGGGTCGGTGAGCCTGCCATCTTCTCCGATACCGAATGGTTTTCCGTTGTTTACAAACAACTGCTGATATTGGTTCCAGGAGTTATTGTTACCGGTGTACCGGGGATAATCCCATGCAATGATATCAACCACATCATTACCCGGGTACCAGTTGGGCTTTTCGGTTCCGTAGCTGTTCCAGATCCATATCAGGTTGTTGAGGCCATGAAGGTTAACCATACGGTCGTAAATAAGGCGATAAAGCCCGATGCAGGCATCCTTGCCCGACATACCCCACCAGAACCAGGCGCCTTCTGCTTCATGAAGCGGCCGCCATAAAACGGGAACAAGGCTATCCTGCATTTTTTTAAGTGCCGCCGATACAAGGTCAATATCCCTGATCATATTCTGATACGAGTCTGATGTGGTGTCGGCCAATGCCTCTGCCAGCTTAAAATTGCTTGAAGACCAGTCGCCATCTGCGTTTGGCGATATCCAGTGCCATTGGAACTGTGCAATCCCTTTGCGGTCTTTAACCCACCTTATGGCTTTATCGGCATCGTTGTTCCCACCCTGAGAAGGACAAATGCCGTTAAAGTCGTAACCCATTATGGCAGGTGCTTTACCCCCGGTAACTGTTTCGATGTAGTTAAGATACATGTCATCGCATTGCCCGCTGATTATTTTTTGTCCGTAAACGGAGTCTATAAAGTGTTTCAAAGCCAGCGCTTCAGGGGTAGCATTGGGATTAACCAATTGTGCCCTCGTTGCTGAACCAAAAATCAAAGCCAGCGCCAGGATTGTCAGAATTATCGGTTTTCTCATCGTTTTCTCTTTTTTCAGGCCAGTATTGATTCAATGGCTGTCAATTCTTCCTGCGAAAAGTGCTTGTTATTTAATGCTTCCAGACTATTCATCAGTTGCGAAGTACGGCTTGCGCCTATGAGTACTGAAGTTACTCTGCCGTCCTTCAGCAGCCAGGCTATGGCCATCTGGGCCAGTGATTGTCCGCGTTTGAGTGCCAGCTCATTTAGTTTGCGTGCTTTTTCAATTCTTTCCGGAACCAATTGCTCCGGATTAAGAGAGGTGTGGTTTCGCGCTGCCCTCGATTGCCCGGGAATACCATTCAGGTATTTATCGGTAAGCATACCCTGCGCCAGCGGTGAAAAGGCAATGCATCCTGTTCCGTGATGCTCTAGAACATCGAGCAATTCACATTCTACCCAACGTTCAAACATGGAGTATTTGGCCTGGTGAATGATAAATGGCGTTTTCAGTTCTTTCAGAATTTTTATGGCTGCTTCCGATTGTAGGGCTGAATAATTTGAAATACCCACATAGAGAGCTTTGCCCTGCCTTACAATCAGATCGAGAGCCATCATCGTTTCTTCAATGGGTGTTTCTGGATCGGGGCGATGATGGTAGAAAATATCCACATAATCCAGTCCCATTCGTTTAAGGCTCTGATCGAGACTGGCTATGAGATATTTTTTTGAACCAAAATCACCATAGGGACCGGGCCACATATCGTAACCGGCTTTGGAGGCTATGATCATTTCGTCGCGGTAAGGCCTGAAATCCTTTTGCATCACCCGCCCAAAGGTTTCTTCGGCCGATCCGGGTGGCGGGCCATAATTGTTGGCCAGATCGAAGTGGGTTATTCCATGGTCAAAAGCAGTTCTCAGAATCTCACGACAGTTACTGAACAGATCGCTTTCGCTGAAGTTCTGCCAAAGGCCCAGGGATATTTCAGGTAGTTTCAGCCCGCTTTTTCCGCAACGGCGGTATGCGAAAGCATCGTATCTTGTGTCTTTTGCTTGATAATTCATTGTCTCGGGTTTCAATTAAATGAGATCTGAATTTTATAGCCGGGTTTCGCAATTGAGTGCATGTTTTTATTTTGAGATGGGGGCAGAGTAATCAGTTTCACCTGTTTGATTGACCGCTTTGATGCGGTAGTAATAAGTTTTTCCGGCTTCGCGGTTCTCGTCATGCCACAATTCCAGTGGGTTTGAAGCCTCGGGAGTATGCTCGAAACGCACAACATCTGCCAAAACCGAATCTTCCAGGCCCATAGCCACCGCTGACCAGGGACCTGTTGCTTTTTCGGCGCGTTCAATGGTATAATTTTCGGCACCGGCCGATCCTCTCCATGTAAATCCGTTGCCCTGGAAAAAGAGTACAGGGGCCGGCGATGGTTTTTGCAGAGCATCCGGTGCTATACCTCTGATCAGGAAGGATTCCCTGCGCAGCAAATCGAGCAGTCGGGTTTCCTCATAAACGAAACCGGTTGAAAAACCCGGCACATGAAATGAATTTACCGGTGTGCCTCCTTCGTTATGATAATACCAACCTCCATCGCGCCGGTGGCTGCGTATGCTCCAGATAAGCCCGCCGCAAATGCCTTCTTCACGTATGGTTTGCATCAGTTCCCGCAGGTTTTCGGTACTTCCCAGCCCGAATTCATCTACCATAAGGGGTTTTATACCACGACACTCCTTCATGGATTCCTTTGCAATGGGGGCAAGTTGCCAGGGTCGACCGCCCATACGATTCCAGTATTCATATAAATGATCGCTGATAATATCGATGTTCGGATCGGCAAGAAAAAACTTTCGGTCGGCCCCGCCGGCTTCCATAATCAGATGATTCTTATCAATGGATTTGATGTAGGCTGCCATTTCTAGACTCCAGGCCAGAACTCTGGGATTCCATTCATCATAGTTAAGCCCGCGGTCACCGGCATAGCTTCCGAATTCATTGCCGAGCTGCCAGCACAAAATAGCCGGATCGTCCTTGTATTGCAACCCGTTCAGGGTGTTTTTCCGATTTAGTAAATATTGCAGAAAATGCCTGAAATCAGCTTTTACTTCTTCATCGGTCCAAAATGATCCTTTGGGCTTTCCGCTAAGCGAAGAGAACTCATCCACACCCCTGATACCTCCGAATGATTGAGAGGCTATAAAAGGAATGATCAGTCTTATATTGTACTCATGAGCCAACGCAATGACCAGGTCGAGGCACCGGAATGCTTCTTCGTTGTAGGTGCGGTATGCCGGAATGTAAACAGGCATTCCTTTATCGTCAGGATGATAAACGGAGAGTGAGAAAGTTCGTGTAGCCAGTCCGCCTGTCCGTTGAATACCACTGTAGATATCCCTGATTTCATATTCATCAGGAAACCGGTTGGTGCGATCTTCTCTGATCTGGGATTCGTTTTGCTGAATATTGGGCGCCGCAAGCCCGAAAAAACGATATTCATTGTTGGCTTCCATCAGTTTGTCGCCCTGCCGGGTGATAAACTGTTTGAATACAGGTTTCACAGTTTGTGCAGTTGAATTGACTGCACTGCCTGCAATGATCGTGATTAGCGAAAAAATAATTATCTCTAAAATGGTTTGTCTTTTCATTTTTCTCTTTTTTATCTGACAAGGCTATCGCCAAAGCATGTGAAAATGCGGTCTGTAGGTTATCGAAAAGCAATGCTGAACAGGAAACTGCTTAGTGTTGTATTAAAAATTTAAGCTGCGAACCAGATCCATCTGAAAAGGTGGTTTTCAAGAGATACAAGCCGGCTGCGTATGACCGAACATCGTATTGGGAGTCGCTCCCTGACAACAGATCTCCGGTTTCTATCCTTTTCCCCTGCATATTCACAATTTCAAACCTGCCGTTGGGGCCTGAATTTCTAATATTGAGTTGCTTCTGTGCCGGATTCGGAAAGATATTTATCCATCTGAGCTGATTAAGATCAAACTTTTGAATTATGAGTGGAGATGTTATCGTAAGTGCATTATGGTAAACATCGGGCAAATCGTTAAGGAATGTGGTAAAAGGGTCGTTGTAGAATTCCATAAAGTCAGGTACGACCGGATGGCCCGGATAAGGGGCGTAGTGGTGTGAAGTGCTGGCATTGCGCCACACAGCCTGATAAGCAATTCGTTTCGCCACAGGATCTGATTCAATCGGGATGAGCATAAACTGGGTGAACCAGCTTGAATTGGTGATTCCCTCAAGGCCGGTTTCGGTCAGCGCCGGAATTTTATTTCGCTCTTCGGCCATTTCTACCAGATGCCGCAGGTGTGTTATCAAAGAAGGTATGCCTGAAGCTGATGAAACATCTCCATAGTTGTCGTGTCCGAAAATATCGATATAATTGTCGCCAGGGTATTTCTGAAGATAGTTGGCCTTGGTGTAAAACCGGTCTGGAGAGTATGCAAACAGCAGGTTGTTAACCTTTCGGTCATTGACAAGATACTCAACGGTGAATGCCCATAATGATTTGTACTCATCAATTGAGCAATGGGCATTTCCCCACCAGAACCAGTCGCCATTGTGTTCGTGCCAGGGCCTGAAAATTACCGGAACCGATTCTCCTCTGTTGCCTTTGAGGTTGCGTAAAAACAGCGCAATATTGTTCAGCTGATTTTTATAGTTCAGGTGATTTACGCCGCCCGGCAAAATTGATCTGACCACATTTGAATCGGGATACGGATTGTTTTCCCAGTAAAAATCACCTCCGTAAGGATTATCCATATGCCACTCCAATGTATTTATGCCCCCTTTGTTGTAAATATAGAGAATCCTTTCCCTGAGATCATCGAACCCGGTTCCTTTCGCCACATCCTTGATTGACCAGGAGCAAACGGCCGGCAAAGCACCGCAAACATCTTCCACGTCAGAACGAAAATTATTACCTGACCAGCCAACGCCGTAGCCGGTGGCATCCTGCATCCCGAAAAGGGTATTGTACTTTGCAATCTGCCTTAGGTTATAATACACATTCTGTGTTTCAAATGAAGCAATAGTACAGGCAAGGGCAAGATTTGTCAACTTTGGCGATCTTATTCTTGAAGCTTCAATAATGTTGTTGGCATCATTTAGTGCAAGAAGTGCTGCATCGATTTCATTTTGAGTGGATTGCAGATTGTTGAGTACTTGCTGAGCCTCAGTTTTCGCGTTGCTGAATGCATTGATGGATGCCTGTGAGAACTGTCCTTCGGCAGTTCCTGCTTCAGCAGAATTGATAAACGTTCCAGCATTTTCAATGGCGAGCGATAGTAAAGCGGTTGAAGTTGTTTCAAGTACTATCTGATCAATAAATATTTCGCCGTTTTTTGGGGTTGTGGTACCGGCGTCAAAATAGAAATAGATAGTTTCAAGTACCTTTTGTGATGCCGAAGTAATGGCAAATGTGAATTCCTGGTAATCCGGTGAAACCGGTATGTTTTGTGTAATCCAATCGCTGCTGCCATCTGTGTATGAGGGTTTAACAGCAAGTTCAGTTGCCACGGTTGATTTAATTTTTACAATAAGCTGGTACTGCATCAGGCCTGGCTGATTGCTGAAAATATAGTGGAACTGATCCCATTCCCAGCTGGAAGCTGTTCGGTTGTAGTTAACCTTCAGTGCTTCGTTCTCAACAGACAGGGTGAATGTAGCGCCTTCGACCTGCCATTCGGGGCCAATCGCATTGTCATTAAAATCATCAACAACAACACTTTCAGCGAATGTTGAAACCCATGAAAGCAGCGTAATAATCATCAGGCCTGCAAAAGGGAAGCGAAAAGGATTCATAGGATTATTTTTAAAAAAATGAATAAAAGGGAAGCAAAAGTGCTCCCCTTTTATAAATTGACACTTAATCAATCAACGGTATGAAGCCCATGCTGCTTATCGGGATTCCACATAATTTGCGGATTATATTGCAGTCGGCAAGGGTTTTCATGGCAGTTTCATGAGTTTGATGATTGAATTTTTAAGATTCAGCGTTCAGCAGATAATTTGCATTTTCTGATTCTGTCGTTTATTCAGGTATAAGGTTCGGATCAAGAGGTACAGTGGTAAAAATAAAGTAATCCATGTGTAACTGGGCATTCACGCCACTCGCAATATTTCCACCACGGGCATATACACTCAGGTTGAATGGTTCAGCTAGATTAATATCACCAATTGTTCCTCCCCAGTTATCCCAGCTTGCAATATCAAATTTCATGGATCTCCACTCCCAATTTCCGTTAGTGGGTCTAAACTTGTAATTATCTCCGTAAGCAGGGTCAAGTTTCTGATTGGCAGCTTTATTACCGTTTTGTTCTACCTGAATTCCGGCATATCCTTCTGTATCTCCTGTGTTTACCAGGAAGTTGATGTAAATGCCATTGGAATAGACCATTGGATCGAGGGTCAAATTGCCAACAGCCATGATATTACCAAGCCATGCCCAGGGATCACTACCAACTGTGTACAGGTAAGAAGCATATTTTGGCCCCTGGCTGTATCCGGTAAGTCCAGTACCACCATTGAAAGTGATTGGTAAATCGCCACCGGCTGGTTCTTCAGCATCCCAAATCAGCGTTGGCGTTAACGGACCATCCGTAATCATTACCTGATCAAGAGCAATTTCAAATTCATCGGTTTCAGCTACATTTCCGCCTCTGAACCACATGTCGATTTTATCTAGTTTTCCGATAATATCTGACCAGCCCATCGCTGCCAGATCATAGGAACGCCATTCCCAACCCTGGGTCTGAATCATATAGTTATCGCTGTATTGTCCGCCCTGACCGGTAAAGTGCTTATCAGACTCAGTTCCTGCAATGGTAATTGCCGGATTGATATAACCTTTTTTACCATTGGTATTTACCAGGAAGGTGATGTAAGGTTTATTAAAGGCCGAAAGATCAAATCCATTTCCGCCATTGTCGTTGGTAAGACGGATGTAACAGCCATTCCATCCATTACCTGCAGGCGAAACAACTTTGTATTCTTTTCCAAAGAAACCGGGCCCGTTTGATGCGGTAAAAGGACTTCCACCCCAGCCTTCAGCAGTTGCAGGCGGTGTTTCAAAATCCCACAACATGATGGTTTGCAGAGGCAGATAAGTATCAATGGGAGCTATAACTGCAATCTGAGGCGATGTTTGTTTCTCACCGGTTTTTGGAGTTACATCAATAACAGCCAATTCGCCAAGTTCAATTCCGGAAGTTGCATAACTTGCCTGAGTGGGCGTGGCCGAACCTACAATTGAAGTCAGTTTTCCGTTTACTTTCACATCTTTGAGCAGGTCAAGGTTTTCACCTTTAAGAATGAATGCTTTGCCTCTTTGTATTTCAGCAGGCCAGGTTGTTACAATAGCGGGGTAAAACTGCGGTTGCAAAGTCGTTTCGCTGGTAAAGGATCTCTTATAAGCGTTGGTTGCAGTGATGACACCTGATTCTACCACACGTGGTACTTCAACTCTCATTGAAGTATTCTGTTTATCCACAATCTTAAAGTTGTAAACTCCGATTCCAACTGTTTGAACTGTTGAGAGGTTTTCGCCCTGCAGTGTAATGGTATCGCCTACAAATGGCTTCTCATCTGAGATGGAAGTTATGGTAGCCGCAGGAAGATTGATGTCATAATCCTCTGAAAAAGGAGCCTCCTTTTTGCATCCGGATACAGCCATTGTCAGGGCTGCAAGCAGGAATATTTTGTTTATTGTTTTATTCATGATTATTTTCGTTTAATGGTTTAAAGCTACTAAATGGTCTGTTAAGCATCATGGTTCCGAAGACAAGCATTAGTATCCCTGATTTTGATCAAGGCCCCAGGCCTGAACTTCGGTTTGTGGAATTGGCATCAAAGGTACTTTATTCCCATCGGGTCCGGGTATGGATTTTGCCAGTCCGTTGGCTTTCAGATCAGGGAACTGTTTGTATGCTTTATCGCCCAAACCATAGTTTTGGCCTGGCGCACGCCTTTGATTTTTCTCAACGTCCATTACATCAAAATAACGGCCTGTCCTGACGAGATCATAGAATCGCAAAGCTTCCATTGCAAGTTCGAGGCGGCGTTCTTTCCATATATCCTGTAAAAGTTGTTCGCCGGACGATGTGATATCAGGCAGGTTAACGGAAGCCGGAGCAGCACTGTAATCCATTTTGCCTTCGGCATAACCCATGCAGTAGGTGCTGTTGCGGGCTCTTGCGCGTATCATGTTTACTTTGTCCTGTGCTTCACCAATATTACCTGTATGATAGGCTGCTTCGGCATGCATCAGCAGAACATCAGCATAGCGGATAATCTTTATGTTTCTGTCGCAGGCTTTTGCAAGTGCAGGTTTCTCAGGAAGCGCTGCTTTTCTGCTCAACCAGTCAGATCCCTGCTCATTGCGATCGTATTTTCTTTTAACTCCATAAAGAATCCCATTGTTGAATTTTTCGCCATAAAACACGCATGAAAGGCGGGGGTCATTGGTAACTTCAACATTGTATGCTTCATACAAATCCGGGGTTGGATTGTTAAAGCCCCATCCCGAGTCGTCTTTACGGTTACCCTGAAAATTGTAGCAGTTAGTTCCTATGGATGACGGAGCCTGATCGCTTGCTCCAATACCATATTGCACTTCAAACACCGATTCTTCATTGTTTTCATTCTCGGTCTCCCACAATTTAGCATAGTTCGCCATCAGGGTGTATTCGCCTGAAGTTACAACAGCGTTTGTAAGGTCATAAACCTGCTGCCATGTTACAGAGTTTCCAATATCAGTACCAATCTGATACATGTATATTCTTGCTAACAGAGCCCGGGCTGCACCTTTAGTGGCCCTGCCTGTTTCACCTACCGGCATTGCACTCTTTTCAGGAAGAAATTCAATCGCTTTAGTAAGATCACTGGCTATCTGAGTGTAGCACTCATTGAGGCTGGCGCGTTTAACATTGCCAAATTCAGATGGGTTAACAGAGGCAGTAAACAAAGGCACTCCACCATACATACGTACCAGGTACCAGTAAAAATAAGCCCTGATGAAGGAAGCCTCACCAATATACCGGTCGCGTATAGCTGGATCCCAGGTAACTGAAGGGAGATTATCGAGTGCATAATTAGCACGTGAAACGCCCCAATATCCATGAATCCAGAAATCACTGGCAAATCCAATCTGGGGAGTCATGGTATAATCTATCATTTCCCACATGGTACCGTAATCGCCATCATTACTTCCTTTTTCGGCATCATCTGAACGGAGATCGCCCATGAAAAAATCGTGGTGATGACCCATCCACTGGCCATCGGGGCCAGCACCTTCATCGAGTTGCAGCATATCATACATTCCGATAACTGCCCGTAACCCATTCTCTTTTGTGTCAAAGAAATTTCCGCTGTTTTCTGCGCCCTGGGGATCAATATCAAGAAACTTATCGCAACCGGAGAGCATGGTTGAGAGTGCAGCTACTAATACTAAGTTAATTATTTTTTTCATCTTTTTCAGTTTTTTTGGATTAGAACCTTGATAGGTCATGAATTATCGAACGTATTCAGGTTGTTGTTCCCTTTCTTGACTGTTCATGATCAATTCAGATTTTAAAGGGTTAAATTAATGCCGATTGAATATATACGAGGTTGCGGATAATTAACCATATCTACACCAAAATAGAATGGATTTCCAAACAATCCGAACAATTCAGGATCTAATCCGGAATACTTGGTAAGTGTCAGCAGGTTATCAAAAGATGCAAAAATGCGAAGGTCTTTTATGTGCATTTTTTTATTCAGTTTTGATGGCAGTGAATAACCAAACTGTAAGTTCTTCAATCTTAAATAGGATCCGTCTTCAACATATAGATCAGAGAAGTTTTCTATGTTCTTGTTCAGATCGGCTGCATCAAGGCGGGGAACGTCTGAAGTTGGATTTTCAGGTGACCAATGGTTCACAGCCATATCCTGGCTGATATTGGTCTCGAACATTTTCGAGTTGTACAGCGTCTGGTACATTGAGTTTACAATTTCATTTCCATACGAACCAACGACAAACAAGACCATATCAAAGCCCTTGTACGACATATTTAAATTAAAGCCACCGGTCATTTTCGGGCTTGCGCTACCAAGGTAGGTCATATCAAGTTCGGTAATTGTTCCGTCACCGTTCAAATCCTTAAAAATAACATCGCCCAGTCCGGCATTTGGCTGAATGGGAACACCATCAATTGAATAAGCATCAAGTTGTTCCTGGTTTGTGAAAAGTCCTGAAGTTTCATATCCATAGAAATAAGCAATTTCCCTTCCGATTTCGGTCATAGTTGAATTGCCCATACGTCCGGCAGCTCCTCCGCGGATCGGATCGCCGCCTGCCAGGCTGGTAACTTCATTTTTAATAAAAGTAACATTGAAGCCAACATCATATCTGAAATCTCCTTTTACCTGTGCATAATTCAAGGCAATTTCAATTCCCTTGTTCTGCATAGTGCCTGCATTAACAGCCGGTTTCCTTTTACCTGTATATAAAGGTATCGGACGTTGAAGAATCATATCATTGGTATTTCTGATAAAGTAGTCAATAGTGCCTGTGAGCTGGCTGTTAAATAGACCAAAATCAACACCGAAATTTATCTGTTCGGCACCTTCCCAGGTTAGTTCTTTGTTGGCAAGTTGTTGCTGAACAGCACCTTCTACAGGTAATCCGTTTAGTGCATATATATACCCGCCGTTTACACTCGAAACGTAGTCAAAGTTTCCGGCACTTCCCTGGTTTCCGACTATACCCCATCCTGCACGGAGCTTTAATGACTGTAATATGTTTGTTGAGCCGACCATAAATTCTTCATTATGCATATTCCAGCCTGCTGCAACCGATGGAAAATAACCCCAACGATTTTCAGGCGTGAATTTTGAACTTCCGTCAGCACGAATGGTACCGGTAATTACATATTTGTTGTCCCATGAAAAATTACCCCTCAGGAAAGTAGATGACAGGCGGTTTTCACTTGCTCCCCCACCCAGGGCGAATTTTACAGCATCCTTATGTGCACCCAGGTACTGCAAATCGGCATTTTCAGGTACGTCATATCCGGTTGCCCAGATATCTGTCCATTGACTGGCCTGGAGTTCGGTACCGAGTGTTGCATTGATATTTAGCTTGTTAGCTGTTTTATTGTATGAGAAATAATTGGTATTTACCCAATTAAAACCGTAAGGACGTCTCTGGTAGAGTGACGATTCGTCATTTTTCTGGGTAGGGGTAATGAAATATGCCGGGCTGTAATTCTTCTGATCATCAAAATCCAGTTGTGTTCCTAGCTGAGATCTGAATGAAAGCCCTTTGGTGAGCACGTCGTCAATCTGAAGATAAACGTTGCCCATTGCACGGTTGCCTCTATATTTCTCCTTCCCGGCCAGATAAATAGAAAGAGCCGGATTGGTTGCAGCCTGTGAGTAATAAATTTCGCCATAAAAATTGGTGTAATCGTCCCATGCCGCCGAAATTGGATCAGACCGAAGTGCACCAGGAATGGTACCGCTGTAGAAATCGGTTCTATCGCCTGGTCTTTCATAGTTCACGTAATTGAAATTAAAACCCATTTTTACATTCCTGGTTAGTGTTACATTGTTGTTAGAATGGAACATAAGCTTGTTGAGGAATGTACCTTTTACAGTTCCTTTTTCTGAAGAGTAAGTGAACCCGTGGTCGTAAGAATATGCCTCGGAATTGCCGGTTATGCTTACGTTGTAACGGTTGTTCATTCCCTGACGATAGATTTCCTTCTGCCAGTCTGTTCCTTCCAGATAATTCCCGGCTTCCTGCTGTTCCAGAACATAATTGATGATATCATCATTTGCACCAATCGTCTTTCTGGCATTGGCAAATTCAGTTGCATCAGCCAGCTTGAGTTTGCGGGCAACCTGCGAAAAGCCAGTCTGAACATTGGCCTGAACTTCAAATTTCTTTCCTTTTAAACCTGAACGGGTTTTTACCAGAATAACCCCGTTTGCACCACGCGATCCATAAATAGCTGTAGCAGAAGCATCTTTAAGAACTTCCATACTCTCAATATCATTTGGGGCAATATGGCTCATATCGCCCATAGGAAACCCATCCACAACGAAAAGTGGATCGGAATTGTTAATGGTGCCAATACCACGTACCCTTATTTTAACACCAGCACCTGGATTTCCTGAATTTGAAATCACATTAACCCCTGCTACTCTTCCCTGAATAGCCTGAGCCGCATCAATAGAGGTAACTTTTTTTAGCTCTGCCACATTCACTTTTCCCACACTTCCAGTTACATCGCTTTTTCTCATTACACCATATCCAACTACTACAACCGCTTCAAAATCAATTGCTTCACTCTCTAAAACCACATTCATAATGTTGGATTCAGAAATCGGCCGCTCCTGTTTTTTCATACCCACATATGAAAAAATCAAAGTAGTAGCATCTTTTGGGACAATCAGCTTGTACTTCCCTTCAATATCGGTTGTGGTTCCCTGGGTTGTCCCTTTTATACTAATTGAAACCCCTGGAATGCCTGCTCCCTCATCCACACTGGTTACTAAACCCGTGATGGTGCGTTGTGCCAGTACCTGCATGACTGTGATCAGCATAAATACCAGCAGTAGATTTAGTTTTCTCATAATCCTTTTGCTAATGTTTGGTTAATGCCTGGTTAATTGCTTTTTTGCATGCCTGAGTCACCTTATTAAAAACAAAATGGTTCCGGCATGTTTTTGGTTTTTATTGCAGGGTAAAAGTATATTCTAAACATTGTTTTAGCGGTGGACAATTATATCAAATAGGGTGGAGATTTGTTACCTGCTCATTCAAATCTTATCAGATCAATGCTTAACCATCAGATTATATGAATTATACGACTTCAGGCTGATAAATCCCAAAATGTTTTTTTATTAAGACCCCTGTTTGGAATTCTATTCAATTATGGGTTCTATACTGATTCTTTTGGGTATATTAAATGATTTAAAATGAGCCTGCTTACAAAAATGCGCGCCTGTTCTTCTGGTAAAATCATAATTTGTTATGGATCGTAATACAGATAAAAGATCATAGAATTATTGTCAGGAAACAATCTCTGCCGCTCTGGCGGGACAAGTCGTGTAACTCTGTGACCCCTCAGTGAACCTCAGTGAAACTTATTCTATTTCACTTAGAACCGCAGTTAATGCACAGAATACCAAAGAGTTAATAATTATTAGCAATACTTACCCACAGGATTCGTGGTAGAACCGTAAATAATTATTCCTGATCGAAGGGATCAATTTTTTGTGCAATTTGTCCGTCATCTCTGGTATTCGCTCTGATATACTGCGATGGAGTAAGCTCAAATTCATCCTTAAAGCACATACGGAAATATTGCAGATCGCTGAATCCAACCTCATACGTTACCTGGGCAATATTAAGGTCACCGCGCAGAAGCAGTTCAGCGGCTTTGTGCAGTCTTATTTTACGAATCAGTTCGTTGGCTGAATAACCAACGATGGCTTTCAGTTTACGGTATAATTGCATACGACTGGTCCCCAGATCGCGGCACAAATCAGCAACATCATAATCGGATTCGGTAATATTCTGCTCAATGCATTTTTTAATCTTCGAAATATATTCAGATGAAGGATTGACATCTGGTTCGGAATTCTTTTCCGGTTTTACCAGGAAATCCTTCATGTATTTTTCTTTCAGAAGGTTACGCGAGCTGATCAGTTTTTCAATACGGACCAAAAGATGTTCTGCTTCAAAAGGCTTGGGAATGTAAGAGTCGGCGCCATGTTTCAGTCCTTTAATACGGTCGGCAGAGGTGGGAAGTGCTGTGAGCAGAATAACTGGTATATGATTCGTTAGATTTGAGCTCTTGATTTTTTCGCAGAGCAGATTGCCATCCATCCCGGGCATAAGAATATCGCTGATAATAAGATCAGGGACTATTTCTCCGGCTTTTTCCCAGCCTTCAATACCATCAGCAGCTTCAGCAATCTGGTAAACAGGCGATAGTATATCCCTTAGCAACGACCGCACTTCCTGGTTATCGTCAATTACCAGGATTATTTTCTCATCTCCCTTGCGGCTGATTTTTTCATTCAAAGTACTTGCAACGGGTATAGATCCTTCTATCAGAATACTATTGCTTTCCGGCACACCTTCTATTGGTAAAGTATCTGAATTAACCATGCATGGAAGGTAAACAATTACTGTTGTTCCTTTATTATTTTCGCTTTCAACTTCAATGAAACCGTGGTGGAGTTCAATCAGTGATTTGGTAAACAATAATCCTATTCCATAACTTGTAGATACCGGATCAGTTAAGCTTTGTGTAGTGTTCCCCTGGAATTTATTGAAAATATTCCTTACTTGTGATCGTGTCATTCCGACACCTGAATCAGTTACCCTGAATGCAAGATATTCGCGCGATTCTTTTGTCCGATAACTGAACTGAAAAATCGATTTCTGGTTAAAAGTCCTTGTCACCAGGCTTATCTCACATTTCACACTTCCGTTTTTGTTGGTGTATTTGAATGCATTTGAAAGCAGGTTATATACAATTGATTCCAGTCTGACCGGGTCGCCCGATATAGAGACATCTTTTCCGGCAATTGTATCCGTGTACTTAAATTCCAGTCCTTTTGTCGAAAACAGATCTACAAAGTTTTCGCACGATTGCCTGAAAAATAGCGATGGATTAATCGTATCGCGCCTTAACCTGATTTCTTCCTTTTCAATTTTGCGTAGATCCATCAGGTCAGTAATCAACCTTAATAATATCTTGGCATTCCGGTCAATTTTTTCATAAAAATCAGTACGTTTCTCCTGATCGTCATTTATCCGCAAACGGCCTGTTAAACCCATAATCAGGGTCAGTGGTGTGCGGAATTCATGCGAAATATTGGTATAAAAACGCATGCGCATATCGTACATATCAATTTCCTGTTGCTGTTCCATTTGTTTGATTCTGATGCGCTGCCGGTATGTAATCAGTCGGTATGAAAAATATGCAAGGGCAAGAAACAATAGGAAGTAAACGGCATAAGCGTATCCTGAATACCACCAGGGAGGGAGTATCTTAATATCGAGTGTTGTAACTTCATCGTTCCAGATGCCATCGCTGTTCGAGCATTTTACTTTCAGGGTATAATTTCCATGTTTTAAACGTGGATAATAACATTCAGGGGTTGAAGTATAGATCCAGTTATTATCAATACCCTCCATTTGATAGGCATATGATATTTTTTCAGGGGCACTGAAGTCCATTCCGGAAAAAGAAAAAGAAAGCGTATTCTGAAAATATCTGAGTTTTATTGATTTTAAATTCCAGGTCGAATATTTCAGTATCTGCATTCCTTCATATTCCTGACCAGCTTCCAGTACTTCGTTAAAAAGACTTATTTGGGTAATTACTGCTGAAGGCGATGATTTTGAGTCGGTGACAAGCAATGGATTAAAATAACAAACACCCTCCTTTCCGCCAAGGTAAAGCCATCCATTTTCACTTTTCATCGAACAACTTGTGTTGAAAAAGGATATTTCAAGTCCATCGAAATGGTTATAATTGCGTATTTGCTCAGGGAGGCCATTTCTCAGGATAAGTTTACTTAGCCCGTTCTCGGTGGCGGCCCACAATTCTTCGGATGAAACAGAAATAATAGATTGAATTACAGTATTTTGAAGGCCATCCTTAATACCTATGTTCGTAAATTTAGTTTCCGTTGCTTTCTGAATTGAAATACCATCTTCAGTTGCAATCCATAAATTACCGCCTGGCATAATAA
Source organism: Bacteroidales bacterium (assembly GCA_038325075.1). Taxonomy (GTDB): domain Bacteria; phylum Bacteroidota; class Bacteroidia; order Bacteroidales; family Lentimicrobiaceae; genus Lentimicrobium. Next base: position 9,564 of record JBBQIQ010000011.1, on the reverse strand, counting down.
CAAAATCGGAAATGAAATTATTACAGATACTCTTTGAATCGTCGGGCTTATTCAGGAATTTGTCCATTTTAACAATTGAATCACGGGAACTATTGGTTTCAATCAGTATCATACCACTCCCTCTGGTGCCAAGGTAGTAGCGGTTAGGACCTGATTCAATGATTTTTACAATCGGATGTTTTTTCAACTCCCTGGCAAGTTTGCCTTTAAGCCTGAGAAACATGCCTGCTTCTTCAGAATAATAAATCAGCCCGTTCGACCAGCATCCCCCCCATAATATACCTTTACTGTCGCGGTATAAGGTCATTACATGGTTATCGGCCAACCCGTTTGCTTCATTGTATATATCGGTTTCCTCAGCTATCACATCATTTCCGGCGACAGTATATTTTTTTACATGGATTATTCCACTCCCTTTTGTACTGATCCAGATATCTCTGTTAAATCCGCTGACCATGCTGAAGATGTCATTTTTCAGGGGGCTGTTGTGAACATCGTTTTTAATTATCAACCTGCGCTCTGCAAGTGGTTGTCCGCTGATGCCAGGTTCAATCAGATAGACCCCTTTTCCGCTTGTACCCGCCCAAAAACTATTTTTTCCGGCCGAAGCCAAGGAAACTACACCCAGTGTATTCTCCCCAACTATGCTTACATTAAATGGTTTATGGTTGGGATCATATTTGTACAAGCCGTTGTTCGTGCCCACCCAGATAATGCCCTGACGATCTTCAAAAAGAGATTCAACCCTGAAACTTATTTTCTCCTTTCCTGCATTGAAAACAGGTCGGGAAATGATAGTGCCGGTTATTATATCAGCAATCATCAATCCAGTGGGAAGTCCTACCCATAGCTGATCAGGTTTCGATTTTGGAATAAGACAGGCGTATGACTCTCCCTTTTCAACTGAAATATTTGATGCAATCGGATTTGTACTCATCGGCACGATTACACCATTTATCTCATCAAACATGTCAGTTCCTTCAAGGCTTGAAATGACTATCCATCCATTGGCAAGTTCCTGTATTTTATGGATATATATGCCTTTCAGAAAAATAGTGTTTTCAAGCTTTTTTGTAAAGCGGTTATATCGCAATAATCCCTTATCTGATCCAACCCAAAGACTCCCTTTTGAATCCTCGAATGCCATGGTTAACCTGTAGCTATTCCCTGATTCAGCATAAACCAGTGTTTGACGATCAAACAATTCTTTTGATAAATCGAAAGTAAAAACACCTTCGTAACAAGACACCAACACCTTATTATTACTGCCTCCCGAAATGTTAATAATATTTCCTGTTTTAATAGTATTAATAGATTCATAGGATATGATTTGCTGATTTTTGGGGTTATAGATAAAAAGGCCTTCACTGTATGTGCCAATCCACAACTTACCTTGGTTATCCACATATAAAGCCGATATTTTTCTTCCTATTTTACTACTAAACTGCTGGGAGAAATTAATAATCTTACGACCATCATACCTGTATAATCCTTTCCAGGTGCCAATCCATAGAAATCCGGTGCTATCCTGAACTATGCAGTTGATATCTATTTCAGGAAGATCGGTTGATTTAGCAGCCGGAATCAGTTCAATGTTATAATCTTGGCCTAATAAGTTATTGCTAATCAATATTATAGAAAAAACTAGTATTGCCCTGTGTATGCTACTGACTGAAAATGAAAGCATTGTTGAAACAGGGGAAAACCGGCACATATTGACACGCATAAGTTTGAGAGGCCTAAAATAGTATTCAAATGGTTACACAGGCCTTTTTTAATTAAAAAATGTGACTTTAATTGAAGTTTCACCCATGTAGCCACAGTTTTAATGCCCTGTATATCAGATTTATAGCCTTGAATGTTATAAGGGTCATTGTTTTTTGGTTTAAATTCAATGGCTGTAATGAGACTTAAAAGACACTTTTTGAGCGCCATCAGGCTATTTTGTTGTTAAATTCGTTCCGGTAAACATGGTTTTCCCAAATTTGAAATATAAATGAAAAAGACCTTCTTGTTTTCAGTTTTCCTGGGTTATTATATGCTTTCATTAGCACAAACTGAACCGATGCATAAAGATATAAATGCTAACTGGCAATTCCGCCAGGTTTCAACCACCGAATGGATGCCTGCAACTGTTCCGGGCACGGTTCACACCGACCTGATGGCTGCCGGGAAAATTGAGGACCCCTACTACCGGCTGAATGAACGTGCAGTTCAATGGATTGACAAGGTAAACTGGGAATACAGAACATCGTTCAAGGTTAACAATGAAGAGCTGAGCAAGCAGAATATCTGGCTGGTCTTTGAAGGGCTCGATACTTATGCCGATGTGTATGTTAACGAGCAGTTGGTTTTGAAAGCGGATAATATGTTCATCACCTGGAAGGTGGATGCTAAAAAATACCTGAAGACAGGAGAAAATCAACTAAGGATTCTTTTCACATCTCCGGTATTGAAAGGAATGGAGAAACAGGAAATTTTCGGATATCCGTTGCCGGCCTCCAACGATCAGTCGGAAGCAGGCGGCATGGGCAAAAACCAGGTAAGCATCTATACCCGCAAGGCCGGCTATCATTTTGGATGGGACTGGGGCCCAAGACTGGTGACTTCCGGTATCTGGAGGCCGGTTTACTTCGAAACATGGGATGATGCCCGCATCAACAACCTGCAAATTGTTCAGAAAAGCATAGTAAAAACTTCGGCAAATCTACTTGCTGAAGTCGAACTGGAAGCGCCCGGAAACAACCTCAACCTCAGCCTCAATCTTTTCGTTAATGGGGTAAAAGTTGCTTCAGCACCGGTAAAAACAAGTAGCGGTTTAAGTAAGCAAACAATTCCGTTTTCAATTCAGAATCCGAAACTATGGTGGCCCAACGGTCTGGGAGAGCAACCGCTTTATTCAATAACCACTGAACTGACTGGTTCGGGTAAGCTGATTGATACAGAATCGGCAAACATTGGCCTGCGCACCCTTAACCTGGTCCGGAAACCCGATGCCAAAGGCAGTGGAGAGAGCTTTTATTTTGAAGTGAATGGCCGGCCGGTGTTTGCAAAGGGCGCCAACTATATTCCGAACGATGTTTTTCTGCCCCGTGTAAAACCGGAAACCTATGAGTTTATTGTAAAATCGGCCGCCGATGCCAACATGAATATGTTGCGTGTATGGGGTGGGGGCGTTTACGAAAACGACCTGTTTTATGATCTTTGTGACAAATATGGCATTATGGTGTGGCAGGATTTTATGTTTGCCTGCAGCATGTATCCAGGAGATGATGATTTTCTGAACAGCATCAGGCAGGAGGCCGAAGACAATGTGAAACGCCTGCGCAATCATGCCTGTATGGCCCTGTGGTGTGGCAACAACGAGATTGAAACTGCCTGGGCCCAGGGTCACGAGGATCGCGGCTGGGGCTGGAAAAAGGCCTACAACGCGCAGCAGCGCGAAACCATCTGGGAGGCTTATGATACTATTTTTCACCATATTCTTCCGGATGTGGTTACAGCCAATACCAGCAATCAACCTTACTGGCATTCATCACCATCGGCTGGTATGGGTAAGCTGGCAGGCTATGAAAGCAATTCCGGCGATATGCACTACTGGGGCGTATGGCACGGGCAGCATCCGTTCAGCGATTTCCGCAAATACAAGGCCCGGTTTATGAGTGAATATGGTTTTCAATCGTTTCCTGAGTTCAACAGTGTGAAGAAATATACCTTGCCTGCCGACTGGAACATCGAATCGGAAGTGATGGCCTCGCATCAGCGCAGCGGTATCGGCAACCTGCGCATCAAACAATATATGGAGCAGGATTACCAGATCCCGAGCGATTTTGAGCAACTGCTTTATGTTGGTCAGTTGTTGCAGGCCGACGCCATAAAAATGGCGCTGAAGACCCATCGCAGCGATATGCCATACTGCATGGGTTCACTTTACTGGCAGATCAACGATTGCTGGCCGGTGGCCTCCTGGTCGGGTATTGATTATTACGGAAAATGGAAGGCATTGCACTATTTTGCTAAGGAAGCCTGTAAAAATCAGATTATCAATGTGGTGATGGAGAATGGGAAGTTGTTGATTTATGGAGTCTCCGACCTTGCTGTTAAGACTCCTGCAGTTGTCAGGCTTAATCTGATGGATTTCAATGGGCTTTCCCTGTGGAGCCGCCCTGTGAAAGTTACCCTGCCTGCCAATGGCTCAGCAGTTATTTACAGCATCGACCTGAAGGAACTTCCTTTGAACTACCGCGAAAAAGAGGTGGCGCTTACGGTTACCCTCGCCATTGGCACCAAAGAGACAGATCAGGAGTTTGTCTATTTCGCCAAACCCAAAGACCTGAAGCTTCCCGATCCGGGCATCAAAACCCGCATCAGCGATAAAGGTGATCATCTGGCGATTGAGATTACTTCCCAAAAACTGTGTAAAAATCTGATGCTGATCAGCGACAATACCGATGTGCAGTTTTCGGACAACTTCTTCGATATGCAACCGGGTGAGGTCAGGACAGTTACCTGTCCGAAAACCATTCGGTGGGAGGATTTTGAGAAGGGATTCCGCATGTTACACCTGAAGCAGACGATGCGGTAAGGCTGAAAGAGCAGAAAGAGAAGTTTTGCGGTTCTATCTGGAACTATATTTTTACCAGTCTTTTTGTAATTGTCAGATTTTCCGACAAAATCCGGAGGAGGAAAATACCCTTTTTAAAGGAACTCAGATCAATTGAGTTGTCTTCTCCTTTCAGCGAATATTCAGCTATTTTCCTTCCCGAATTGTCAACAATTTGCAAACGGTATTCGCCGGTATTGCCTTTAAATACAATATTCACAAGATCGCTGGCAGGATTCGGAAAAACCGTGACAAGTTCAGGCTTTTGTTCTATAGGGATTAAGTTTGAATTTACTGTAAAATCAATGGGCGTGCCCCATTCGATGCCGTCTTTTTTATAATAAACCAATTCCCTGATGTATTGGTCTATTCCCATGTTGCAATAATAATAGGGTCCGCCGAGACCTGAATAATAAGTGTAATCGGCAGCACAGCCGCACACAATAACCGGCGTATAGCAGGTGTCGCCCATAAACAATTCTGTTCCTTTTTCAACAGCATTGGTCTCGTTCCCAAAGGTTTTTACCGGACCGTGCTCTCCCTGGTACATCATATTGGCATTGTAAAAGTCGCCCCAACTGCTAAGCTGCCAGGCAACGCCGGGCAGTATGTCAAATTCAGGATTGGAGGTGATGTATTGTGTAATTGTATCCACAGTAGCTGTGAAAGTATTGCTGTCTGGAGTCTGGATACTTATTTTTACCTTGTTTTCCCAGTTGTAAATTATACTATCTCCGCTTATTGTTTTGTCCAGAACCTTTTCAATGGTCTCTGTGTATTTATAATAATATGCATAAGCAGTGGTACCTGAGGTATGCAGTTCGTCACCAATATTGTGATCATTTACCGCTTTCCAGGTTAGATTCTGAATCCCGGTTTCCGGATTATCGAAACCAATAAGGGTAAATTCGCTTAACCACTGAAGTAAAAAACCAAGATTGAGTTCAGGAAAACTGTAAAAGTTTATGGTTTTTAGAATCCCAAAGTTTTTCGAAAGCTTCAGATTCAGGTTATTTACCTCATGGGAAATATTCTGTCCCTGGAAATTTATTGCCTGGTATGAAACCGTTTTAACCGAGTCGGGAAACCCGAGAATGTCAGCAACGCCGACACTTGTGATGCTTGCCCTGAAACTCAACTCCGGGGTTGAATAGCAAATCCATTCTTCATTCAACAATGCCTTTGTTTTAATCAGCACCGGCTGCTCATAAACATTGTAAAAGACTGTTTCTCCATTCGAACGAATGGTTATCCGGTCACCCATCCACGAAGGACCTTCAATATGGAAACAATCGTAGTCAACTTGCTGCAGGTTTTTCAGGAGATAAAATATTGAATCTGATCCTGAAACCGTTATAGAATCGACCCGCATTCCCAGGATAGTGCCATACTCCGACTGAAACATTGTAGTTCTTTCCGGTTGAAGCACCCGGTAGTTCTGTGATTTAGCCGAACCGAAAGAAGTGATAAGAAGCAAAATTGTAATTGTCCTGAAGATACTTGTTCTCATAACGGAATAGATTATTTACAAATATAGCAGAAAAAAATTCTAAATATCTTCTTTTTTCTATTTTGTAACGAACGATCTTTCATTGCCATTGATATGCCTGATAATGTTAAAGTTATGTTAATGCCTTTTGGCAGACGAACGATGTTGCTTTAATCTTGTTTACATTTTAACAAATCAAATTCATTCATCAAAACCATGCATTATGAAAAAGACTGTTTACGCGATTGCCTGTGGAATTTTATTTTCTTTACTGCTTTCCCCTGTTTCACTGAAGGCTCAGTCAGAGTTGTACGATCAGGGTTCCGTATGGGAACTGACTTTCGTTAAAATCAAAGCCAATATGGGGGAGGATTACCTCAAGGGGCTTAGTAAAACATGGAAATCTTCGATGGACCAGATGGTAAAGGAGAAATTCATTAAATCCTATAAAATGCTGATGGGTTCGGCTTCCAATGAAGACGATTTCGATTTGTTGCTGATGATTGAAACAGCCAACTACGCTGCATTCGATCCCGATCCTGCAAGAGATAAGAAAATGGCTGATCTGGAAAAAAAGATCAGGGATGGCATGGGCGATGAATACAAAAAGACCATTGTCAACTATGAAACTTTGCGCGAAATAACCGGAAATAAAGTAATGCGCGAGATTTTCCTGAAATAGGCGATAACAGTCACTTGATCCGGCAGTGGGGTTCTTGTTCAGGCAATAACCCCGTTTTTTTTTAGTTTAGTTTTGGGATTCTTTTGTAACTCAGGTTAAGTTTAAAGTTGAGATTGATACAAAAGTGAAATTATAGAAATTGGCTTTGGAGGTCCCTAACCTTAACCTAAACCATATCCTTAACCTTAACCTTAACCTTAACCTAAACCTTTATACCAATTGGTTCTGCTTAGTTCGCTTCCATTACGGTAAACGAAAATACACTTCCTTCGTTCGCTTTACTTTCGACACTGATTTTGCCACCATTAGCCTCTACAAATTCCTTACATAATAACAATCCCAGCCCGGTCCCTTTTTCGCCTGCTGTTCCGGAGGTAGTGTAATTTATGTCAGTAAAAAGAAATGCAATCTTATCCTCAGGAACCCCTTGCCCTGAATCGTGGACATTGATTATAACTACTCCGTTTTCCGATTTGCTGCTGAGCTCAACAAGCCCGTCTTCTTTTGAAAATTTAATCGCATTTGAAAGCAGGTTGCGTAATACCAGGGCGATCATTCCTTTGTCGGCATTCACCAGGTGTTCTGCTTTCAAATTATTGGAAATGGTTATTCGTTTTGCACGGGCATTGTTCCTGTGGAGTTGGATAATGCTTTCTGCCATTTCTGATATTCTGAATTTCTCAGGTTTAGTGGCTGCTCCTTTCATGTTACTGCGCGACCAGCTCAACAGGTTTTCTAAAAGATCATTGGTTAAAGCAGTCTGATTTGACAATTCGGCCAGTAAGGTTCTGAATTCTGTTTCTGAGACATCACCGGATTGCATCAATTTCAGAATACCCTGCAGATTCGCAAAGGGGCTTCTCAGATCATGGGAAATAATGGAAAAGAGTTTGTCTTTGGTCTTATTGGCTATGCCCAATTCTTCGGCTACCTGTTTTAATCTTGTGTTCTTATCCTCCAACAGGGCTTGCTGTCCCGAAATAATCAGGTCTTTTCTGTATCTTACCAGGTTGTTCCTCCACATTGTAAGTGATATAAACCAGCCGATGACGATGGATGTAATGCCATTAACGTAATTCGATAGCAGGATTTCCGGATTTGTCTGAAAATGCCCGATCAGAAAATAGTATGCCACAAAAGCAAGGATGTAATAAACGGCTGAAAAGAATGGTGGAATAAATACTACTATAGCAGATAAAAGGCAAACAATCAGGAATGGTGTGATAGCATTGGTAACCATTTGATCGATTCCTGCCAGCATCGCTCCTGAAAATAAGATATATACAAAAATAAAATGCGGAATTATTGCAGCGACAGGTAAGTGATGTAGTTTCTTTTTGCTAATCAGCAAAGTAAAAATTCCGGTGATCATAAAAACAACAAAAAGCGAGAAATGGGCGTAAATAACACCCCATCTCCAGGAAGTCTGAGCATTGCCGGAACCGCTCAGGTTAAATGCAAAAATAATAATATGAATCAGAGTTACGGGCAATCCGATATAGATTATGTAACTCAGCCGATCCAGGTTTTGCTTCAGAATTTCACCTTTCGCGACAGTTTTTTCTTCTTTCGTGAAAAAGAAATCAGCAGGCAGATTTTGAAGAAGTTTAACCATGATTCAAAGAAATTAAATATAAAAATTGTTGTGCTCTAAAACAGACTAATTAAAATGTACTGATGCTATTAAAGGAATTTTTAAACTTTAGTATGATTAAAGGATATCATTTTTATCATGGGTCAAATGTATTATAATACTGCTGGAATAAAAATATTTATGACGAAAACTTTTATTTTCTGATGGTTATGCAATTTTTAACTCGCGCTGCTTCAATGCCAGCCTGCTTATTCCGTTTAAAAAACCGTTATCTTTGTAAAAAAAAAGATGTCACCAAAATCAACGGTGCCGGGTTCAGATAAATCCTGGCTAAAGCTGATAACGGCTTATAAAATCCCCTCGACACGCAGCAGTGTCTGGCAATTATTCAATACATTGGTTCCCTATATCGCACTCTGGATTGCGATGGTCTTTGCCATACGTTACAGTTGGTGGCTCGTCCTGCCTCTCTCGGTTATTGCTGCCGGGTTTACAGTCAGGTTGTTCATTATTTTCCACGACTGCGGACATGGCGCTTTCTTTAAATCGAAACGAATCAACGATGTTGTTGGTATTATCCTCGGTATTCTTACGTTTACTCCTTATCACCGTTGGCATCACGCCCATCTGATCCATCACCGAACTGCCGGTAACCTTGATAAACGCGGGGTTGGTGATGTGTGGACACTGACCGTTGAAGAATATAAAAGCCGTTCTCCTTTTAAGCGGTTTATCTATCGGGTTTACCGCAATCCCTTTATCATGTTTGGACTGGGCGCCGGGCTTGTATTTCTGGTTGCGAACCGCTTTACGCGGAGGGGCTTTAGCTGGAAGGAAAGAGTCAGTGTTTATGTGGCCAATGCCGGAATCGCAGCTTTGGCAACCGGAATCAGTTTACTCATTGGTTTCGAATCGTACCTGCTGATTCAAATACCTACCATGTATTTTGCTGCAACTGCCGGTGTGTTCCTTTTCTATGTTCAGCATCAGTATCCCGATGTCCACTGGTACCGTGAAGATGAATGGGATTACAGCACGGTTGCCATCAACGGAGCCTCATACCTCAAACTTCCTAAAATATTGCAGTGGTTTTCGGGTAACATTGGCTTCCATCACATTCATCACCTCAGCTCAAAAATTCCCAATTACAAACTTGAGCAATGCCACCGTGAGAATGATGCATTTCACATTGTTAA
>JBBQIQ010000010.1:0-50740 GCA_038325075.1 Bacteroidales bacterium | reverse complement strand
AATGCGTTTCCGAATTTCCTCAAAATTGACACGGAAGCTGAAAAGTCTGATTTTCAATGAACTGAAAAAATATTTCGCAATGCTCTGATCTTCGATATTTTGCTCTGAAATTCCACCCTTAAAAGCTGCAATTTATCTTGTCAGTTGATAGTCATTGATTAATAATTCTGGTGAAAGGTTTAATCTTATGGTTAATTTGCGGATCATTTCAACAGTTAGTTTTCTTTTTCGGTTTAATATTTCCGAAACCCGGCTCTTTCCTCCAAATTCATTTACCAGATCAATCTGTTTAAGCTGCATTTCTTCCATTCTTATTTTAATCGCTTCAATTGGATCCGGAGCTTCAATTGGATAATGTTTTTTTTCATATTCATCAATCAAGAGACCAAGCACATCTGCTTCATCGCTTTCTGTAGTTCCATTTTCTGCACTAAAAATGGTTTCAAGCCTTCTCAATGCCCGGGTATAGTCAGTTTCTGTTTTTATTGGTTTTATTTCCATGTCTGGTAATTTTAAATTGTGTTTGCATCAATCTTATTGTATTCAGCATGAGTTCCGATGAAACGGATAAATATCCATTGTTTCTCAAAGTTGAATTTTGCCACCAGTCTATAGGAATTTCCTTTGATGTTAAAGACAATCCTACTGTCTTTCAGAACACTTGCATTTACATACGTCTGTTTAACTTCTTTTGGTGTATTCCAATTTGAACTCATTGATGTATCGAACCAGGTCTTCAGGTATTGTTCAGAATCCGGATGTGCTTCCCAAAAGTGTCTCAGGGTGTTTTTCGCAAATAATCTCTCCATAAGATTGAATGATGATGCAAAGATAAATATAAATTCCCATTATGGGAACCAATATAAGATTTCGTGTCTTTTAGTATGGTTGGTAAAATTAAAATACGAGTCTATTTGATCAAAGTTGTGCCTGTTTTGAAGTAAGGACACGACATGTCGTGTCCTTACCCGAAGTTACCCGATATAGATAAGTCTTTAATGCAGGGGCATGACATATTGTGTCCCTATCCCCCCCCAAACAATTACCTCGACCTTTTAAACCCGGTTTCAATTTCGGCTGCAATCCGCTCAAACACCTCTTCAAAAGTACCAAGGCCATCAACCTTGGTTACCCCATGCAACTGTTTGTATTTTTCGATAACAGGAACCGTCTTGGTTTCGTGTTCCTGCAGGCGCTTGACAATCCTGGCCGTGCTGTTGTCATAAGGCATACAACCATCGGTTTTGCTTCGGGCATCGAGGCGGCTGATCAGTTCAAGGGTCGGAACTTCGATTTCAATGATCTGCGAAATGGAGGAGCCATGCTTTTTCAATAAACCATCGAGTATATAGGATTGTACCAGGGTGCGGGGGAATCCTTTGAATATGAAGCCCTTCACATCCCTGCTTTCAGCCAGTTTTTTCTCAATCAATTGAACCACAATTTCATCCGGTACCAGTTGGCCATTTTCATAAAGGGCAGTGATTTTTTTTCCGGTCTCTGTATTCAGCTTGATCTCCTGGTCGAGCATTGGGCCGGTAGCTACATACTCAAGCCCGAAATGTTTGGCCAGCGCTTTGCCCTGCGAACCGCGTCCGGAGCCGGGATATCCGAATAATACTATATTGAAGAGGCTCTTGCTGAGTTCATGCCTGATGATTTGTGTGATCTGCTCATGAACATCCTCAATGCCGGCAGTCCCGTCAACTTCTATATAAATACCCCGGTCCTTATAAAACTGTAGAACAGGTAAAGTTTTATCATTGTATTCCTTGAGCCGGTTGCGGATAACCTGTTCATTGTCATCGCTGCGTCCGGAAGTGAGCCCGCGGTTCATAAGCCTTTTTACCGACTCTTCCTCAGGCACATTCAGGCTGATCAGGCAGTTCAGAGAGGTGTTCAGTTTGATCATCAATCCTTCAAGGATGTAGGCCTGAATATATGTTCTTGGAAAACCATCGAAAAGAAATCCGTTGGAACCCGGATTCTCAGTGATGGTTTTTTCGATAATCTGCACAATGATCTCATCCGGAACCAGTCCGCCTGAGGCGATAATACTCTGAGCTTCGAGGCCCAGCCTGGTCTTTCCGGCCATTTCCTTTCTCAGCAGATCGCCGGTTGAGATGTAAAACAGGTTGTATTTTTTTACAAGGAATTCCGACTGGGTTCCTTTTCCTGCCCCGGGAGGGCCAAATAGTGCAATGTTTAGCATAACAGATGATTAATTGTAAAATTTTATCCTTGCATTAATTGTGACATCAAATCTAAATAAAATAAAGTAAATTTCACATCCTAATGACGACCTGAAAAAGTGATCAATTCATCACTGAACTCACTTTATGATTTCCAACCTAATAAATTGCATTTTATTGTCGCGGCAATATGAATATTTTTTGAATTAAAATTTTTTAACACATTCCCTGATCTTCAAACATCTTTCGCAATCCTTTCTTAACCGGATAATCAGGCTTGTAACCGATTAGTTTCCGGGCTTTGCCGATGTGAGCATAAGTAATCTCTACATCACCGGGCTGCATTGGCTTCCATTCAATGACGGCTTTTTTACCCAGCGTTTCTTCAATGCCATGTACCAGATCAATCAGCGAAATGGTGTCGCTGTTTCCAAGGTTTAGTATTTCGTAACCATTCAGATGTTCTGCTGCGACTATAATTCCGGCCACTATATCATCAACAAAAGTATAGTCGCGCCGGGTGGTTCCATCCCCGAAAAGAGTAATGGGTTTTCCTTCTGTAATCTTACGGCCAAACTGTTGTATGGCCATTTCAGGTCGTTGTCCGGGACCGTAAACGGTGAAAAACCTCAGGCAAAAGATGTTGAAATTATAAAGATGGTGATAGGTATAGCATAACAGTTCCCCGGCCTTTTTGGTGGCTGCATAGGGTGAAATCGGATTGTCAACCGGGTCGCTTTCGCTGAACGGAACTTTTTTATTGTTGCCATAAACCGATGATGATGATGCAAACAAAAGGTCCTTTAGCCCGGCTTTGCGCATGGCTTCAAGCAGCACGAGGGTACCGGATACATTTACATCGTAATACAGTTCAGGTTGTTCGATCGATGGCCTTACACCGGCTCTTGCAGCCAGGTGGATAACCAACTCCGGTTTTTCGGTTTCAAAAATCCGGTCGAGCAGCTCCCGGTCACGGATATCGCCCTCATAAATTTTGAATCCGGGGTATAATTCCAGTTTCCTGATCGCTTTTCGCTTAATCTCCGGGTCATAGAAATTATCAAAATTGTCGATTCCGGAAACAATAAAACCCTGCTTCAGCATGGTGAGCGCCAGGTTTGAGCCTATAAATCCGGCAGCACCGGTTATCAATACCTTTTCCATCAGTGATTAATATTATTGGTGTAGGCTGGTTCATGATCTGCCATTTCGAGTTTCAGCGCCTTTTCATTCAGGCTGAAATAAATACCGGAAAGTGAAACCACCGCCGTGATGACATAAAACAACAAACTCAGGGCAATCGAAAGGTGAACGTTGAGGTGCATGATTTCAGCCCCGAACAAAAATGTGATTTCCCTTGAGCCGATTCCGCCGATAGTGATTGGCAAAGTAGCTACAATTGACGAGATCAGAAAGAGGAACAAATAAGAAAGGGCCTGGTCCTGGTGGTTATTGGCAAAAAGGATAAACCATGCCGAAATAAGTTGTGAAACCTGAACTGCAAATGAGAAGAGGCTGGTCTTGTTAAGACTTGATTTAAAACCCTTGAAAAACCAGGCAATTCCGGCATAATACGCTACAATTGACAAAGGGATTAAACCGATAGCTATATACTTGTAAATCTGAGGAATCGGAATAAACAATGCCAGGATCATGGCCAGAACAAAGAGGGCAAGCACACCATTTATTCTATCCAACAAAACCGCCCAAAACAGCTTTTTGGCTTTAACGCTATAAAGCTTATTCAGCAGATAGATTTTGTAACCATCGCCGCCAATGCCTCCGGGCAGAAACAGATTATAATACATTCCGAGTAAATATAGCCTTAGGTTGCTGGCTTCTGTCAGCCCTGCCCCAATGTTGCGGAAAAAGACATTCAGCCTGTATGATGAAAAGACTTTTGATATAATGAACAGGAGCATGGCTGCAATCAGCCATACATAATTGACATTCTGAAAAATGGTGACGACCTCGTTAAAGTCAATTTTTGTATAAACATACCAAAGTGCTGCGACTGAAAGTGCAATTTTTAATATGGCTTTGATATACCCGGGTAGCTTAACCATTGAAAGTATGGACCTTGCGTACCTGATAAGGCCTTTTTTGCTGAGATTCGTAATAAGTGCGCATCATAACTTCTGACATGATCCCCACTGTAATCAGTTGTATTCCGGCGATAAGCATCAGGATGCCAAGCAACAGCATGGGCTTACCCCAGATATCGTGCCCCATGATTTTCTGAACCAGAAAATAAGTATTTATCAGCGTACCGATCAGGAAAAAAACAACGCCAATGCCACCGAACAGGTGCATGGGTTTGCTCATGTATTTCTTGAAGAAAAGCATCAGCAAAAGATCGCTTACGACTTTGAAAGTCCGGTTAATGCCATACTTGGATTTGCCAAATTCGCGTGCATGGTGTTTTACATCAACCTGGGTAATGGTAGCCCCTTCGAGGCTGGCCAGTACCGGGATAAAGCGGTGCAACTCGCCGTACAGGCCGATGTTCTTGGCCAGATCGCTCTTAAAAACTTTCAGTGTGCAGCCATAATCCTTAATATGCACGCCGGTGCTGTTGCGGATAATCGAATTGGCAATTTTACTTGGAATTTTTCTGAAGAAAACACCGTCCTGCCTGTTTTTTCTGACGCCGGCCACCAGATCCCAGCCTTCATTTTCAGCAAGTTGAAGCATCATTGGAATGTCGGAAGGGTCATTCTGAAGGTCGCCATCCATGGTCACCAGGTATTCACCTTTGGCTTGATCAATTCCTGCGTACAGCGCTGAACTTTGCCCATAATTTTTTCGAAACTCAACCAATATAACCCGTGGGTCATTCAGTGCGATAATTTCCTGCCGGGTACGGTCGGTCGAACCATCGTCAACATAAATTATCTCATATTCAATACCACTGATCGATTCATTGATCCATTTATTCAATGGTTTTATGTTGGGTTCTTCGTTGTAAACACAGATGATGATTGATAGCTTTGGATCGCTCATAAGGGTTTCTTTATCAGGAATAGCCTGGTTTCGTTCAACTTGATGGTAAACTCATGGATGACCCTGTAACCTTTGGCTCCGCCTGCAAAATTAACCAGATTTTTTTCATCAGTGATATAACAGGCCCGATTATCCGATATTCCCCAGGTGCGGGTTATTATCTGTCCACTTTCGCGAGAAATGTAAAACGAAGCATCGTGGTTGAAAGGGGTATCGCCAAGTATAAAGGTACTGTGGCCTTTTACCAGTTGCCCGGCAATAATTTCACCTTCACGATACCCTGCATCGGGGTATGAGTTAATCCTTGCAGGAAGGTTGAATGAATTGAACCCTATCCTGACGGACAACATCACAATGATAAGCAATACAATGCTTTGCCGCGGAATTTTTATTGTCAGCATTGCAGCCGATAGTGCAACAAGAAACAATATGGGAATGATCAACCATAAACCTGCCATCTGATTGGTTTCATGCCAGAAAACATAAATCAGCAACGAAAAAGCACCGGCAAATGCCATTGACCGGATCACTAAATTGACCAGTCTGAATATTTTCGGACTGATTGTTTCGGCCACGGAGTAAGCTTTTATGCCGGTTAAAAACAGCAAAGGGAAGAGCATGAAAAGATACCTCGGCCTCATATCGGCCGAAACCCAATAGAGAATGATGTTTGAGGCAAATATAATCAAACAGAAAACACTGAACCTGTCCCGGAAAGTTGCCTGCCTGATACGTTTGTCGAAAAGTAGCAGCAAAAGCAGAGTCCAGGGTGCAAACTCATAACTCATTTCAAAAGGAAAATTTATCAGGTGCCGGGCCCAACTCAGAATTGTACCTTCTTTATCGTTAAAACGGTTTGATTGGTCGAATAGGGTAGAGAAAACATCCTGAAGGGAATTTGTATGAAGGTAAGCGAAATAGTAACTTCCGGTAATCAGCACAAATGTTGCTATCCCGGCCAGGTGTTGCCAGGTGAATAGTTTTCTGAACGATTTTTCATATAACAACCATGCAATGAGGCTGATGCCTTGAAAGGCTATTGAAGGCAAACCTTTCATTAAGTACCCGGCAGCGGCCAGTGAGTATGTTACCATGAACAATGCCAACCAGTTTTTCTTCCGTGAAAAAAAATACAAGGCTGCAAAAGAGCAGAATGTAACCAACGAGTAGGTAATGTCGATCAGACCCTGAAATGAATCCCAGAAAAGGATGCGGGCTGAAGTGATCAGCATCAGAGCTGCCAGTAAAGCGTTTACTTTTCCCAATGCCTTTTTCGAAAAGAGATAGATAATCAGTCCCATAAATATCAGCGACAATGCAGTTGGAAGCCTGAAAATAAATTCGTTCAGTTGACCTGAAGCATGAATAAATCCGGCCAGTATCCAGTTGAAGAGCGGTGGTTTGTTGTAATAGAACTCGCCGTTGATGGTTGGAGTCATATAGTTGTCCGAAAGGATCATTTCGAGGGTAACGATGGCGCGGGTTGGCTCATCGGAGATTAAAGGCAACAATCCCAGGTTCAGGAAAAGGGCGAAGGGGATCATCAGCATTGCTGTAACCAGCAGAATCAGGGGTTGGTTGCCGATGGTTTCATAGAACCTTCTCATTGATGGCCATTTAAATTAAGATGCAAAATTAGGCAAACCAATTGATCGAATATTAACAGATTGTTAAATGCTGCATCGATGGTCGGTTTTTGTCTGTAAACTTTCAGTAATTTTGCGCACCATTATAATTTATGATGAATCCCATCTGAAAATGAAACCCATATTCTCCTCTTTTTTCAGGCAATTGATCTTCTGGATGTTGCTTTTTGCTTTTTCCAGAACCGTTTTTCTGGTGTATAATTTTAACCTGTTAAGGGTTGAAGGCATTCAGTTCACTGAAATTATTGCATCTTACTGGCATGCGCTTCATCTCGATCTTGCCACCGCGGGTTATTTCATGATGTTTCCCTTTATTTTGCTGCTTATACAATCATTTTACAGCCCCAGGTGGCTGAACAAGGCAAATAAAATCTATGTTTTTGTTGCATTGTTCCTTTTTTGCCTGCTGACAGTTGCTGAACTTGGCATATATCCTGAATGGAAAACCAAAATGCCCTTTAAAGCATTTACCTATCTCAGTAATCCTACAGAAGTCTATGATACAATTTCAACAGGTATCTTCTTTTCATTGTTGGCAATTTTTATAGTAAAACTTACGATTGTTTACCTTGTCTATGTTAATTGGTTCTACAAGGACCTGGTCAATGTTGGCAGAAATTATTTTTTCATAGCAGGTTTTGCTCTGCTAACCCCGGTTTTATTGTTTATCGGAGCAAGGGGAGGGGTTCAGCAGATTCCGATTAATCAGAGTGAATCCTATTATTCTCACCATAACATTCTGAACCTGGCTTCAGTAAATTCAGGTTTTAACCTGTTTATAAGCATTATTGAGAATTATAAGAATTTCGGTAAGAACCCTTATGCCTATTACAGCAGCGAAGAAGTTGAAAAAACAATTCAACAGATTTTAAGAACGGAGCGTGACAGTACGACGATGGTTCTAACGACAAACAGGCCCAACATTGTGCTTTTGATTCTTGAAAGCTGGTCGGCAGACCTCATTGAATCGTTGGGCGGTGAACCCGGAATCACCCCTGAATTTCATAAACTTGAGAAGGAAGGGATACTTTTTACCAGTTTGTGGGCAACCGGTCCCCGTAGCGAACAAGCCATGGCAAGTATTTTCGGCGGATTTCCAGCCCATCCCATTTCCTCAATTACCGTACAACCCGATAAGTTTTCGAAACTCACAACCATAACCCATAAACTTATTAAGGAAGGGTACAATACATCTTTTTACTTTGGTGGTCAGTTAATTTATGGGAATATCCGTGGATTTATCTTACACAATGGATTTCAACGAATTACAGAACTTGAGAACTTTGGGAAAGAAACGAAAATGGGAAAGACTGGTAAACTTGGGATTCATGATGAATTTTTGCTTGCCAGGCAGTTAAGCGATCTGAATAAGGAAAAACAGCCGTTTTTCTCAGCCCTCTTCACTTTGAGTTCCCATTCGCCTTACGATCAACCCATGGAAGAAGTTTTAGATTGGGGAGACAATGAACGAAAATACATTAATTCAGCTTATTACACAGATCGTTCGCTCGGTGAATTTATTGAGAATGCACGCAAACAGCCCTGGTTTAAAAACACACTTTTTATTGTTGTAGCAGATCATAGCCACAATTCATACCGTAACTGGACATTTACTACGCCTAATTATCACAAGATTCCACTACTGCTTTTTGGCGATGTTATTAAGTCTGAGTATAAGGGTGCAAAGATCAACCGGCTTTCAAACCAAAATGACCTGGCTTCAACCCTCATGCATCAGATGGCAATACCTGCCAGAGAATTTCATTGGAGCCGCAACCTGTTTAATCCTTATTCGCCTGAGTACGCCTATTATTCCTTCGAAGAAGGGTTTGGCTGGGTCAGGCCATCAGGACATTTTGTTTTCGATGCAGGAATAGAACATTTTCACGAAAAATCAATTCCCGTGCAATACCGTGATTCAATTATCAGGGAAGGAAAATCATATCTTCAGGCTGTTTTCGAAGAATATATGTCCTATTGATTCACTGGTCATTTATTTCGGAATAAAATATTTTACTAATTGATGAAGATTTTTTTACTATGTTTGCTTAACAGGAGATCTGTTTATTGTTCGCCCGATAATGGGTTCTGGCTGTGATCATTAGCTTATATTCAGGTTTGCAATTTTTTATTAACTTCTAATGAATTTGTCCAATTGAGATTAAAAACATATATTACTGAATACCTGAGGGGTAAAAGTCTAATCCGGTTTATTACTTTTGGTATTATTGGTCTTCTGGTGGCTACTGTAATTCTTGTAGGTGCATTTTCATTTTACGGTGAGTATTATCGCATTAAAAAGGAGTCTGAAAATCTTCGGATCTCATATTCCAGTGATCAGAAGCAAATAATTCAGAACGAAGTTAATAAAGCCATCGAATACATTGAATATAATCGCTCACTAACTCAGGATAGGATAAAATATGATCTTAAACTCAGGGTAGATGAAGCCTGGGAAATAGCCAACAATATATACAATGAAAACCGTTCAACCCGGTCAGAAGCGGAGATAAAAAAAATGATCAAGGACGCTCTCAGGCCGATACGTTTTAACAATGGCAGGGGTGACATTTTTATCTATACCACTGATGGTGTATCGGTTATGCTTCCACGAAGCCGGAATTTTGAAAACCGTCTGAGCCTTGGCCTGCGCGATAGCCTGGGTAATTACCTTGTTAAAAACGAGGTAGCGTTATTAAAAGTAGTTAATCAGGGATTCCTTAGTTACCGATCGCCGGTTGATAACCAGAGCAGTGATTCTGCAATATTTAAATATACTTATGTTAAGAAGTTCACGCCATTCAACTGGTATTTCGGTTCAAAAGACTATATTAATGATTTTGAAGACATTCTGAAGCAAAATATCATGCTATGGCTTTCAAACGTGAGGTATGGCAATGATGGCTATATCTTTATCAATACTTTAACCGGAAAAGCTCTGCTAACAAATGGAAATATTCCGGATCAACCGATTGACATATATGAAAGTGGCGATACCAACTGGATACGTGTTTTCAGACAACAACAATTAGCCGTTAAAAATGGTTCGGGTTTTATTGAGTACCGTTTTAAGAGGCTGGCCTCTAAAGATTTTGAACCAAAAATGTCGTTTGTCAGGCCTGTTAAGGATTGGGGCTGGATTGTAGGGGCCGGGTATTATAAAAATGATATAGAAAAGGAGATCGCTGGCAATCTCAATTCCATTACAACCAGAATCAATGGCTGGCTTATTAAAATGATTGTATTAATTTTATTGTTCCTGATATTCGCATTTCTGTTTGCAGGATTTGTCTCGAACAAGTTGAGGAAAGAATTTGGCAGGTTTACCGAAAGTTTCAAGAACGCCAGTCTCGGATCAGGACAGATGAATAAAGAGCAGATTTCATTCTTTGAATTTCGCGAACTGGCTGATTCGGTGAATCACACCATTCTGGAACGCGATAATGCACTCAAGGAACTTGAAAAAGGACAATCCCTGCTTCGCTCACTCATCGATTCAATTCCCGATTTTATTTTCTTCAAGGATATTAACAGCAACTATGTTGGATGTAATAAAGCCTTCGCCGATTACCTGGGAATGACCGAGAAAAGTATTATTGGCCGAAGTGATTATGATTTGTTTCCAAAGGTAGCTGCAGATATATATTATGAGAACGACAAAAAAATTCTTTTAGATCATATTCCAATCCGGAATGAGGAGTGGACTTTATTCCCGGATGGCAGCCGGAGGCTTTTGGATACTGTAAAAGTTTTATACACGGATGTCAGGGGGGAAGTGCTGGGTATTATGGCCTTAAGCCGCGATATAACCGAGAAAGAAGAGATACAACAACAATTCAAAGTAGCCAAGGAGAAAGCTGAAGAATCAGACAGTCTAAAAACAGCTTTTCTGGCCAATATGAGTCACGAGATCAGGACTCCTATGAATTCGATCATCGGATTTTCTTCCTTACTTACCGAGGATTCCCTTTCGGATAGCGAGAAAGCTGAATACATACAGCATATAAACCAGTCGGGCGAATCATTGCTGAACCTGATTGATGATATTATTGATATTGCCAAGATTGAAGCAGGACAACTTACGGTTACTTACGAAAGCTACAGCCTGAATGAAATGATAAGGGAATTGCAGGCAACATATTCGCAATTAATAGACCGGAATTCCAATAACCTGGTAAATCTGATTGTTGATCCGGTTGAACTTCCTTTAGGCAATACGATTATGACTGATCCTTTCAGGCTCAGGCAGGTAATATCCAATTTATTGGTCAATGCCATGAAGTTCACCAGTAAGGGCACGATTTCCTATGGATTCATGCCTGAAGGCGATAACATTTTGTTCTACGTTCGCGATACGGGTATTGGCATTGCTGAAGAGAATCATCGCATAATATTCAACAGGTTCCGTCAGGCGCAGAATGCAGGTAAAAAGCATTACGGAGGTACAGGTCTCGGTTTGGCAATTTCACAACATATTGTTGAATTGCTCGGTGGCCAAATATGGGTTGAATCTAAACCAGGGGAGGGCTCTGTCTTTTATTTCACAATCCCTTATAAACCAGTAAATAAAGAGCTTTCATTAAATGATTTAGGGAGACGGGAACGGATGCGGCAGTACAATTGGAGCGATAAAACAATGTTGGTAATCGAAGAAGTTGACTCGAATTTTAACTATATCAGTGCTGCGCTTTCAAGAACCGGTATCCAGTTGGTAAGAGCTACGGGAGCAAAGTCGGGAATTGAAATTTCGATTTCAAACACTGATGTTGATCTGGTTCTTATCGATACCGCCCTGTCAGAAATGGACGGTTATATTGCTGCAAAAGAGATAAAAAAGCACAGGTCATCAGTACCTGTTATTGTTGAGGTTCCTGACGCCTCTCAGGATGTGATTGAACGATGCCGGGAAGCCGGTTGTGATGAATTTGTAACGAAACCTGTTAAGTTCAATGTGCTGATGAATGTAATATCCAAATATCTTGATAAAAAGGAATAAAAAAAAGGGCTAAGCCCTTTTTTTTATTCCTTAGGTTCATAATAACAAACTCTTGGCGAACCAATCTTTTCTTCTTTTTTCAGTTTCTTAATTGCGTTATCAACATCCTTCTTTTCAATTCCTGTCAGTTCGGCAATTTCACCTGATTTCATTGGTTTACCGGCTTTAACCAAAGCCTGCAAAACTTTTTCGGTTGTTTCCATTTTTTATTTTTTTTTAGTCCAACAAATGTACGACCAGCCCGCTGCGAAGTTTGGGTTCAAACCAGGTAGTTTTAGGTGGCATTATATTTCCCGAATCAGCAATGTCAATAAGTTGCTGCAGCGAAACCGGAAACAGGGCAAAGGCAACAGCCATTTCGCCGCTGTCAACCCGTTTCTTCAATTCGCCAAGCCCACGTATGCCACCGACAAAATCAACTCTTTTAGATGTCCTGAGATCGCTTATTCCAAGGATACCATCAAGCACAAGATGTGAAAGCACCGTAACATCAAGAATCCCAATGGGATCGTTGTCGTTGTATGTACCCGGTAAAGCCGAAAGCGAATACCATTTTCCATCCAGGTACATACCGAAATTATGCAACCGGTCGGGTTTGTAGATTTCAGCCCCCTTCTCGTGGATGTCAAATACCCTCCCCAACTCCTCCATGAACTCTGCTTTCGAAAGATTGTTTAAATCTTTAACCAGGCGGTTATAGTCGATGATGGTAAGCTGATTTGAGGGAAAATGAACAGCCAGGAAAAAGTTATACTCTTCATTTCCGGTGTGGTTGGGATTGTTCTTTTTCTTTTCATTGCCGACCAATGCGGCAGCCGCGGTGCGATGATGGCCGTCAGCTACATAAGTGTAAGGAACTTTGCTGAACAGGGAGACAATTTTACCGATGGTATCAGAGTCTCTGATTACCCAAAAATGATGGCCAAACCCATCGACAGAAGTAAAATCATATTCCGGCAAAGTTGTAGTCACAATCCGGTTAACAATTGCATCAATCTCAGCAACAGCGGGATAAGTAAAGAAAACAGGTTCCATATTTGCGTTTGTGATGCGCACATGTTTCATCCGATCCTCTTCTTTATCTTTTCGGGTGAGTTCGTGTTTTCTGATTATACCATTCATGTAATCTTCAACCCCTGCGCAACCAACAATTCCGTACTGGGTTTTACCATTCATTGTCTGAGCATAGATGTAAAGGTATTCTTCATCATCCTGCATCAGCCAATGGTTGGCACGAAACCGGGCCAGGTTTTCAAAGGCTTTGTCATACACTTCCCCGGCATGTTCGTCAATGTTTTCGGCCAGATCAATTTCAGGCTTGATAATGTGCAGCAAGGAATAGGGGTTGTCCAGCACTTCAATCCTGGCTTCTTGCGAGTTAAGCACATCGTAAGGCCTGGAGGCCAGTTTTTGCGAAATTTCTTTCGGAGGCCTGAGCCCCTTGAAAGGTTTAAGAATTGCCATGTCAGTATTATTTTTGTTAGTGAATGCCCGGGCATTAAATTTCCTTCGATAAAATAATCCATCCGGCAAAGCAGGGTTTTAAAAAATAACCCGACTGCCGGATGTGGCAAAAGTATAGAATAAATTCTAACTAAAAAACTAACCTGATACTAGAAAAGAGATTTTAACATTGTCATCTAATCGGGATCTTCACCGTTGAGGTCAGCTGCGCGCTGAAGTGAACCGATCAGTGCACCGATCATTTTGGTCATTTCCATCAACTGCTGACGCGACTCATCGGCATCATGCTCCGTTATGTAATCTAATTTGGTTGACATGGTTGTAAAAACCACACATTCCCTGACAGCACTTTTCGCCATTTTCAGATAGTAAATAAACTGGCTCTTGTTCCGGGCCGACCCTTCTGAAATATTTAGCGCTATTGCCTGTGCAGACAGGTTAAACCTGGTTCCGATGCTGGCCTGGTTGTTATTGGGAAATAATACGGTTTTTTTTATTACCCACTCAATGTAATCGAGTGCTTTATGATAAATTCTTAAGTCTTCAAACCTAAAGAAAGTTACTGCTTTTTCGATTTCAGAATCCATGTGTACTAGTTTTGTAGGTTAATTATTCAGAATGGCAGTTTCCAGAAATGAATAATGTCTGAAAAAGGTGTAATTTTTAGTTAAAACTCATTGGCTTTTAGGATTGAACCCGATAACAAACCAGTTTCATTAGTGAATGTTCAATTTTAAAATTTATTTATTAACCTGGCATGTGGTTATCCCTTTTTCCAGAAAATCGATAATCTGACTGGCAGCAGCAAGTCCCGCGTTGATATTGGCTTCCGATGTCTGGGCTCCCATTTTCTTTGGCGTAAAGAAATACCTGCCGGCATATTTTTCGGCAATATCAGTTTTGCAGTCGGGTTCAATGTCAGTTAAATATTTGAAATCGGGTCTTGCTTCAAAAACTTTCAGCAATCCATCTTCATCAATTACTTCTTTGCGGGCGGTATTCACCAGCGTAGCACCTTTCGGCATTTTAGAAAGCAGCTCAAACCCGATTGATTTCTTTGTTTGTGCATTTGCAGGAATATGCAGCGAAATGTATTGACATTTGCTGTACAATTCTTCAACCGTAGAAACAGGTTTTATGCCGTCTTTTTCCATAGCAGATGCTGTAACATAAGGGTCGAATGCATAGAGGTCCATTCCAAACCCTTTTGCAATTTCTGCAACATATTTTCCAACATTCCCATAAGCATGTATCCCAAGGGATTTGCCCCGGAGTTCAGTTCCTGAACTGCCGTTAAAAACATTGCGTGCCATATAAACCATCATCCCCAATGCAAGTTCGGCAACAGCATTTGAATTCTGTCCGGGTGTATTCATAGCCACCACTTTCCGTTCGGTGGCTGCTAAAAGGTCAATGTTGTCATATCCGGCTCCGGCACGAACAATAATTTTCAGGTTTTTTCCGGCTTCGATAACTTCACGGTCGGCAATGTCGCTGCGGATTATTATAGCATCAACCTGCTCAACGGCCTTTACAAAGTCAGCATGATCGGTGTACTTTTCGAGCAGAATCAGTTCATAACCAGCTTTTTCAATTATTTGTCTGATTCCATCAACTGCAACTTTTGCAAACGGCTTGTCGGTAGCAACAAGAACTTTTTTCATAGTAGTACGTAGTTTTAGAAATTTCCCATAAAAGTAAAAAGTATAATCGACGTAAACAAATTTAATATGAAAATTCTGTTCGTTTTCGTTCAAAATTACAGAAAGATGTACGTAAACGAACACTTATGTCAAATTTTAGCTTAATACGATTCATTTATTTTTGATGTATTCCCTTAATCTGTCTACCTGATCGGCGGGGATTGCCCTGGCTTTAAAATTGCTTTTCAACAAAATTGAGCTGGCAAGTTCGAAAAATAAGGCTTTCTGAATTACTTCCCGGTAACTGGCACCACATACAACCTGCCCGTGGTTAGCCAATTGCACAAGGTCAGATCTCAAAATCCGCTCTGCAATGGCTTCAGCCAATTCAACTGAGCCGGGAGGTAAAAATGGCACAAATCCAACCCTGCCAATATAAATGGGAACTTCTATGATAATATTATAATCAGGGATTAAATCCATGCAAGCGATGGTGGTTGCAGAAAGTGACTGAAAATGAAGCACAGTATTCATTTCTGGCCGTTTGCACATTATTTCGCGATGAAACCGGTATTCGGCCGAGGGCTTTAAAGTATTCAGGACCAAGTCTTCAGAAATAGAAACATGAGCGATTTCATCAGTTTTTATACTTGATAGCCATGATCCGCTGGCTGATATAAGCATAGTACCATCGTCGAGCCTTTGCGACAAATTACCACTGCTGCATTTTACCAGCCCTGACTTTCCGGCTTCGTGCGCCCATTGAGTAAATAAATCAAGATCTTCCTGTTTCATAAAACTAAAATAGTTAATTTCAGAAATCTAAACTGATCTCGTCGGCGAATATCCATGTAGGACTTCCGTTGCCCGGATGCCATGCCGGACATGGTCCACGATTTATAGCAATAATCTTAATGTACCTGTCATTAATATTCAGGTTTTTAAAACTATATTCTTTGGTAAGTGCGCCCCATTTATCAGCCGGGAAATCATTTAAAATAACTTCGGTTTTGTTGAATTTCTTCCCGTCGCCGGATGTCCATAATTCTATTCTTTCCGGCATAAATATCCATGAATTGATATCCTGGAAACAACCCATCGTTATTTCTCTTACAGGTTTATTATGGGTTATTTTTATGACAGCCTCAACATTTCTGCCTTCGAAACCCTGCCAGCCTCCAAGCCTGAAATCATCGCTTCCTTTGAGTCCATCAATCAGATTGTCATTTCCACTGCCTGAATATTGGGATGCAAATTCGCTTACAGCAATCATTTCAAGCCCTTCAGGCATTCTGATAAATTTTGATTCCTGGGCACATGCTGAAGTATAGCCTGGCTTGAAAGCATTGAATTTAAGGGTAGTTGTTTCGGTAATCCTGATAGGATTCATGTAACTTTCCGATCCGGGTCCGGGTTCAGAATTGTCGGTTGTAAAATAAATTACGGCCCCGGGTTCCGATGAAAGTCCGATATTCATTTCATTTTTGAAAATCCTGTCAGAAGGGAAAGCAATGGGCGCCGGCAATATCATATCACCGTTGATCCGGCTGGAGGGTTCATTCCCGGGGCCTGTACCAAACGATTCAGCAGGGGAGGCCCCCATCTCAAAAACAAGCTCACCGCCCGACATGATTTCCTGATGGTTCAGAAACCCACGCTCAAAACTTTCCCCATTCAGGGTTGCCTGCTGAATATAAATGTTTTTCTCCGAAAGATTATTGGCTTTTACGACGAATTTCCGGCCGTTTTCGAGATAAATGACCGATTCTCCGAACATCGGACTTCCAATAGCGTACTGTTCACTTCCGGGACAAACAGGGTAAAACCCCATGGCACTGAAAACAGCCCAGGCCGACATCTGACCGCAGTCTTCATTGCCAATCAGGCCGTCGGGTTTTGAAGTGTAGAATTCCTTTAATATCCTGCTCACCTTTTCCTGGGTTTTCCATGGTTGCCCGCAATAGTTATATAAATATGCGATGTGATGACTGGGCTCATTGCCGTGTGCGTATTGTCCGATAAGACCGGTAATGTCAGACTGGTCGCGGCCTGTGGTTTGCGATGAAGCGGAAAACAGTTTATCGAGGAATCCGGCAGCTTTTTCTTTTCCGCCATGCATTTTTATAAACCCATCCATGTCATGAGGCGCAGAAAAACTATATTGCCATGCATTGGCTTCGGTGTAGTTGAAATTGACCTCCGACGGATCGAAAGGGTTAAACCATCCTCCGTTGAAACGGGCGCGCATAAATCCGCTGGAAGGATCGAACAGGTGTTTGTATGATTGGGCCCTGATATTATACTCCAGGCTGATGCTATCCTTGCCCAACCTTTCTGCCATCTCTGCAATGCACCAGTCATCGTATGCATATTCCAGGGTTTTTGAAACCGATTCATGTTCAAGTCCTGCCGGGATAAATCCATACTTTTTATAAAATCCAAGCCCGAAAATATCCTTAGATGCGCTGTTAACCATAGCATTCAACGCTTCTTTGCCATCAAAGCCGCGAATACCTTTTATCCAGGCATCGGCAATCACCGGAACGGCATGGTAGCCAATCATACACCAGGTTTCGTTGGCCGAAAGTTCCCAAACCGGCAGCATTCCACCCTGCTGATACTGCCTGATAAAGGTATTGATGAATTCATTGGTCCTTTTCTGATCGATTATGGTCATCAACGGGTGCAGGGCACGATAGGTATCCCACAGCGAGAAAACTGTATAATAATTGCCGGTTTCAGATGAATGAACTTTAAAATCGCGTCCCAGGTATGAGCCGTCCACATCATTATAAGTATTCGGGCTAACCATCGTATGATAAAGCGCCGTGTAGAAAACGGTTTTCCGATCATCGCTGCCGCCGCTTACTTTGATTTTACTCAATTCCTTGTTCCAAAGTTCTGATGTCTGGCGTTTTACTTTTTCAAAATCCCAGTCTGGAATTTCCTTTTCAAGGTTCATCCTTGCATTTTCTGCACTTACTGCTGAAATTCCAACCTTAACCATCAGAGGTTCTGCATCGTTTTCATCGAACCCGAACCATGCTTTTATATTTTTTCCTTCTGAGAAAAGGGCTTGACTCAAAATTGAGTCATTCAGTGCAATTCCGGATTTTCTGAACGGTTTTGAGAACTTTGCCACGAAATAAACACGCTGGTCGCGTGCCCAGCCGGTTGATCCCCTGAATCCTTCAATTTCATTATTCCCGATAATTTTGATCCAGGATCCGGTAACCTGATCGCGATGTTTGAGGTCAATCAGAACAGATTGTTCTGTTCCTTCCGGGAACGAATATTTATGCATTCCAACGCGGGTTGTAGCAGTTAATTCAGCATTAATATTATAATCTTCAAGATAAACATTATAATATCCAGGGTTGGCTGATTCTTTTTCGTGGCTGAAGCGGCTGCGGTAGCCGGGTTTACCATCTGCACCGTTATTCAACCTGACCTCTCCTGTAAAAGGCATCAAAAGCACATCGCAGTAATCCGGTACACCGGTTCCGCTCAGGTGCGTGTGACTGAAACCATAAATATATTCGTCACTGAAATGGTAGCCACTGCATCCATCCCAACCTTCGAGCCGCGTGTCGGGACTCAGTTGAACCATCCCGAAAGGGGCGGTTGCACCGGGAAATGTATGTCCATGACCACCTGTCCCGATAAACAGGTTAACAAAATCTACCGGCTCTTTCGTTTGTGAGCTCACCGAACTTATTGAAAAGACGGTTGGAATGAGCGCCACAATAAACAATCTAAATAGATGCATATTCATAACTTTTTAAACAATATGAGTGAAACAGGGTTATACCCAATCTTAACAGACTGTTCAAACCTACGGAATTTTTGTTTAAAACCGGCACATCAAAGTAATCGGCCAAATAATTTTTCCGTTTTGCAGATTTAATGTATTGTATCTCTAGTGTATTTTGTAAATTTGGTTTTTAAAACTACAAAAATGAAAAAGATAGTATTAACAGTATTGGTGTTTCTTGTATTTAAAATTGGTTTTTCCCAAACATGGTTCGATGTCGGACTGAAGGGTGGGATAGGGACTTCCTTCATGTACAATTCGCAGATATTTGACGATCAGGCGATTGTTCATAAATTCAGACCGGGTTACTCTTTTGGCGGGAAGCTGGGTTTTAATTTTATCCAGGAACATCAGATTACCTTCGATTTGATGAAATCAACTTATAAACAGGGTTTTACGTACAAACCGGAAGGCTGGACTGGCAGCAGTGACGCTGTGCGTGATATTACTTTTGGCGGGCTTGATATGTTGTTGATGTACAGGGCAAACCGCAATGGAACTTATTTTGAAGTAGGCCCGCAATGGTCAACCTATTCAACCGTGAAGTTTGCAGATAACGGCCTTTCAGTTTTTACTGAGGAAGAAGTTTCCAAAATGATTACCAAAAGTAATTTCGGGATGGCTATAGGTTTTGGCGGTTACATTTTTGGTACTGACAATTTTGGCGTCACCACCGGCTTCAGGATCAATTATATGATCAATGATATGGCTACCGAAGAAGGCAATACCGCCAACTTCCCGATTTTGAAACCGGTTGGTAAATTCAATGCAACCCACAACCTGGGTGTACTGTTTGTAATTGAGATGAATTACGATTTCGGGTATCTGGTAAGTTCAAATTGCGGGCAGCGATCCAAACTGTTTGTTTTTTAGACTGTAACCCAAATTGAGCGATATGAAAAAGAATATCGCTCAATCGATCAGGAAATTGTAAGCAATTCACTAAAAAAAAATTCACAGTTCTGGTGAATTGCAACAATTTCCAAATCGGGGTTTACCTAAGTAAAGCGCTTTTTCGCTTTGCTCAAATCGCTCATCTTAGGTGTAATTATGCTTCTTTTACTTCCGACGTCAATTCAATGCATTGAGAGTCTGTCAGAATTTTATTTCTGCCATCACGGGTAAATGGTCTGAAAGGTATTTACCTGTAGATCTGAAATCGTATATTTCGCTGCTAAGTACTTTAAAATCCCAGGTAATCAAGATATAGTCTATCAGTTCTTTGGGCTCGTAGGCCGGATCAAAACCCACAAAGGAAAAATCAGGTCCGCTTACTTTTGCATCAGCCCTTTTTCTTGAATCAGACAAAGTATATTCATTTTCCGAAAAGGTCAGAATCCGGTATGCTTTGTGCTTATCCGTAACATTGAAATCACCGGTAAGGATGATGGGTAGCTTTCCTGCCAGTTCCCCCAACTTTTTAATTATCAGCAGTGCACTTTGAACACGCGCTTCTTCACCAATATGATCGAAATGGGTATTCAGCATGATGAAGTGATTGCCGCTTTTTTTGTGCTTAAATTCGGCCCAGGTTACCACCCGGTTGCAGGCTGCATCCCAGCCCCGGCTTCCGGCAATATCGGGGGTTTCAGATAGCCAGAAAGTTCCGGACCGCATTATTTTCAGGCGCTTCTTTTGAAAGAAAATGGCACTGAATTCACCGCTTTTTTTTCCGTCATCACGACCTACTCCGATACTTTTATAGCCCTTTAGATGCCTGAGCATATCCTTCATCTGATTGTATTTGGCTTCCTGCACCCCCAGAACATCCGGGTTCCTTTTCGAAATCTCTTCACATAGCCCATCTTTACGGTATTTCCATTGGTTTAGCCCATCATCCGGAGTGTCGAGTCTGATGTTCCAGGTCATTACCTTTAACACATCAGAATTCTGAGCAAAAAGAGGCGGTGTTACGGTAGGTAATAAAAGAAGTAAAAACAGGTATTTTGCCAGGGCTGATTTCGCCTTAATTTTTTGATTCATAGTGCTTATTATTGAGTGCATGAGTTTGCGAAAATTCAATTGTTACGAATTGAAGACCAGGATCAGGCTTGTTGTTTGACTGACAATTTAAGTCCGGAAGCAATTTTACAGATTGCTGATACCTTATCAGGATCAGTTTGCATCATGAGAAATTCATCGGTAAGACCGTTTCCCATAGCGATTTCCGGCTTGCGGAAAAACATACGGCTTTTAACAGGTGCTGAGGCAGAAAGGTGATATTCGGAAGCACTTGCAACTGCGTGGAGTTCTTCCAGATTCGATTCGTTTATACCACTTCCCGGCATGATGATAATCCGCGATCCAGCTTGTTGAACAAGTTCAGCGATCAATGCCGCTCCTAATAGTGCAGAAGATGCCTGACCTGAAGTCAGTATTCTCTTACACCCCAATTCAATAATGGTTTCCAATGCTTCAAACGGATTGCGCGTAATATCGAAAGCCCGGTGAAAAGTGACCTGCATGGGGGAGGCCATTTCCAGTATTTCTTTCATTCTGCAGGTATCCACCGTGCCATCGGTATTGATCATGCCGATGACTATTCCTTCTGCGCCTTTCACTTTGGCTGAAAAAATATCGGATTTCATTACTTCATACTCAGCCCTGCTGTAACTGAAATCGCCTGCGCGGGGTCTTATCAGTACAAAGGTTTCAATCTTAAGATTGGCTTTAACGTACTCTATCATTGCCTGGGAAGGTGTTAAACCGCCCTCTGACAAAGCACTGCATAATTCAATCCGGTGTGCACCCCCTTTTGATGCAGCAATGGCTGATTCCACTGAACCGGCGCATATTTCAATCAGAACTTTAGATGGCATAGCTTTTAAGGAGAAAAACGACCCCTAAGGTAAAGAAAACTTTGGTAAAGTAAACAGGAATGCGATTTCTCTTCCTGAAAAAATCCGCGATAACCCGTGTTAAATTTATATAAAGGAGTCAGAGAATTAGAAACTTGCCTTAAAAAACGTTAATATTGCACAGGCTTAAGTTATGCAGGATATTAGAGAAAAAGTAGTGATAATTACAGGAGGTTCCTCGGGAATCGGTTTAGCGCTTGCCCATGAATTTGGTCGCATTGGTGCTAAAGTAGTTATCACTGCAAGGAACAGGGAACGTTTGGAAAAGGCTTTTGAGAGTCTTAAAGCCGCTGGCATTGATTCCCTGGCTGTTATATCAGATGTCAGTAATGAAACTGATTGCCAGGGTATTATTGAAAAAACGGTTGCTCATTTTGGAAAAATCGACATTCTGGTCAATAATGCGGGAATTTCGATGCGGGCAATATTTGCCAAAACCGATTTGCTTGTGCTTAAAAAATTAATGGACACCAATTTCTGGGGCGCCGTTTACTGCACTAAATATGCACTTCCGTACCTTTTAAAAACGAAAGGATCGGTAGTTGGCGTAATTTCGGTAGCCGGTTATGTAGGACTGCCGGGAAGAACCGGTTATTCAGCTTCCAAATTTGCAGTCCGCGGTTTTCTTGATACCCTGAGATGCGAAAACCTCAAAACAGGTTTGCATGTTTTGGTAGCCGCTCCGGGATTTACGTCTTCAAATATCAGAACTTCGGCTCTTACAGCAGATGGTACTACTCAGGGTGAAACACCGCGCAACGAGGCAAAAATGATGCCGGCTGAAGTTGCAGCGCATAAAATAGTTAAAGCAACGCTTAAGAGAAGGGATTCACTGATTCTCACCTTTGCTGAAGGTAAATTAATCGTTTTTCTGAACAGGTTTTTTCCGAAGCTCGTAAGCAGATTGTCCTATTATTACATGTCGAAAGAACATGATTCACCGTTTAGTTAAAAGAGCCCTTTGCGGGCTTCAATTATAAGTGCAAACACAAACAAATAAATAATCAAAAAATGAAAATGGAGATTCTTCTGCTCGATGGTCTCGATGACCTTAAATTTGGTGATTTACCAGAGAATGTGGAGAAATTGCTTGGAAAGCCAGGCGAAATTGAGAACCTTGGCGAGGAAGCCGACGAAGATCTCGATACCATCCTGTGGAATTACGACAAGGAAGGCTTATCAGTGTTTTTTGAAGGCAAAAACAATCACGTTTTATCGTGTTTTGAAACGGATAATCGCGATGTAACCTTGTTCGGAAAGAAGCTTTTCGAAATGAACGAGGAAGAAATTACCAAACTCATGAACCAGGAAGGCCTCACCCAAATTGACTCAGAAGTTGAAGAGTGGGGCGAAAAACGGGTTTCTTTTGACGAAGCACTGATTGACTTCTACTTTCAGGATGGCAAACTCGTAACTGTAAACTGGGGCGTTTTTGTTAATGAAAACGGCGAAATTGAAGAGTTTGACGATGAAGAGGATGACGAAGATTAGTCTTTAAATTGCCTTATTGACCATATTTGAAAACCAGACCTGTATTCTAAAATATTGGTCCGGCTTTTTAATATTCTTTATCTGACTTCAAAAGCATTTCTCTCTTCACTTATCATTTCATGTTACTGAGACGCAAGCATTGCGTCTCTACCCGACTTTTACTTTCTTTTCCTCTAATCACTCTTGGGTGGTTTTAAGACGCAAGCATTGCGTCTCTACTCCACTTTTTTACTCACTACTCACTACTCACTACTCACTACTCACTACTCACTACTTACGTCTTACTTCTTACTTCGGTCCCTGAGCTCTTGTCGAAGGGCTGACTTCTTACTTCTTACTTCTTACTTCTTACTTCCGACTTCCGACTTCGGTCCCTAAGCTCTCGGTTGGTGAGCTCTTGTCGAACCATGTCGAAGGGCTGACCTCTGACCTACTACCTATTACCTATTACCTATTACCTATTACCTCTTACCTATTACCTATTACCTACTTCAACCCGGGGTTCATCGTCTTCCTCGGATGATATTTCAGAATATTTGTTCGCAGAAACTCCCGGTCCAGGTGTGTGTATATTTCAGTGGTGGTTATGGAAGAATGTCCGAGCATTTCCTGCACGGCCCTGAGGTCAGCCCCGTTTTCTATCAGATGAGTCGCAAAGGAATGCCGGAGTGAATGCGGACTAATGATTTTTGTTATCCCGGCCAGCGCTGTGAATTTTTTAACGATCTCAAAAATCATTGCCCTGGTCAGTTTACTTCCTCTCTGGTTCAGGAACAGGATATCTTCGCTTCCCCTTACGATCTTTTGGGTATTTCTTACATATCTCACATACTGTTCAATTTGTCTGATGGCGTTTGATCCGACAGGAACGATGCGTTGTTTATCGCCTTTGCCGGTAATCATGATGAAGCCTTCGTCAAAGTGCAGGTTCGACAACTTTAGGTTAACCAGTTCCGAAACCCTTAATCCGCAGCCATAAAGCATTTCTACAATGGCTTTATTCCGCTCGCCGTTGGGCTTACTCAGGTCTATTGATGCCAGAAGCTTTTCTACCTCATCAATATTTAGTACATCCGGAAGTTTTCGTCCGGTCTTCGGCATTTCGAGCAATTCAGTCGGGTCGGTTTTTATTTCATTCTCAAGCAATAAATAGCGGTAAAAGGACCGTATGCCTGATATTATGCGTGATTGGCTGGTGGCAGCTATTCCCAGCCCGGCCAGCGTATTTACAAATTCCTGAAGGTCTTTTAACCGGACTGCCGTCGCTTCAATATTCTTGTTTTCAGGTCCCAGGTAAGATGCAAGCTTTTCAACATCACGCAGATAGGAGTCCACCGTGTTGCCCGACATGGACCGCTCAACCTGTAGATATGCCCTGAAACCTTTGATCAATATCTGCCACTGCATGAAAGCTCATTTTTGTTCAAACTTACTTATTTTTTAGCCTTGCCTGAATATAGGCGTTGCGTTTTTGCAAAATATTATGAACAAAGGCCTGTTTGTATCTTATAGAGTATTCTTAACAATCAGATATTCAATTGACTGGTGAATATCATTTCAGAAAAATATAATTAATTGCTGCAATGCATTATTTTTTCATTACATCCCTTTGGTTGGTAAGTATTTATTTGTATTTTTGCAGTCCGAAAAATTAAAGGCTTACAACAATGGCTAAGAAGAGTAAAGAAGCAAGAATTCAGGTAATACTGGAGTGCACCGAGCACAAAACCAGTGGTATGCCAGGTACTTCGAGGTACGTTACCACTAAAAATAAAAAGAATACGCCTGAGAGGCTCGAGATTAAAAAGTACAATTCCATTCTCAGGAAAGTAACTGTTCACAAAGAAATTAAATAACAAATAAACCATGGCAAAAAAAGTAGTTGCAACCCTGAGAACATCGTCAGGTAAGGATTTTGCAAAAGTTATCCGCATGGTAAGGTCCGAAAAGACAGGTGCCTATACATTCAAGGAAAATATTGTTCCCAACGATTCGGTCAAGGATTTTCTGGCGAAAAAATAATCGCATCCTTATTTTATTGACAGGGCCTTTTCTTAATCTTAAGGAAAGACCCTTTTTTATTTTGCAAACTGTTTGAGAAGAGTTGATTTCCTGCTTCTATACCAGAAGGTACACTAACACAATTATAAAATCTATGGGTATTTTTTCATTCTTTTCGAAAGAAAAAAAGCAGGATCTCGACAAGGGCCTGGAAAAAACAAAGACCAGTTTCTTTGGAAAACTTTCCAAGGCCATCATCGGCAAATCGAAAGTAGATGATGAGGTGCTCGACAATCTCGAAGAAATTCTTGTAACGTCGGATGTTGGGGTTGAAACCACCCTTAAAATCATTGAACGTATTCAAAACCGTGTTGCCCGCGATAAATTCCTGGGTACTTCAGAACTAAACCAGATGCTGCGCGAAGAAATTTCAGCACTGCTTGGTGAAACTACCCAGAGCCATCTTGTTGAAGGATTCGACTTTCCTAAGCGGGAATTGCCTTATGTCATTATGGTAGTGGGTGTCAATGGCGTTGGTAAAACAACCACCATTGGCAAACTGGCTTATCAATATAAAGCTGCAGGTAAAAATGTGGTTTTGGGTGCAGCCGATACATTCAGAGCTGCTGCTGTGTCGCAACTCGAAATCTGGGCCGAAAGGGTAGGGGTTCCCTGCATTAGCCAGGGCATGGGTGCCGACCCGGCTTCCGTGGCTTTTGATACCCTTAAATCTGCGTTAGCGCGCCAGGCCGATGTTGTGATCATCGATACGGCCGGACGCCTGCACAATAAAATCAACCTGATGAATGAGCTGTCAAAAATCAGGAATGTTATGCAGAAACTGATCCCTGATGCCCCGCACGAAATCTTACTCGTTCTCGATGCATCAACCGGTCAGAATGCGATAGAACAGGCCAGGCAGTTTACCGCTTCAACCGAAGTGAATGCGCTGGCATTAACCAAGTTGGATGGTACGGCGAAAGGCGGGGTTGTGATAGGGATTTCTGATCAGTTCAAAATACCCGTTAAGTATATTGGCATTGGCGAAAAGATGACCGATCTTCAGCCTTTTATCAAAGAAGAGTTCGTTGATTCGCTTTTCAATTAAATTGAAAATTTTCTTTCTTTAAACGACAGGCTAAAAATCAGGTAATTCGCTTAAACTGTCGTGATTTTTCATTTAACTCCCTGAAATTGAAGACCAAGCTATTCAAAAATAAAACAGTGAACGTCATCACCCTGGGATGTTCCAAGAACCTGGTTGATTCGGAAGTTATGCTCAGGCAATTGCAGGCGGCGGGCCTCGAAACCATGCACGATGGCGATTCCGATGCCAATGTGGTGATTGTGAATACCTGTGGGTTTATCAATGATGCAAAGGAAGAATCCGTAAATACCATCATGCACTGGGTGAAGGCCCGGAAGGAAAACCGCATTGAGAAACTTTTTGTCATGGGATGCCTTTCCCAGCGCTATCGCGAAGAACTAAGCAAAGAGATTCCCGAGGTCGATGGTTTTTTCGGGGTGAATGACCTGAATGCCATCCTCACTGCAATGAATGCCCCTTTCCGGAAAGAGTTGCTGAATGAACGTTTAGTAACAACGCCCCCTCATTTCGCTTATTTCAAAATATCTGAAGGTTGTGACCGGAAATGCTCATTTTGTGCAATTCCAGGAATCAGGGGAAAGAATATTTCCAAACCAATCGAAGATCTGGTATCCGAAGCCCGCTTCCTGGCCGGAAACGGTGTGAAAGAACTGATTCTGATTGCGCAGGACCTGACCTATTATGGTGTTGATCTGTATGGGAAAAAGCAACTGCCTGCTTTGCTTGATCAACTTGCTGAGGTAGAAGGGATTGAGTGGATCAGGTTGCACTATGCATATCCGGCCGGCTTTCCTGTTAAAGTGCTGGATGCTATCAACAACCATCCCAAAATCTGCCGCTATCTCGACATTCCCCTGCAGCACATCAATAGCAGGATACTGAAATCAATGCACAGAGGGCTCGATCCGGTTAAAACCAGAAAACTGATTGAAACAATCAGGCAGCGCGTTCCGGGAATTGCCATCCGTACCAGTTTCATCGTTGGTTATCCCGGCGAAACAGCCGCTGAATTTAACGAGTTAAAGGATTTTGTAAAAGTTTCGGGGTTTGAAAGAATGGGTGTGTTCACTTATTCACACGAAGAAAATACCCCTGCTTTTAATCTTAAAGATGACATCAGGCCGGCAGTAAAAGCAAGGCGGGCAGAAGAACTGATGCTGATTCAGCAGGAAATTTCGCTTGCCAGGAATACAGCAATGATCGGCAGCAAAATAAAGGTGATGGTGGACCGGTCGGAAAATGGAAACCTTATCGGCCGTTCCGAATTTGATTCACCCGAAGTTGACAATGAAGTGATTATAACCGAATTCTCCAAAGCACCTTTGCCGGGCCAATTAATTGATGTTACAATTACAGGGGCTGAAATGTATGACCTCAAAGCTTCTTATTTTTGAGAATTATTAAATAATTATTGTCACGTATCATTAAATTTGCATCATAAAAAATCAGTAGTAACTGATTAAAATTCTTTTATATGAAAGAGATTCATCACTTCACTTCGTTGCTTTCCGAATGACAAGTATTTGCTTTTTAATAAGGAGGGAGGATTTGGGGTGAGAGCAAGCTCCGCTTGCTCTCACCCCAAATCATCCCTAAACTCCGTAAAATATTGTCATTCAGAGCTTGCCTGATTGCCGTCAGGCTGACAGGCGAAGCGATGAATCTCTTAAATTTCTCTGATCACTACTAACAAAAAATAATGATTATGAAAAAACTCTCGTTGTCTTTGATTTTAGTAATTGCCGTTGCATTTTATGCCAGATCGCAACAGGAAGTGAATACCAACCAAACCGACGATAAAGGCTTAAAGCAGGGGTTTTGGATAGATAAGGCCGCGGATTTAATTATAGAAGGAAATTATGTTGACAACCTTAAAGCTGGGCTCTGGCTCACTCATCTAGCCGAAAATGGGTTGCTTATCAAACTGGAAAACTACAAACAGGATTTGAAAGATGGCGTTTTTATCCAGTTATCAAAGCAGGGTTATCTCGTTTCGGAGCAGTATTTTTCTAACAATATACCCAATGGCCCTTTCAGGCAGTATGGTCAGGGTGGGTTTCAGATTTCAGAAAACAACTACCTCACCGGCAAATACCATGGTTTGCAGTTAACCTATTATGAAAATTCCAAAAAGAAATCGGAAGAGTCAAACTATTCCAATGGCATAAAGGACGGACCATCAAAATGGTACAATATGGAAGGTAATCTGATTGCTGAGTACATCTATATTAATGGCCAGTTGCAGGGTGAACAAAAGTCTTTTTTTAACGATGGTAAACTTCGCACTTCTGAGATTTACAGAAATAACGAGAATGAAGGAGCTTACACAGAGTATTATGAGAACGGCAGCGTTAAAACATCAGGACAGTATAGGGCTGGCTTAAAGGATGGCAAGTGGATTGAGTACGATGAGACAGGAACGATCCTGAAGTCTAAAGTGTTTGCTAAGGGTGTTGAGAAATAGTTAAACCTGCCGAAATGAAAAAGATTAATAATCCATTTGTGAGGCAGGCTGGTTATAACTGCTTTGGTTGCTCGCCCGATAATCCGATCGGATTAAAACTGAATTTTGAAACGGATGGGGAATTTGTTGTGGCTGAATGGCAGCCGGAACCACAGTTTCAGGGCTGGAACAACACTTTGCATGGGGGAATTCAGGCAACTTTGCTCGACGAACTCGCAAGCTGGCTGGTTTTTGTAATACTGGATACGTCCGGAGTAACTTCAAAAATGGAAGTTAAACTTCGGAAGCCCGTTACTACAAATCAGGGTACTTTGTTCCTGAAAGGAAAACTGCGTGAGATGAAGCGAAACATCGCGGTGATTGATACCTGGCTATACAACCATGAAATGATATTGTGTACCGAGGCAGTAATGTATTACTACACTTTCCCTGAAGACTTAGCCCGTGAAAAATACTGGTATCCGGGGAATGAAGCTTTTACAGTGGATCCCGGCGAATAGTTATCTCTTATATGTCTATGACTTATCCCGGAATTTATCCCGGGATGTCTGATTCTAATCTTCTTTTATCAGGCCTGCATCCGCCATCAACTGCAACAATTCATTCAAAATCATCGCGGTAGCACCCCAAATC
Organism: Bacteroidales bacterium; assembly: GCA_038325075.1. Taxonomy (GTDB): domain Bacteria; phylum Bacteroidota; class Bacteroidia; order Bacteroidales; family Lentimicrobiaceae; genus Lentimicrobium. Next base: position 21,427 of record JBBQIQ010000010.1, on the reverse strand, counting down.
AGGTGGTTTTTGTAATAATATCCCGGCACCCGGATTGTTTGCCCGTTTCTGTAAGGTATATCGTATTCGCCTGTAAATTCAGGATTCAGAAAGTGTTTAAGCGGGACTGTAAATACTTCCGCAGCTTCATATCCGTCAGGCTTAAAATCAGGTCTGAAAGGGCATTTTGCCAATACCGGGCTGATGATAAAGTTGCTGGGTGGTACAAAAAGGTCGCTGAGTTGACCAATAATAGATACCGATTCCCTTTTCAGTCCAACCTCTTCTTCAGCCTCACGCAAGGCGGTTTCAACCAGGCTAATGTCAATGTCTTCATACTTTCCGCCCGGGAAAGCTGTCTGTCCGCTGTGTACTCCATCGTATTCAACGCGCCTGATAAAAGTAGTACACGCATCACCATTATCATCAGGAGAAAGCAATATCAATACACTGCTTTTTCGGGCAAATTCAGGGCCATTGCTGAGTGTCAGTAAGTTGTTACGATGAGCCGGAGCCATCCGCAGGTGGGCTATATTGCCAGGTAACCCCTTCTGTAAGGCTTTTTCCAGATTATCTATTTGGTTATTGAATTTTTCACTGATGAGCATAATGATTTGAAATTGAGTATTTTCAGTAACAAAAAACTATTATTTTTTCGCTTACCGGAAAGTTCTGCTTGTTTTTTATGTAATTTTATATCCTCAAACCTACATTAATTAATCCCGATGTGCAAATTCCGGATGAAGATATTATGAAAGTCTGCCCGACAAACATTCAATCCAGGCAATTTTCCTGCCTGATGGAAGACAGACCTCTGGCTAATCCAATTACAATTATATTATATACAGAGAATCCATCTTTTGTTTAAACAGTCATACAGCGGAATGGTTAAGGAAAAAACGATAATTGTCACTGAAAAGAAAGAGCAACTCACCAATCTGAGAGAGTTGGTGCTTTACAACGATGATTTTAACACCTTCGATTTTGTTATAGAAACATTGATTGATGTATGTGGAGTTGAGCCACTTCAGGCAGAGCAAATCACTTTAGTTGTTCACTATAAGGGTAAGTGTGGGGTGAAAAGTGGAACACTTAATGAACTTAAGCCGGTTTATAACGAGATGATAAACAGAAAACTAACTGTATCAATTGAATAATTACTTTAAATATGACCTGGATTAAGAAGGGCTGCGTTCTGTAGTGCTGTTTCTTTTATATTCATGTTCTGTGGTCCCTATTACCGGCAGAAAGCAGCTTAATGTGGTACCGAATAGTATGAGATAGTAACTCAGCCTGACAACCAATCAGGATTTTCTTAAACGAAACCCGCCACTTCCCCAATCACATCCGGGTTTAACTCAGGTGAAGAATGGGCCAATAAATATTTTGTAATTAAGTAAAAGTATAAGATTAACTTACTATTTTTGTCAAGGGTCGTTTTACCTTCTAACTGAGATTATGTCACTGACTCTTATAATCATTCTGATCATCGCCGGACTTCTCTTTGTTCTGGTCGAGGTGCTTGTTATCCCCGGAACTACGGTTGTTGGCATAGCAGGGTTAGCACTTATTGCTTTTGCAGTGTGGGAAGGGTATCATGTTTTTGGTAGCCCGACCGGTCATTTTATTTTATTGGGAACATTTGTGCTTACTGTTTTTTCTGTGTTTCTGGCCTTTAAAACCAATACCTGGAGCCGAATTATGCTTAAGACAGAAATAAGTGGCAAAGTGAATGAAATTGATACTGAAAAGATTCATGAAGGGGATATCGGAAAGGCTGTTTCCAGAATTACCCCTGCCGGCAAAGGCGTTTTTAATAACGAATTTTTTGAAGTGCACACCAACGGCGATTTCATCGATCAGGAAATGGAGATTGTTGTAACACAAATTGTTGATAATAAAATATTTGTAAAACTTAAAACATAGAAAAAATGGAACAAGGCTTTTTGGTTATCGTTGCAATTGGAATTGCTTCTTTATTTGGTCTCTGGATAATTTTTTATTTTATCCCGGTAGGCCTATGGTTTTCAGCACTTCTTTCTGGTGTCAGGGTTTCGCTGATTCAATTGGTTTTTATGCGTTGGCGTAAAGTGCCACCTTCAGTTATCGTAACGGCTATGATCAATGCCACTAAGGCTGGATTAACGATCACCCGCGATGAACTGGAAGCACATTACCTGGCAGGTGGAAGGGTTAAGCTGGTTGTTAATGCGCTGATTTCTGCCGACAAGGCCAACATTCCCCTGAACTTTAAAGCAGCTACTGCCATCGACCTGGCAGGCCGCGATGTTTTTGAGGCTGTTCAGATGTCGGTAAATCCGAAAGTTATCAATACGCCTCCAATTGCTGCAGTTGCAAAAGATGGTATCCAGTTGATCGCGAAAGCCAGGGTTACGGTAAGGGCTAACATCCGCCAACTCGTTGGTGGTGCCGGTGAAGAAACAATTCTTGCCCGTGTTGGTGAAGGCGTTGTTTCATCCATTGGTTCTTCAGATTCGCATAAGAGTGTGCTTGAAAATCCTGATCTAATCAGTAAAATGGTCCTTTCTAAAGGACTCGACAGTGGGACGGCCTTTGAGATTCTGTCAATTGATATCGCTGACATCGATGTTGGTAAAAACATCGGTGCCCAGCTTCAGATGGATCAGGCATTTGCTGATAAAAACATTGCCCAGGCCAAAGCTGAAGAGCGTCGTGCCATGGCCGTTGCCAATGAACAGGAAATGAAAGCCAAGGCCCAGGAAGCACGTGCAAAGGTTATTGAAGCCGAAGCTGAAATCCCCAGGGCGATTGCCGAATCCTTCAGAAGCGGTAACCTCGGGTTGATGGATTATTACAAGTTCCAGAACATTCAGGCTGATACGCGAATGAGGGAATCTATTGCCGAACCGGGAAAAACAAAACAAGGTCCAAAGAATCTTGACAATCCGCATCAAAAATAGATTTGGCTGCAAAGTTTTGATAAAACGCTCTGGGAGGATCCAGGGCGTTTTTTTTGCATCTTGTTAACACATCAGGTCATCGCTAAGGCTTACCTTTGCAAATGAATTGACGAAAGAATGGAGAAGAGGGAAAATATCAACGAGCTACAACAGGTAAGGGCTAAATACAGGCAATTGGTAGCTGTATGTCAGCCCTTTATGATTGGTGAAAATAATGCAAGCCTGAAAGACGCCTTCAAAATTTTACTTACCTCCTATTCTAACCGGCTTAAATCTGATTCTGAACCTTACTTTTTACATGCTGTTGATGTCGCTTCTATTGTTGCTTCGGAAATGCGGTTGGGCCTGACTTCTGTCCTGGCAGCACTACTGCATGATGTTGAAATGGATACGATCAGAAAAGAGTTCATCAATGGCAATAGCAAACGGGAATCTGTTGGGGCCATTATCCAGAGTTTACACCAGATTGGCAGTTTACCAATTGAAAGGTTACCTGATAATGCTGAGAATTTCATTAGTCTCATGTTGTCCATTTCCGGCGATGTCAGGGCTGTGTTGATAAAACTTGCCGACCGGTTGCACCGGATGCGTACCATTTCGTTGCTTTCACCGGCCCACCAGGCAGCAATAGCGCTCGAAACCTCCAACTTATATGCACCCCTGGCCCACCGTCTGGGGCTTTATAAGATCAACGCTGAACTCGATGAACGTTCGCTCAACTATACCGACCCGGAATCGTACAACCTTATTTCATCCAAAATAGAACGGGCAGTTATCGATAATAAAGATTTCTTTACCAAGTTTCTCGAACCAATCAAGACTGAGTTGTCAAGGCTTGGGCTTGAATTTGTGATCAAAAACCGGACAAAATCAGTATCATCCGTTTATAATAAAATCATCAAGCAATCAGTCGTTTTTGACGAAGTTTTTGATCTGTTTGCCATCCGGATCATTATTCGCAGTTCACCCGAAAGCGAGATAGGGGATTGCTGGAAGGCATATTCGGCTGTTACGAATCTATACGCACCTGAGCCAAAACGCTTGCGCGACTGGATATCAAGACCCAGACCAAACGGTTATGAATCGTTGCATGTAACGGTTCTGGGGCCTGCAAAAAAGTGGATTGAAGTGCAGATCAGGACAACCCGCATGAATGAAGAGGCTGAAATGGGCAATGCCTCCCACTGGCGTTACAAAGGCCAAAGCGGTGCTGTTGAGACAGACGAATGGCTGAATTCTATCCGGAAAATACTTGAAAATCCAGGCGAAGTAGAAGATGCCATTACCGCTGGTAAAAAACCCAGAGCTGCCGAAAACATGATCTATGTTTTTACCCCTGAAGGCGACCTTAAAAAACTCAAGGCTGGATCAACCGTGTTGGATTTCGCCTTTGAGGTGCACACAAATATTGGCGCCAGATGCAACGGTGGCAAAGTGAACAGAAAGATTGTTCCCATCAGACAGGTTCTGAAAAGCGGGGATGTGGTTGAGATCATGACTTCCCGCAACCAGACACCAAACATCGACTGGTTAGGCTGGGTGGCAACCAGCAGGGCAAAGATCAAAATCAGGCGTTACCTGAAAGAAGCAGAGTTTAAACAAGCAGAAACAGGTAAGGAAATCTTTAAAAGAAAACTTGGACAACTCAGGTATTTGAACCAGGATGAAGCAATCAATAAGCTGATTGCCCATTTTAAACTTTCTGGCCCCCTCGATCTTTTTCAGCAATTGGCCGAAGAACGCATTGAGCCATCACAAATTAAGGAAATAATACTGGGGACCAGCAAAGAAAAGGAAAAAGAGGAAAAGCCTGAAGCAAAGCCAAGGCCAATGATTGCTCCTGAAGTCCCTTCTTTAAACAAGACTTCTGAAAATGTAATCATCGTTAATGAAACCTCGGCGATTGAGGGTTATAAACTGGCCCGCTGCTGTAACCCGGTGATGGGTGACGATATTTTCGGATTTATAACAGTGAGCGATGGTATCAAAATTCATCGTATTACCTGTCCGAACGCAGCCAGGATGAGAAGCCGGTATCCTTACCGTTCGATGGAGGCACGCTGGTCGAAGCCGGCGGAAGGAACCTATTTTATAGCGACCGTAAAAATCAGTGGGTTCGATCAGTTGGGTATTCTGAACACCATCACAAACATGATTTCGAATGATCTGAAAATGGATGTCAGGAATATTTCGCTTGAAAGCAAGGGAGGTAAATTCGATGGAATCGTTAAAGTGAGCATCCGTGATAAAAAACACCTGGATTTGATGATTCAGAAACTGCTATCGGTAAAAGGAATTATCAAAGCATCGCGGTTAAGTTCCACGCATTAGAGCATCAATAGGTTAAGGTTAAGGTTGTGCTTCGGCTTCGCTCAGCAACCAAGGTTAAGGTTGAGCCTGCCTGGTTGACAATTCAGTTTTATAAGAATGATCTGTTTAGTCAGTCAGACAGGGTTGAGGTTGTGCTTTGATTCGCTCATACAGTTTACCTATGTGTCTATGAATTTCTATGTTCCTATGTGTTAAAACAGGTCGGGGTTGGGGTTGAGGTTAAATTTAAGTTTTAGGCGATGAGCTGAGCAGCTTGCCACGCAGAAACGGAGTGGATGCGGGGAGCCGAAGCTTTAAGTTTTAGATAATAAGGAATTAAATAAGAGAAAAATGACTGCACCAGGCTGGTATAACGAAGGAAAAAAGCTGATTGAAGGAGAGACTTATCCCTTTCAATTTATCAGGATTGTTCCTTTATCAGACAATATGAATTATATGCTGATGGAAGATCCTTACGGGATTCGCCACCTTGTGCCTTACGAATATTACATTCAATACGGTATTCAAACCGGTAGTACAGTCAATTGCAGGATTGATAAAATAAACTGTACCGGCAGGGTTTTCCTTGAGCCGGAGCATCCATTTTATAAAATGGGATCAACGTTTTATTTCGAAATTGTGGGGTTTAAGGAGGCGGATAAACAAAATACCCATCTGGTATATATTGTTAAAGATGCTTTTGGGAATGAAATTTTTGTGGAATCCGAAAGAGGGTTTTTGAATAACCTGGAAAAGGGACAGTTAAGTTGCCTTATCGAAGGTTTCAAAAAAGGAAAACCGGTTCTGAAACTGGTTGTCACTGATGAAGGGATATGATTCTTTGGTCTGCAATTCGCTGGTATTATGCCTTTTAGGTGTTATTAACAATTGTTAATAACGCCCGTTAAAAATGTGTTGGTATATAAACCATCAAAACACTTGACACAGGCTTCCGATTGTTGTACATTTGTTTCATCAGGCCAACGATACGGTGAGAAACATCGGGAGGCAAAATCAATCGTCCGCAAGGATACGTTGACAGCGCCGAAAGGCTTTCGCAGACAGAAGGACAGCAAACCGCAAGGAATGTTAACCCAAAACGGAAAGTACAATTACCGGGTCCTGTTCAGAAGATCACTACGCAAGTAGTGAAGACCTGTAACATGGTAAGTAACGGCTAACCTCACGAGGGGAGCAGAAACAAAGCACCGAAACAATAACCTGCTGTTTACCGCAAGCTACGGCAAACGGATAAACGAAGGGAAACTACTCCGCAAGGTTAGTTTCCCTTCTTGTTTTTATCATAGATTTCCCCGCTTGTTTTTTTTTCATTTCTACAAGTAAGTGTTAAGTTTGCAGTTCGTTCCACGAACGGTTAAATGCTTAGTACCTTACTTTATGGAGCTCAAAGATTTGCTTCTCAGAGAACAATCACGAAAAAACACAGACCAGATAATCAATATAGTGATGGCACGGCCTGAAGTTTTTGAGGAACTCTGGAGGTTGGTTTTATTGAATAAGGATCCTCTGAGCCGCAGGGCCGCATGGGCTGCTGACTATTGTGCCGAAATCAAACCTGGGTTTATCAGCAATAAGATTGAGGAGCTGTCGGCCAGGGTGCCGGGCTTTAGCAGTGACGGCCTGAAGCGACATTCACTCAGGATGTTGGCGCGTTCACCCCTGCCCGATGAAAATCTGGGTTTATTGACCGATGCCTGTTTCACATGGCTGCAATTCCCCTCCGAAAGTGTTGCTGTAAAAATGTACTGTATGGTAATCCTGCAAAGAATATCGGAAAATATTCCGGAAATCAGCAGGGAATTGTACGATATTATCGAAATTCAGATGCAGGAGGCATCCCCGGGGTTTAAAGGCATAGGTATGAAGATCATGAAAAGGCTTTCGCGTTCAGTGAATAAAATCTGAATATTTGGCTTTATTGCAGAAACAGGTTCATTATCAGAAATACAGATAATCCTGTCAGGGTCATGATCAGAACACTTTCAGCAACAGACGGCAGTAATTTTTTGCTGAAATTCATTTCAGGCACCGATCATATTACCGGCATACACTCCCATACCAAAGATGACCATTAAAATGATCGCTACAATATACAAGGATATCATGACAATGGTAATGATCCCCACTGTTCTGAAATGCAAAGCCAGATTCTTCATAGCCTGTCCAAGCAACTGATCACTTGAAACGGAAAGTGCTTTCTTCACAAGGCTTCCGAACCGCATAAGGTAGATAACGGGTAGGATATAAATTCCGGCAATGATCAGATAAACAATGCTTAATAAAGCAGGCGGGAAGGGCGTGTTGACCGATTCATTGAGAAACGGCAGGACCAGTGCTACAATCAGGCTGATTATAAGCATGATTACAATCAGAATAATACCCAGAATGCTAAAAAAAGTAGTCCATTTCCTGGTTTCCCGCAGCGATTGAACTGCTTCCTGGTTCAGTTTCAATGGTTCGGCCGGTTCACTTTGAGAGAGTTCATGATTGTCCATACAATGGAATTAAAGGTTAGGAGACTTGTGTTGATTACAAGTTTTTATAGTGTAATTTTGAATATTGAGCCTGCTTCCAAAAATCAAAAAAGAAAATTAGACACCAAGATGCCATCCCGATCCCGTTCGTACGGGATTGTGTTTTAGCCCCGCCCACCGAAAATTGCGGGGCAGGCGCGCCGGGGTGGTGTCAAATAATTGGTTTTCGGCGGGGTCTCAGTATTGAATTCTGATAAAAAAAGCAGCCCAAAGGGCTGCCCGAAATTAATCTTCCTGATCGGCAGAAGGGTCGTTTTCAGGAAAACCCTCATCCGATTCCTTTTCGTCGTTGATATCTTCGAGATTATCATCATCGTTCACAGCTCCCTTGGTATCAATTTTGACCGGTACCTTCACCAGGTAACTGGCATCTTCGGTATCAACTGTTATTGCAAAGAAAAAGTCATCGCCTTTGGTTTTAACCTTGATAACGTGGTTGTTGTACCCAAGCGGATACTTTTTTCTGATTGCCTCAAGCACTTCAGGTGTAACATTGCTATAACTAACTACCAGACGTTTCCGTTCCATATAATATTTAATTCGAAATGGTTTTAAAAAAGTTTACAATAATACGCAAGTAATTTAAAAATCCGGTTACCGGAATGTTAAAATTGTTTAAAGAACAAAAAGTATTGCGAATTAGTCGTGAAACTGGTTAAAAATCTGCTTTTCTCAATTTGTTTTCCGGAGCACAAATGCGGTCCTGTTCGTAACATAAAGGCTCAATTGCCAGACTTTTAACTGATTGTTATAAACCGCGGGATAGGCAATGGTTTCATCAACCCTTCCATGCCCGCCGTAATCTTTATGATCGCTGTTAAGAACAATTTTGTAATCGCCTTGTTCAGGAACGGTGAAGATATATCCGGGAATGCTGTTGAACGGATGGAAATTAAAGACAAAAACCAATGGTCCGCGCGAAAAAACAATGGTTTTATTTGCTTCATCCATGTTCAACTGAGTTGCAAATTCGTGGTCCAAAACCTTTTGTTTTTTAATCAGATCAACCATTGCCTTATCAAATGCAGCCAGGTATTTGTATTTCAATTCAGGATTGGCGGGGAGCGACCATTGCCTTCGGGCATATTGGTAACTCCAGTTGTTGCCTTCCCTCGGGAAATCAATCCATTCAGGATGCCCGAATTCATTGCCCATAAAGGTAAGGTATGCATTGCCTCCGAGTGACAAGGTAAATAACCGGATCAGTTTATGGAGTGAAATCCCACGGTCAATAACAATACTCGGGTCATCCACATGCATGTGCCAGTACATATCCTGATCCATCAGCCAGAAAGCCAGTGTTTTATCTCCAACAAGAGCCTGGTCGTGCGATTCGGCATAAGCGACTGTCTTAACGCCCGGCAGCCGGTTGTTCATAACATTCCATAGTTCGTGGATGTTCCAGTCTTCGTCTTTGTATTCCTTCAGGAGTTTGATCCAGAAATCGGGAATGCCCATTCCGAGGCGATAATCGAATCCGATCCCACCATCGGCAATAGGTGCAGCAAGGCCCGGCATTCCGGTAACATCTTCGGCTATTGTAATTGCTTCCTTTTTAATAGTATGTGCCAGATTATTGGCTAACTGCAGATAGGTAATTGCATCCCATTCAACCCCATCGGTAAAATATTTCTGAGGTGAGTCAATCACCGCATTGCCATGATGGAAATACATCATAGAGCCCACACCATCGAACCTGAACCCATCGAAATGAAACTCTTTGAGCCAGTATTTTACGTTTGAGAGAAGAAACTGAAGCACTTCGGTCTTCCCATAGTCAAATAGCATGGAGTCCCACTGTGGATGAATGCCCCTGTCGCCGGCATGAAAATACTGGTGATCGCTGCCATCGAACATGTTCAGCCCTTCATTCAGGTTCTTAACGGTATGGGAATGCACAATATCCATGATTACTGCAATGCCCATTTTGTGTGCTTTCCGGATAAGTGCTTTCAGATCTTCGGGCGTACCAAAACGCGACGAAGGCGCAAAGAAGTTGGCTACATGATAACCGAATGACCCGTAATAGGGGTGTTCCTGAATGGCCATCATCTGGATGGCATTATAACCACACTCTTTAACCCATGGCAGGATATTATCGGCAAACTCGTTGTAAGTGCCTAAACCTTCTTTTTCCTGTGCCATGCCGACATGACATTCATAGATAAACAGTTTCTCGGACGGGTTTGGTTTAAAATCATCGCCATTCCAATCAAACTTACTGAACCACAGTTGTCCGGAAAAATTTTTGGTATCCTCGTCCTGCACCACACGCCTGATATATGCCGGTATCCGCGGGAGAAATCCGTTGTCGCCCTCCACCCACACTTTTATTTTACTTCCGTGGGTAAACCGGTCACCGTATTTCTCTTCGTCGAGAAATATCTCCCAGATTCCGCTTCCGAGTATATGCATGGGGTGGGAGCGGGGATTCCAGTCGTTGAAATCGCCGGAAAGAAACAAACCGGAAGCCGAAGGCGCCCACTCTCTGTAATACCAGCCTTTCAATTTTGCATCGTAAACAATTCCGAGAAATTTGTAAGCATCGGCAAATTTGATCAACGAGCCACTGTGGTTTTCGATGACCGTTAATTTATCCTTGTATCGCTGAATACGGGCTGAAACTTCTCCGGCTACCGGCTCGAGCCATGGATCTGTTTTTACTATTCCAGGGGTTTTTTGTTTCATTTTTTGAAGTTATGTTTATCCTGAAAAGAAACAATCGTCTTTTATTCAGAATAGCGGTAAATGAAGGTTAAAAATATGAAAATTGAATGAGAAAGCCTAAGCATTATTTTTTTTTTCAATCAAAGAACTTCGAAATGCTCTTAGTGATGAAGTTTGTCACTGACTAGAAATACATAATCCGGATAAGAAATCAAATATTTTACTAATCAATCCTGATTAATCCTTCCACCACAATACTTGCAGAAAATGGCATCACGATCATGTCCTTCCCGCATACAATTCTGACAGACCTGGGTTGTCGGGCCGCTTTCTTTCCGGTCAAGGTTTGAAAGTTCAACAGTCAAAATCCCGGTTGGAACAGCAATGATGGCATAACCCATCACCATAACAATACTTGCAAAGAACATTCCTGCACCGGTTTGAGGCGAAATGTCGCCATATCCAACTGTTGTGAGTGTAACGACTGCCCAGTAAATGCTGGTTGGAATATCCCTGAATCCATGTGCAGGGCCTTCGATAACATACATAATGGAGCCGATAACGACCACAAGAACAGCGATGGTTGACAAAAAAACGAGAATTTTACGACTGCTGGCGATTAGGGCTTTGCGCAGAACTTCAGCCTCAGTAATGTATCCGGCCAGTTTGAAAACCCTGAACACCCGTAAAAGCCTTAAAATCCTGATAACCATTAAATACTGGGCACCGGGTATAAGCAGGCTGACCATGGTTGGCAGAACCGACAACAGGTCGATAATTCCAAAAAAGCTGAAGATGTAAGCAGTTTTTTTACGAACCACATATATCCTGCAAATATATTCAAGTAGAAACAACATTGTGAAAAACCATTCACCTGCTGTAAACAGTGGCTGATATTCATTGGAGTATTCGTGAACACTCTCAACAATCACCAGTATTACGCTTAATACGATAGACCATATCAATACCACATCAAACATCTTACCCGCAGGTGTGTCGGCCTCAAAAATGATTTCGTAAATCCTTTCTTTTAACTGTTGATTGCTAACAGGCTTGTCCATTTCAAAGCGAATTATTTTGTAAAAATAGGTAATTCAAAATATTTGTTGGCTGGTTTTGAAATATTCCTAATGAGTTGGTTAAGGATTTTTTATTTTTGCTTACACCATGGGCAGTGAAATTGGCCGTCAATTGGTGAGAGGGCTTCTTGGGTCAATTTTTGGCGGAAGCCGGAGAAAATAGCTCTCAACAGCTTATCTATATACCTACATAGCAGGATCAAATGACAGAATATACCCGCGATTTTTTTATCGCCAATGGCAAACTATTGGCAGTTGAAGCCTTTGATGGTTTTTTTTCTCCGGAACTTCATTACATTTATGAAGTGTTCAGGATTATTGATGGTATTCCGTTGTTTGTTGAGGATCATTTGGACCGGTTTTTTCAGACAACTCTTTTGGCCGGAGTTGATCCAGATTGCGACCGGAAACAGTTGTTCAATGAAATAAAAACATTAATTTCAGCGAATAAGGGTGGTGAGGGAAATATAAAGATTTCCATAGTTCAGGGCAAATCCGGCTTTCAGAATCTGCTCCTGTATTTCACTCCGCACCAGTATCCGACACCTGAACAGTTTGCCAATGGAGTAGCTGTTAAATTGCTGGATGCAGAGCGCAAAAACCCCAATGCCAAGGTAATGGACATCACACTAAGGGCTGAAACGGATCAGATTAAGCAGGCAGACGAAGTTTATGAAGTGCTGCTGGTTGACCAGTATGGGTATATTACTGAAGGAAGCCGGTCAAATGTGTTTTTTATCATAGGGGATGAGGTCATAACTCCACCGCTGGAAACGGTTTTGCCCGGGGTAACCAGAAAACATGTTATGCATTTGTGCGAAGCGCACAATATCAGGCTTTCTGAACAAAAAATTCATCGAAATGATCTTCTTAAAGTCGATTCCCTTTTCCTTTCCGGGACTTCAAGGAAAGTTTTACCGATTGGCAGGGTAGATGACAGCATTTACCCGACCAATAACGAATTGTTGCGATTACTAATAAGGCTTTTTGACCAACACGTTCTGGGTTATATTTCAACTCACAGGAATTAAGCTTAAGAGTCAATCATTTTTCATTATGCGTCTGGTCAACTTGCCTGCCTGATTTTTTTTACTATTTCGTGTAAAAAAATTGTCCGGATATTATTGAGGAAGGGTTATTCACTAACTTTGCTATCAAATGTTTACCAAAACTTAGAGTTATGATAAAAAAAAATACTCTGCATCATTGGTTGCTGGTTGTTTTCGTGCTTTTCATTTGCAACCAGGCAACAGCACAGGTAGTTATAAACGAGTATTCCTGCTCCAACTTCGATAGATTCCCTGATAATTATGAGTCTTATGAGGACTGGATTGAATTGCACAATTCAGGCAACTCACCTGTAAACATCGGTGGATATTTTCTGAGCGATAAGCCGGATGCACCCATGAAGTGGCAGATACCTGCCGGTACTACTATTCCGGCAAATGGATTTAAGCTTTTCTGGGCTTCCGGGCGTGATGAAGCAAATTTCGGATTTTTTCACACCAACTTTAAGCTTACCCAAACCAATTCGACGCCTGAGCATATTGTATTTGCAGACCCTGGTGGAATTATCCTGGATGAGCAAACCATATCTATAACACAAAAGGAGCATTCTAACGGCCGTATTCTCAACGGTGACGTTGTTTGGGGCGTATATATCAATCCAACACCCGGCAGCTCCAACAATCTGAGCACCGTTTATACCCGGTATGCCGAACTACCGGTTATGAGCCTTGAAGGGGGATTTTACAATCAATCAATAGCGGTTAGCCTTTCGACGAACGAGCCCAATTGCACAATAAGATATACAACCAACGGAAATGAACCCGGACCAACTTCACCGGAATACGCTGCACCATTATCGGTTCTTGTAACAAAAATACTGAAAGCCAGGGTTTTCAGTAACGATGCTACCATCCTCCCAGGCCTGATCGAATATAACACTTACTTCATCAATGAGGATTTTACGGTTCCGGTTGTTTCTATAGCCGCTACCGACCTGATTATATTATTAAACGGGAGTTATGATACTTTTCCATGGGGGACAATTGAGTATTACAACACCGACAAAGTGAGAACTACCAAAGGATACGGTGAATTCGACAAGCATGGGCAGGATTCATGGGTGCATGACCAGCGTAGCCTTGATTACAAAATGCGCGATGAGTGCGGTTATAACTATGCGTTGCTTGAAAATCTCTTTACCTACACCGACAGGGACGAATATCAGAAAATTATTCTCAGGGCTTCAGGTGATGATAACTACCCGGGCATTGATTCGAGCGCGCATATCCGTGACGATTTTGTGCAAACAATTTCGGTACAATCGGGCATGAGCCTCGACGAGCGAAAATCTTCCCGCTGTGTGGTATTTGCGAATGGCCAGTATTGGGGGGTTTATGCCATCCGTGAAAAGGTGAACGATCATGATTTTACTGATTATTATTATGATCAGGATAAATTTAATTTGCACTACCTTATGCTCTGGGGCGGCACCTGGGCTGAATATGGAGGCCAGTCGGCGTTTAATGACTGGAATATGCTTTATTCATATATCATGGGCCACAACATGGCCGATTCGGCATCGTGGGCTTATGTTGAAGAGCGGCTCGACCCAACCAGCATAACCGACTATATGCTGATCAACTCATTCGTGGTATGTTCCGACTGGCTTAACTGGAATGTTGGCTGGTGGCGTGGGTTAAACCCTGGAGGCAGTCACAGGCGCTGGGGGTATATTTTATGGGATGAAGATGCAACTTTCGGGCATTACTATAATTACACAGGAATTCCCGCACAAACGCCTTATGTTTCCCCGTGTTTTCATGAAGCGCTCTCAGGTGGTTCTGATCCCGAAGGCCACGTCCGGTTGTTGAATAAACTGCGGACAAATCCTGGTTTTGAACAATATTATGTTGCTCGTTATGCTGATTTGCTCAATACAACGCTTAACCTGAACAACCTGCTTCCGCTTTTCGACAGTCTGGCCGGTGTAATAGAACCCGAAATGGACCGGCATGTTCTGCGGTGGGGTGGAAGCAAACTCCAATGGCTGGGAAATATACAGAAAGTCAGGGACTTTATGACACGACGATTTAACTATGTAAGAGTAGCTATAATGGAATGTTACACCTTAACAGGTCCTTATACCGTGCGGGTTGAAGTTTCACCTCCTGTAAAAGGCCAGGTAAAACTCAATTCACTGGAATTGAAGGATTTTCCATGGGCAGGAACCTATTACGGGAATATGGATACAAAGTTTTCAGCCATTGAATCGGATCAATATTACAAATTTGATCACTGGGAAGTTAAACACAATGCAATTTTCCCTGCCGATTCTTTGCAAAATATTTCACTACGGCTATCTTCCAATGATACGGTGATTGCTGTTTTTGTTCCCAGGGTATTCGCCGATTCGCTGGTGATTCATGAAATCAATTACAATTCAGCGCCGGGTTTCGATCCGGGTGACTGGGTTGAATTTTATAACCCGCACGGGTATGATCTTGATATCTCAAACTGGGTATTTAAAGATGAAGATGACCTGCATATTTTCACCTTCCCCGATGGAACATTATTAGAACCGTTCGGACTTATTGTGGTGGCCAACGATCCGGTTGCTTTTCATAACCTCTTTCCCGATGTTGATAATTACATTGGACCAATGGGTTATGGCCTGAGCGGTAGCGGGGAGTTGTTAAGACTCTACGATGATACAGGTTCGCTGATTGATACCGTACTATACGACGACAATCTACCCTGGCCGCTCGAGCCCGACGGTAATGGACCAACCCTGGAACTGATCAATCCCGGCCTCGACAACGCATTGGCCGAAAGCTGGAAAGCCAGCGGTGAGCCACATGGAACCCCGGGCGAGTATAACAGCCCGAACGTTGGGGTAAGCCTCACCGGACTTAAGAACAATCCCGATGCGGAGATATGGCCTAATCCATTCAGCAATAGTGCAGTGTTTACTGTTAATACAGATATGAAGATAGAAGGTGGCTCACTCACCATCTTTTCGTCAACCGGATACGAAGTTGCCCGGTATGATAACATTAACAATTACCAAATTGAAATTACTTCAAAAGGACTCCGTCCGGGAATATTCTTCTACAGGTTTATAAGTAATTCAGGTACTGTGGTTGTTAGTGGGAAGATGATAGTGGACTAGAAATCTGTTAATTTCGTGTAAGTATTCAACGCAGTCTCTTTTTGAGCTGCGTTTTTTTAGTCAAAATTCAAACACCCTGAAATCCGGACTCCATGGTTGTACACATTATGTTAATTAATTGTTAAAGGTTAGCATTTTCTTGCATATTGCTTTATGCTTGCCTATGTTTAACTTCTCTAAAGATGAGTCCACTCCGAAAACTAATTATTTGACACCAAGCCACAAAAACACCAAATCACACCAATTTCAATATGTTGATATACAATATTATACGTAAATTGGTGTCTTGGAGACTTGGTGTCTATTCTTTTTTATTGACTTTTCGGAGCAGGCTCAAAGTGTTTAATGTCACCATTCTTCTGTTCTTCTGATTTATTAAATTAAACCTGATCTATCATGCGTTACGCTGATTTACATGTGCATGTGAGTTTAAAGACCATGCTTGGAAAAGATTCTGCAAAAAAGCCCACCTGCTGGACCGATCTGAATGTTTCTGAGCCTATTGACAAATTAAGCAAGGGAACCTTCGATTCGCAAAGCAGCCTCAGTCAATTGTCAAGAGGCAAATGCAGCCTTGCTGTTGTAGTGATTTATCCGCTGGAGACCAAACTTGCTGATGCCGATATTCTGCAGGTACTGGGAAGGTTAATCGATGGTAAATTCTCTAATAAAAGACTCAGGGAAGTCAAAACCGGACAATGGACTTCGTTTCAGTATGCCAATGACGAGTTGAAACACATTCTGTCGGCCAAATCCCATTTGGTGGACGGAGTAATGAAAAACCTTAAAGTTGTAGATCACTGGAGCGAATACAAACCCGCCGATGAGCATACCATTCATGCCATTTTCGCGATTGAAGGCGGGCACACCATCAGCTACGGTAGAAACGAAAAAGACGATATAAGCAGGATGCTTGCGAACCTGAAACATTTCCGGTCGAAGTGCCCTCTGTTTTATTATACCATGGCCCACATGCAGCAAATGAACTTCGCAAACCATGCTTATGGTATAAAAGGAGCGGGTAAGTTTTATTTTGTGCCCCGGGGTTCAGGGCTTACCGATTTCGGCAGGAAGCTGATCGATGAATGCTATACCGACTTCAACAATCGCAAGGTTCTTATTGACGTCAAGCATTTAAGCCTTCGCAGCCGGCTCGATTTATATGAATACAGGGCATCAAAGGGTTATGGCAGGATTCCTATCATGGCATCGCATGTTGGTTTAGCCGGTATCTCAAAAGATGATCACTCACATATCCGGAAACTGGTCCAGCCGCTTTTCAGGAAATTCTACAAACTTGTTCATGAACGGGTGCCCGGAAAAATTGATGATACCTTTTTCAATCCATCAACCATCAACCTTTTTGATGAAGAGATCGTTGAAATTCTGAATTCAAAGGGCCTTATCGGGATTTCATTTGATCTCCGGATCATTGGTGGAGTGCAGAAAAAACCAAAGGAATACCTGAGCAGCAGTGAAAAGTATCTGTTTAAGAGTACAACCGGCTCTACCATGGTGATCTCCAATGATGCTGATGACCTTGAAGATAATGATGATGATGGTGATATTCTGGATAGTGCTGAAGTAATGGCGCCAGGAACCAAAGGCGTTTTGTATTTTGCCAACCAGGTTTTGCACATTCTTCAGATTGGAAAAAAGATTGGCGTCGATGCTAAGAACCATATTGCCATCGGTACCGATTATGATGGACTGGTTGCAACACTGCCGGAAGCTCCAAACGCAGCCAGAATGGGGGAATTTGCTGCAAAATTAATTTCAACACTTGAGAAAATCTCTTTAACGACCTATAACATTAACAATGTTCCTGATTTTGTCGGTAAAATAATGCATAAAAATGCGGAGGACTTTATTGAAAGGTGGTTTAAGAATGATTACGAGACCTGAGGTTTTATCAGTTAATCTATTGCTTCGCTGGCTGTCAATTATTGTCTAAAATTTAATTCTTATTAATATATTCTCTTCTCATACAGACAATCGCAATTACATTGGGCAAACTGTTCCTTTTCCTGAATCAGAATAGTATCGTTGCTGATAGAAACATTACAGGTCAGATTGCCCGGACAACAGTTAAATCCGGCGTTGATGTGCTTGAGATGTAGCTTATTTGTTTGTCTCTTCATAAGCGTACTCAACACACGATAAACTATCGGAATCCATCGAAATGCCTGCACCGGATTTCATGCTTTTGCACTCCGAATGACTTAAAAGCTGCCCGTTTATGAGATGGGTTTCACTTTCATTTTTACAACTGAATATCAACGCAATTAAAGCAATTATCAACAGTATTGGTTTCATATTTACTTTCATAATCGAATGGATTAACAGATGCTATTTACAGCTATATAAAGATACTGATTTTGAGGCAATGGTTGCATACCGGATAAAAGTATTTCCGGTTGTTTTCGAATTGAGTAAAAAATTTATCAGATTAAAATAACAGACTGTAGATCTCAGCAATCCCGTTCAATATCAAAATCAGGGATACAATTTTCGCTGTGTTCCCGAACGTATTCACAAAATTGTCGAACTTTTCTTCAGCTTTTTCATTCCTGTGCTTAGGCCTGTAAAGCCTGAAGGATATTAAAAACAGGTAAATTCCGGCCACAAAGGCCAGCATTTCTAAAACGAAAGGCGCATAAGCCATCATTTGTTTCCTTTTCTGATGATGAATACTGAAATTAAAGTAAGTATAATTCCGGAAATAATCAGGCTTTCAACAGCCGTCCGGTCAAGGCTTCCTTTTTTATTGTAAAAGGATCAGGAAGCAAACCCAGACCCGCCAAACAATGTGAGTAAGATCACTGCAATTCGTTAGTTGTCAGATAGTTTCAATAATAGTGTTTAATTAACACAGAAAAAACATTAGAATATGAATTATCCTCAAAAGTAATTAATTTGCCAGTGTAAATTTGATTGGTATAAAAGTATATGAATCGACCGGTTCTCCATCTTTCATGGCGGGTGTCCATTTGGGCAAAGCTTCAATTACACGCCATGATTCGAAGTCAAGATAGGGATTAACCCCTTTGGAAATTGAAATAACCTCTACTGCGCCATCTTTTGTTATTTTCAAATGAATTATCACTTTCCCCTGAGTTCCACTTTCCAGTGCTTCACGCGGATAACGTATGTTTTCCATCAAATACCTGATATGATCCTCCTGCGTTCCAAAGTGGGCTGGGGTAAAATTCAGGTCCCGGTTATTCTCATGGTCCTGCGGGTATTCAAAGTACAACCCATCTTTTATTTTAGCATCGGAGTAAACCAGTTTTCCGATATCCCTTAAAGATTTAATTTCACCGGCTTTATCTCCTTGGTGTCTAACCTTCCTTTTTGATTTTTCGGAGCAGGCTCATTATTGATTTTCGAACTTTACGTTTTTAAATACACCTTCTGTAAATAACTTTGATTCATCCTCGAAATTAATCCCTGTAAATTGGAAAGTACCGGAAATCAGCTTCTTTTCCTGATCATATTTTGTAACAATAATCTGTCCTGTTGGTACATTGGCGTTTGCTGATGTGTATATATCTCCGCTCATGTAAGCAAACACGCAGTATGCATCTTCAAAATCTGTCGTGAAATTATAGGTTCCTGTTGAGTTTCCTTTGAATAAAATCTGTACCTGCTCCGACAGACCTGATGAACCGAGAATCGAAGTTATTCCGGTTGATGAAATATAAACCGAAACTGATAGGTCTGCATTCCAGGTATTTCCATCAATTTTAACCGAAATAGCTGTGGCTTCAGTTTCTTCCTTATCCTTTTTGCAGGCTGTTGAACTGAATAAAATTGCCGATAAAAGGCTGATAAGCATAATCTTTTTCATAGAAATGGTTTTTGATGGTTAGTAAAATGGAGATTGTTTATAAAAAGATCGTTATGATTTTATTCTCTAATTCTTTAATTTTATGATTATTCTGATCGGGCAAATATAGAGAGAACGGCTAATTATAAAAAAGGATATTTATCACCTGAAGTTTATTTATATCAGTTATAGATAAACAGAATAGTTCGTCGGTTTATCCGTCAATCGGCAATAGTTTCCTTAAAAAAGTGTTCAACAAAAAAAACAAAGGCTGCTTTTCGGACAGCCTCTGTTTTTAAAATGGATTATTGATATTTATAATTTTGAAATATCGTACATCACGTTGGCATAAGCGCCAGCCTCAAGTTTTACACGTACTTCTTTGTAGGCTTCAATGGTATAATTTACATCTTCAAGTGTATGAACTGCAGTCGGGATAAGCCTCAGCAGAAGCATTCCTTTCGGGATAACCGGATATGTAACAATTGAACAGAAAATGCCATGTTTCTCGCGAAGGTCAACAGTAATCTGTGTAGCTTCCGGAATACCACCTTCAAGGATTACTGGTGTAACAGGCGAAGCTGCATGACCAAGATTGAAACCGGCATTACGCAATCCCGACTGTAGGGCATTAACTATTTTCCAGAGATTATTTCTGAGTTCAGGATGCTTCCTGATCAGATCAAGTCGTTTAAGCGAACCGATAACCATAGGCATCGGCAGCGATTTGGCATAAGTCTGCGAACGCATGTTGTGCCGGAGAAAGTCAACTATATCGTGCTGGGTGGCGACAAAAGCGCCGATACCAGCCATGGCTTTTGCAAAAGTTCCGAAGTAAATATCAACACCATCCTGCACGCCCTGTGCTTCGGGTGTACCGGCACCGGTTGGGCCCATGGTTCCGAATCCATGTGCATCGTCAACCAATAACCTGAAATTAAATTCTTTTTTCAGTTCAACGATTTCCTTCAATTTTCCCTGATCACCGGTCATTCCATAGACACCTTCAGTGATAACCAAAATACCACCTCCGGTTTCTTCGGTCATTTTTTGTGCCCGTTTCAACTGAATCTTAAGGTTTTCGATATTATTGTGCGGAAAAACAAAGCGTTTACCCATGTGCAGACGCGCTCCGTCGATGATGCAGGCATGTGCATCAGAATCATAGACAATTACATCCTTACGGTCAACCAAAGCATCAATGATTGAAACCATACCCTGGTAACCGAAGTTCAACAGAAAGGCGTCTTCTTTACCCACAAATGCTGCCAATTCGCGTTCAAGTTGCTCATGATATACTGTCTGACCCGACATCATCCGGGCCCCCATTGGGTAAGCGAGCCCCCAATCCTTAGATGCTTTTGCATCGGCTTCCCTTACTTCAGGATGGTTTGCAAGGCCTAAGTAATTATTAAGGCTCCATACCAGCACATCTTTGCCACGAAATTTCATCCGGTTGCCGATTTCGCCTTCGAGTTTCGGGAACATGAAGTAGCCGTCAGCCTGTTTGGCATACATACCAAGCGGTCCAAGATTCATAACCCTTTTTTCAAATATATCCACAGTCAGTAAATTTTAGGTTTCTATTCCTGTAAATTGGGTGCAAAGCTATGGTTTTTTATGTTTCAACAATTGGTGAGATTAAAATCTCAAATCTGATTGACATAGCGCAGAGCACAGAGCTCAGGGCGCAGGGCGCAGGGCTCAGAGCTCAGGGCGCAGGGCGCAGAGCGCAGGGCGCAGGGCGCAGGGCACAGGGTTCAGGGCAAGGGTCACACGGGCACACATTCTCTAAGACAAATAGTCTCTAAGTCTCTAAGTCTCTCAATCTCTCAGTCTCTAAATCTCTAAGTCTCTAAGTCTCTAAGTCTCTCAGTCTCTAAGTCTCT